>JBBPZR010000035.1:0-22163 GCA_038276285.1 Mycobacteriales bacterium | reverse complement strand
GGAGTTCACCCGGGCGATGAACATCGGCACCGGCAGCGCCGGCGGGTTCCTGGTCCCATACGAGCTGGACCCGCAGATAATCATCTCCTCGGCCGGCAGCGTCGATCCGATGCGCGCGGTCGCCCGGGTCACGCAAACCATCTACAACGAGAAACGGTTCGTCACGAGTGCCGGCGTCGTCGCCTCCTGGGACGCCGAGGCCGCGGAAGTCTCCGACGACAGCCCGACCCTCACCCAGCCGCCCGTCGTCGCGTTCAAGGGCGCCGCCTACGTGCAGGCCTCCTACGAGCTCGACGAGGACTCCGACATCGGAGCGCAGGTCAGCGAGCTGTTCGTGGACGCGAAGGCCCAGCTCGAAGCCAACGCGTTCACCCTGGGCTCCGGCACCGGCCAGCCCAAGGGCGTCATTACCGCCGTGAGCGCGGTCGGCGGCTCGGTCATCGCCACCGGCACAAATGCGCTCGCCGCGGGCGACGTGTTCGCAAACCAGAACGCCCTCCCGGCCCGGTGGCGGCCCCGGGCGAAGTTCATGGCGAACCTGTCGATCGTCAACGGCTACCGGGTGCTCATCAAGGGCACCGGGCTGACCGAGAGCCTGGTGGACGACTCCGGTCCCCGGCCGCGGATGGCCGGATGGGAAATTGTCGAGAACAGCAACATGGACGGGACGCTGACCGGCGCCGCGGCGGACTACCTCCTCTTGTCCGGTGACTTCCGGCAGTACGCCATCGTCGACCGGCTGGGGACGTCGATCGTGCCGATCCTCGCCGTCGTCGGCGCCAACCGGCGGCCCACCGGCGAACGCGGCTGGTACCTGCACTGGCGCACCGGCGGGGACGCCCTGGTCCCCGACGCGTTCAGACTCACCAACTACAGCACGTGAGCAGGAGGCCCTCGATGGCAACGACGAAGCAGACCAAGGCCGAACCACCCGTGCCCGACCTTCAGGTCGAGACCACGGCCGGCGAGACCTACGAGATCCTCACCGAGCACCCCAACGGCCACCGCACCGTGCACCGGGTGCGCGCCTCCGACCGCGGGGCGGCTGAGAAGGCCGTACATCTCGACGAGGGCGTGCGGGTACTCGGGGTATCGGCAGCCGGGTGCGGGCTCGGCAGCGGCTAACCAGCGTGGCGGCGCGGCGCGTCAACGCCACCGGGGTGCATGTAGTTCGCCATCGTGTCCACCCTGGAGCCAAGGCTGCGAGGGTGGTCTCCTTTCGCGCCCGACGACCGGCCTGCGTCCCGCGCCGCCCACGTAGGGGGGAGGGGTGGTCGCGCAGATGACCAAGCCCCATGACCCATGTCCAGTCAGGCGTCCTCCCCCCCCGCTAGGGGGGGTACCGGGGTCAGCGCGGGGGGGGGTACCGCCCACGTGTCCGTGTCGGCGGAGACAGCGCCGATCCACGCCCAGCCGGTGTCCGGGCTGTAGTACCACCCCCGGCCGGTCGGCTCGTCGACGCACCACAGGTGCGTGACCTCGCGCGGTAGCGCCGGCGGTCGCTCCGGGAGGCGGTCCTCATCGGTCTCTAGCGCATGACGCAGACACATGTCGGTGTGCCGGTCGAGCCAAATCCATAGATGCCGCTCCGTGGCATGGGTCTCATCGAGTTTCAACCGGTCGCCGATCGAGTTCGAGTCGGCGACGAGCGATTCCAGGAGAGTCAGGGCGCTCTCGACGCCGCCGTAGACCCATGCGCTGGAGAGGTTGAGGAAGACGCGACTGATCGGGCCGTTCTGCATGCGGTCGCCCCTGAAGTTCACCGCGTCGGCGGAGCGAACTCGCTCGTCGGCCAGCACGTCGAGAGCCTCTCGCAGCGTCGGGACATGGCTGAGCCACCAGCGATGCACGTCTTCGTGGTAGTCGAAGAAGTGGTGCTGTTCAAGCGTCATCAGCGCCGGCACGAGCCGCTCTTTCAGACCCTTGTAGGACGGGAAGCCGTCGAACGTGACGGCCCAGTCGCGGTGGAGCAGCCCCGTCTCGATGACGTGCTCGTGCTTGCTCGCGACGGCGGCTTTTGAGTGGGCGACCGGGCTAGTCCGCCGCGTCACCTCCAGGGCCGCGGGCCGGCCCGTGCGCTCGAAGCGGTAATCCACGCCGCCCGTGAGGTCGACATATTCAGGCTGCACATGCAAATGCCGGGCGACAGTGGCTGCGGCCCGTCGCTCGTTAGGGCGCTCCTGCTGAGGCATAACGCCAATCATGGCGGGCGCACGGCGCCCGTTGCTCGCGCGCCTCCCCAAGAATCATGGGGAAGATTAGCCCTCGTCTAGCCGCTCGGGCTCCTCGCCCGTCCAAAGGGCGAGGATTTCTCTGCATCGCTGCGCTTTCTCCTCGTCCTCAGGAAACCGGACCGCGACGACCATGGAATCGGGGACGCGCACCCAGTCCACGAACGCAAGGCTCCCGCCGTACGGATCAAGCTCGGCCGCCAGGTCCAGCAAGTCACGCTCGGCCAGCCGTTCGGTCGAGATCGAGAGCCTCTCAGTCGCCATCCGAGCAGGCTACCGTGGAATCAGAGGAGCTGCAGCTAGGAAGCCACGGTGGTGGATATCTCGTCAAGATGTCCCAGCTAGGTCGCGAGCAACCGTCGGCGTACGACGAGCTATGTCTCCTCGCCGGTGAGCGCGGCAAGCGCGGCCTCGGTCGTGGCCGGGTCGACGATCGCGAGGAGCGCGAGTCGGGCGCCGAACACGCCGCCGTAATCATCATGGTCGAGCTGGCAGGCAATCGCGTCGATGAAGGCCAGCAGTCGGCGCTCGAGGATGTCGGTCTTCTCGTTGAGAATGCCGTAGCAGAGGATGCGCCCGGAGGTGGTCACGCGGGGCTGGTCGTCCCGCTGTAGCCGGTCGAGGTACGGCTCGATCAGTTCGCCCGGGCTGCGCTGGGGCGGGCGCCGCTTCGTCGCGTCTCGCAGGCGTCGTATCGCACGGGTCACGCGGGGTTGCGTAGGGTCGCTCATCGGGTTCCTTGCCCTTTCCGGAGGGTGAGGGATCAAGGCCCGCCTGTGTTGTTAGCGCAACCAGGCGGGCCGCCTTGCCGGGTCTATCGGTCGGTCAGGTACACCTCCACCTCATCGATGGTCAGCCCGGCCTCGGGCGTCACCAGTCGGTTCGTCCGGGCGTCCGATAGCCAGTAGCGCCCGTAGTCCAATGCGCGCACGTCGCGGCGTCGTGACCGGCGCAGCACGAGGCCCTGGCGGTCGGCCATCCTTCGGAGCCGGTTATCCCGAACCCGGTCGTAGGTCACGTTGGAAACTATGGGGGAAGGCACGCCGGGAGTCAAGCCGGAAGCTACGTCGACCGTCCACTGTGGACCGAGCGGGGCACACTGGGGGCACACCAGCGCGGAAAGCAGCGAACGCCACGTCACGCGGTGAACAGGCATAATCGCAGGTCAGGAGCACTATCGAGCGTGTTGCTGCAGGTGAGGGGATCGCGCTTGACTGTTCCCGGCGTACAGGCCGACTCGTCCGTCGCACCCCGTCTGACCAGCGCACCGCCATGGGCAGCTTGACGTCAACGCACGGCGACGACGGGATGAGCCCGGAGCTGCGACCTTGGTCACGCTGCCGACCGCGATCCGTCTTCGCCAACCAGTTCATCGACGACGGCGCCCCACCACATGAACGGGCAGAGCGTCTCTACAACGTCGGACGGGTCCGGCTTCCCAGCAGACCATCGTGCTAGAGCAGCGCCCGGCCGTACGCGTTGACAGCCGGCCGGAGGCCGCGTTAGCTGACCGGGCCGGTTCGACAACCTGGCTCTCTCGAGGTGACTAGCGATGGGACACAACTGGCGATTCGTATCCGTTGCAGCGGCTGGCGCGGCCGGTGCCCTCTGTCTGTCGGCTGCCACCGCGGGCTCGGCTGCCGTGCCGGGAGCCGTCACAGTTCGAGTGAGCGTGAGCAGCGCGGGAGCGCAAGGCAACGACCTCAGCGAGTTTGCCATTATCGCCGCCGGCGGCAGATATGTGGTCTTCAGTTCATACTCCTCCAACCTCGTGCCGGGTGACACCAATCATCGCGAGGACGTATTCGTCTAGGACCTGCGGAACGGCGCCACAAGCCGGGTCAGCGTCTCCAGCGCCGGCCTTCAGGGCGACGGAGCTAGCCTCTCGAGCTCGGTGAGCAGCAATGGCCGATACGTCGCGTTCCAGTCCGACGCTTCGAACCTCGTCCCGGGCGACACGAATGGTGAGACCGACGCCTTCGTCAGAGACCGGTGGTACGGGATCACCACCCGCGTCAGCGTCAACAGCACGGGCGGGGAGGCAAACCAGCAGAGTCTGAATCCTCGGCTGAGCGGCGACGGCCGCTATGTCGTCTTCCAGTCCGGTGCCTCGAGCCTCGTCGCAGGCGATACCAACGCGGCGCTCGACGTGTTCATACGTGACACCTGGGCGGGTACCACCAGCCGGCTCAGCCTGTCCAGCGCGGGCATCGAAGGGAACGGCCGGAGCTATGCAGCGTTCATCAGCGCCACCGGCCGGTACGCAAGTTTCACTTCAGATGCCTCGAATCTGGTCCCGGGCGACACGAATCGCGCTCGGGACGTGTTCGTCCGAGACACGAGCGCCGGTACGACACGCCGAGTCAGCTTGTCGAGCACGGGCGTCCAGGGGTTCGCCAGCGACGCCGGACCGATCAGCGCGGACGGGCGCTACGTCGCCTTCTCCTCGCGGGCAAAGAAATTCGTCACTGATGACACCAACGGGGTGTTCGACGCATTCCTTCGGGATCGAATGACCGGGACCACCACCCGAGTGAGCCTGTCCAGCACCGGCGCACAGGGCGACTCTGACAGCTTCGCGTCGTCGGCCAGCGCCGATTTCCGCTACGTCACGTTCCATTCGTTTGCATCAAATCTGGTTCAGGGTGACACAAACGGCACCTACGACGTGTTCCTGAGGGACCGCCTGGCCGGCACGACAGAGCGGGTCAACATGTCGAGCAGCGGTGGCCAAGCGAATGGCTTCACGTCGCCCGGTGCCATCAGCGCGGACGGTCGGTACGTAGCGTTCGCGTCGGTCGCCGACAATCTCGTGGCCGGCGACACGAACAACACCGAGGACGCGTTCGTCCGCGTTCGAGGGTCGTCCTAGCTGCTTGCCCTTGACACCTGTGCTCACTCATCGAAGATCCACTCCACGGCCAACCATGCTCGGCTAGCTCGGCCACCTTGTGATGGGGCCATGATCGCGGCGATCATCCCGCAATGTCTCATTGGTCATCCCTCGGCCGGCCATCGCTTCGGGACGCTCCTGACGGACCGCCGATTCCGTCGGTCGACTGTGCTGGTCTCATGTACGCGACCGGACCCTCGAAGACACTTCTTGGGCCATGTCCAATGTGGACACAGGCCGGTACACGCCGCGCTTCGCGGCGCGATCCGCGTTCGGCTGGCATTATCGCAGAACAAAGAGGACAGTTGTTTGGGTGGCTGTTGACAACAAGCCGATGCTCTTTCTGTGCGCGCCATCCGGCGTCGCATCGAAGGGCACATTGTTCGCAGGGTCTTTCCTCGGGGCGGCTAGAAAGCTAAGCGCTGCAAGCCTTTTCGGCTCCGGCGTGTTGCACCGCAACAGCGAGGACCGTTGCGAACGAAGGGAGGCCGCTCTGTCAGCGCTGTGCGTCGTACGGCGTGGCGTGTTGACGTTCGCCCGTTGATGTCATTCATTGAACGTACGAGGATCCCCTTGAAGGAGGACTCATGGTGGTAAAGAAGGCGGCGGCAAAGAAGTCGACCGCGAAGAAGACAACCGCGAAGAAGGCCGCAACCAAGCGGCCGGCGGCGAAGAAGACGACGGCTAAGTCGGCGGCAGCGAAGAAGGGTGCGGCGACGCGCAAGGCTACGACGGCCAAGCGCAGCACTGCGGCCAAGAAGGGTGCGGCGACGCGCAAGGCTACGACGGCCAAGCGCAGCACGGCGGCCAAGAAGGGTGCGGCGACGCGCAAGGCTACGACGGCCAAGCGCACCACGGCGGCCAAGAAGGGCGCCGGGAAGCGGACGACCGCCAAGAAGACGTCGGCGGCTAAGAAGACGACCGCGCGCGCGGTGACCTCCGCGCGCAAACCCGCGACCAAGCGGGCGCCGACCAAGCGGGCGACGAAGAAGAGTTAGTTCGCAGTCGCCGAGACGGGCACGGGTCAGGCAGCCACTCCGGTGGCTGCCTGATCGCTTTGTCCGGCCGGATTACCAGCCCTAACCATCGGCAACTCGGGCCGCGTCAGCCGCCTGCTTGATCGCCAGCCCCTGCCTTCCGTCGTACCGCAGGAAGGCAGGCAGAGCCAGTGCCAGAAGGCCGGTGCCCACAATGCACAGCACGCCACCGGAAACGATGGATGTCCGCAGCGAGAACAGCGAGGCGGCCAGTCCCGATTCGGTGTTGCCCAGCAAGGGGCCCGTCGTATAGCTCACCATTTCTATCCCTGCTAGCCGTCCGCGCAGGTGATCCGGAATTGTCTGGTTCCAGATGACCGTGCGGAATATCCCGCTGATGTTGTCGGCGGCACCAGCGAGGGCCAGGAACGACAGGGAAAGCCAGAGGCTGTCCACCAGGCCGAAGCCCACAATGGCGACCCCCCACGCGGCCGCGGCGAGAACGACCATCAAGCCGTGCCGATGAACCCGGGCGGACCAGCCCGACGTCAAGGTCGCGACAATTCCACCGACGCTAGGAGCTGCGTACAGCAGGCCCAGCACTTGCGGCCCACCCAAATGGTTGGCAACAAACGGAAACAATGCCATGGGCATGCCGAAGAACATGGCGTTGATGTCGACGAGGTAGGTGCCGAGCAGTTCCGGGCGACTTCGGGCGTACCGGAGCCCGTCGAGCACGCTGCGCACGCTCGGCCGCTCTGCGTCGGGTGGGGGTGGCACCGACCGCATGAGCAGCAGGGCGGTCAGCGAGACCGCCAACGTCGCGACGTCGACCGCGTAGACCCAGGGGAGCGGCACCGCGGCGATCAGCAGGCCGCCGGCGGCCGGGCCGGCGATGGCGCCCAGGTTGAACCGCAGTGAGGTGAGCACGGAGGTGGCGGGTATCTGATCGGGTCGAACGAGCCGCGGGATCATCGAATCCAGGGCCGGTCGTTGGATCGCGTCACAGCCCGCCAGCAGTGCGGCACAGACGAACAACGTCCACACAGCGGGACTGTTCAGGCTCGCGTTGAGCAGCAGCACGCCGACCACCACGACGACAGCCGCCTCTGAGAGCAGCACGAGACGACGCCGGTCGACGTAGTCGGCCAGCGCCCCGCTGACAAAGGCCATGAACAGGATGGGCACTAGTTCGCAGACCCCCAGCAGTCCGACCGCCAGGGGAGAGTGGGTGAGCTGAGCCATGTGGTACGGCAAGGCGACGAAGGTGATCATCGCGCCGAAAAGCGAAACAAGGGAGCCGATGAAGTTGAGCCGGAAGTCGCGCGACGTGCGCAGCGGTGACAGGTCGAGGGCAAAGCGCCCGAACGTTCCGGGCCGGCGGCGAGCGGCTGTCTCGGCGAGAAGCCCGGGATCGGGCGAGAGGTGCGACGGCTCAGACGGATCCACGACTGCCCAGCCTCGCGGCCAGCGGTGCTCGCGTCCAGCGACTTTGCCGTACGAAGGGAATGCGGGAGGCCTGCGAAGATGACGTTCCACCTGAGTGAGGAGAGCCGCATGCCCGCGCCGACATCCGAGCCGCTCGACGTCGCAGGGCTCGCGCTCGGGATCGTCGGAGGCACCGGTCCGCAGGGGCACGGGTTGGCGGTGCGCTTCGCCGTCGCCGGTCAGCGGGTGCTGATCGGTTCACGCGACCCGGATCGGGCGGCCGCGGCCGCTGCCGAAGTCTCGTCGCTGGCCGCCGGCTCAGATGTGCACGGTGACGGCAACGCAGCGGTGGCCCGCCTGGCCGATGTCGTCATCATCGCCGTGCCGTGGGACGGCCACGCCGACACGGTCAGGTCGCTACGCGAGGAATTGATCGGCACGGTCGTTGTCGACTGCGTCAATCCACTGGGATTCGACAAGCAGGGCGCCTACGCGCTCGACGTGCCCGAGGGCAGCGCGGCGGAGCAGGCTCAGTCACTGCTGCCCGAGAGCCGGGTGGTCGGCGCCTTTCACCATCTCTCGGCTGTCCTGCTCGCCGACATGTCCGTCGACCGGGTCGACACCGACGTCCTCGTCGTTGGAGACGATCGAGCCGCCACCGATCTGGTGCAGGCGCTGGTCGCCCGGGTGCCGGGATTGCGCGGGGTCTACGCCGGCCGGCTGCGCAACTGCCGTCAGCTCGAAGCTCTCACGGCCAACCTCATCGCGGTGAACCGGCGCTATTCCGCCCATGCGGGGATCCGTGTCACGGACGTGTGAGGACGATCTCGGCACCCCCGTGCGCCGATCTGGCGCCGGCCGTGGATGGTGCTGGGTGCAGTGCCGTCGACGGGCCGGAGGCGTTCCCCGACCTGCCGGCGGCGCTGGTCAGCGGCCGGCACCTGACGTGGTACGGCCCGTCGCTGGTCGAGGCCCGCGAGGTGCTCGAGCGTCAGCTGGGTCAGGCCTTCTCGGCGACAACCTCGAGGTAGGCGGATTCGACCATGCAGGTGCCGTCGCTGGCGGTGTTGTGCCGTCCGGCCAACGACAGCCAATCCTGCCGGAAGCTCTCCCGCTCGCGGTCACCCAGTGCGGCCCACACCGTCGCGACCGGCCCGAACGATTCTCGGAACAGGTCGAACAGCCATTGAGTGCTGGGATAGCAGAAGGGACAGAAGCGCTCGCGCACGGTCAGCGATGCGATGCGGTCGGCAAACAATTCGCGCAGTCGCTGTTCGGTCCCCCAGATTGACGGCGGACGGACGCCGGGCGGCGGCGGTAGGTGCTGGGCCTGTACGGCGAACTGCACGCCGACCCAACTTTCGGGCGTCCAGTTCGCCATGCCGAGCCGGCCGCCCGGGCGGAGAAACGCGTAGCAACTCGTCGGCGGTGCGCTCCTGGTCCGGCGCGAACATCGCGCCGAAGGTCGACGTGACCACGTCGAACGACCCGTCCGGGTACGGAAGGTCCTGCGCGTCGGCCACCTCGGTGCGCAGCGGTAGTCCCTCGGCGGCCGCGCGCACCCGCGCCCGCTCCAGCAACTCCGGGACGTAGTCGGTGCACACGACGTCGGCGCACCGCCTGGCAGCCGCCAGCGCCGTGTTGCCGGCCCCGCCGGCGACATCCAGGACGCGCTCCTCGGCGTGCAGGTCCAGCGCCCGGACGAGTAACTCGCCGACGATGACCTGCGAGACGCCGATGCGGTGGAAGTCACCGGTCGACCACGCTCGCTGCTGACTCTCGGTGGTGGCGGTCAGATCGGGCAGCTCCACGAGAACCTCCACTCGAAGCGGTCAGAGCAGGCCACGGGAGCCGAAGGCGGCCGCGACAATAGTTGCCGTCGCGGCTCCGTACAGCCGGTTGGCGGCTCGCACCGTGGCCTGCGCCGCTGCGCGGAAGGTGGTGTCCGGTGCGAAGGCGAACTGCGCGTCGATGATCAACGTGTCCGCCTTCCGCGCGCCCACGGCGCCCCTGATCGCATAAAGCGCGGACCACCACATCTCGCCGTCGGCGTGCACCTCACCCACGACGTCCTCGGGGTAGTGCTTCGTACCGTCGATCCGGCGCAGGCAGTGTGGCACGGCGGAGGTGTAGGACACCGAATCCCAGTCGGCCACGCAGGCCTCGGGCGTAAGGGTCGGCACGCCGGCGACAGCGTCGGTCACGGCGACCGCGAAGTAGTCGCTGAACCCCTCGCCGATGGAGCCGGACTCGAGCGTGGTGCCGAAGCCGGTCACCTGCGAGTCCTGCGTCGCGTGGCCGTACTCGTGGACGATCACTTCGGCGTCCTCGGCGTCGTCCACGCCACCCTTGCCGAACGTGACGTTGACCTTGTTGTCGCGGAAGAAGGAATTGTCGCCGCCGAACTGGTTGATCCGTGCCTCGACCTGACGGTCATCGACAGCGGGCAGCGTCGAGCCGAAGCCGAGGCTGCGCACGTAGCGGGCGGCGGAGGTGATCCAGAAGTACGCCATGACCTGCTCGAACTGGTCCGCATCCCGGTGGTAGGCGGGCAAGGCACCGTTGACCGCGACCGCCGCCTTGCCGGTCTCGCTCTTGATCGTGACGTAACGGCCGGTCAACGCGCCCGAGCCGTCAAGGTTGGTCAGGACGACCGATCGGTACGTCGCCTGGAGTGCGGCATAGTCAGCGTCCTTCTGGTCGGTGAGACCCTCGTTGCCGGTCTGCTGGACCGGGTTGGGAAAGAAGACCGTGCCGGTGGCCTGCGTGCCAGCGGCGAGCGATTGGGTGATCGGTGTAGCGCTGGCGGGGGTGGTGGCCAGCAGCAGTGTGGCGGCGACAATGGCGATCAGCCCGACGCCGGCGAATGTCTGTCTGGGAGTGGTGTTCACGCCGCCGACGATAACCGGGTCACGAGTACGAGTGTGAACTGTCGGGATACTCGCCCGAGCGCACCTCGTCGGCGAAGCCCTGCACGGCACCCCGGAGCACGCCGCGCAGGTCGGCGTACTGCTTGACGAACTTAGGCATCCGGCCACCGCGCAGCCCGGCCATGTCCTGCCAGACCAGCACCTGGGCGTCGCAGTCGACGCCCGCCCCGATTCCGATGGTGGGGATGGTGAGCTCCGCGGTCACTCGCTTGGCCACGTCGGCCGGCACCATCTCGAGGACGACGCTGAAGGCTCCGGCTTGCTGCAGCGCCAGCGCGTCGTGGACCAGGATGTCGCCGGTGTCGCCGCGGCCCTGCACGCGGTAGCCGCCGATCACGTGCACGCTCTGGGGCGTGAAGCCGATGTGGGCCATGACCGGAATCCCGGCTGACACGATCGCGTCCACGTGCGGCACGACGCGCGACCCGCCCTCCAACTTCACCGCCTGGGCGCCACCCTCCTTCATGAAGCGGATGGACGTCTCCAGGGCCTGGGTGGGCGAGAGCTGGTAGGAGCCGAACGGCAGGTCGGCCACGACCAGGGCGCGCCGGGCCGAGCGCGCCACGGCGCGGACCAGGGGCAACAGCTCATCGACGGTGACGGCCACCGTGTCGGGGTATCCGTAGACGTTGTTGGCGGCGGAATCGCCGACCAGCAGCACCGGGATGCCCGCTTCGTCGAAGATCTCCGCGGAGTACTGGTCGTAGGACGTCAGCATCGGCCAGCGCTCGCCGCGCTCCTTGGCCGACTGGATATCCACGACGGTGACCCGCCGACTGACCGGACCGCCGTACAGCGATGGCTCGACTGATTCGGTCACGGTCTTCCTCGTTTCTTCCTCGAGGCGTCGTGTGACGTCCCCGGGCTTCCTCGATGGTCCCACGCCGGCCGGTCAGGCGGCTGTCGCGCTGGTCACAATTCCGCGCGGGGGCCCGTCTCTCGCCAGCGGTTGCTGATCGGCAGCCGCCGATCCCGGCCAAATGCCTTGAGCGAGATCTTCGGGCCGGGCGGGTACTGGCGCCGCTTGTACTCCGCCTGGTCGACCAGCCGGATCACCTTCTCGACCAGGTTGGGGTCGTGCCCGCGCTCCACGAGCGCGGCCCGGCCGAGGTCACGGTCGACGTAGTCCATCAGCAGCGCGTCGAGCAGGTCGTACGGCGGGAGCCGGTCGCTGTCGAGTTGGCCCGGCGCCAGCTCGGCCGACGGCGGCTTGTCGATGGAGCTCCGCGGGATCGGCGGGTGCTCGCCGGTCTTCTCGGCGACGGCGTTGCGCCAGCGGGCCAGCTGCCAGACCAGTGTCTTGGGCACGTCCTTGATCGGCGCGAAGCCGCCGGCGCTGTCGCCGTAGAGAGTGGAGTAGCCGGTGGCCAACTCGCTCTTGTTGCCGGTCGTCAGCACGAGGTGTCCGTCCTGATTGGACAGTGCCATCAGCAGTGTGCCGCGCACCCGTGCCTGCAGGTTCTCCGCGGCCAGCCCGTCGAGGGACACAGCGGCGTCGTAGGCGTCGACCATCGCGGCGATCGGGATGACCTGCCAGTGCAGGCCCTGCCGGCGGGCCAGGTCTCCGGCGTCGGCGACCGAACCCTCGGAGGAGTGCCGGGAGGGCATCCCCACGACGTGCACGGCGTCGGCACCCAGCGCGTCGCGGGCCACCGTCGCCACCACGGCCGAGTCGATGCCGCCGGACAGGCCCAGCACGACCGAGCGGAAACCGTTCTTGCGCACGTAGTCGCGGGTGCCGGTCACCAGCGCGCCCCACACCTCGGCCTCGTCGGGAAGTCGCTCCGCGATGACGGCCGGCTCCGGCGGGTAGCTCGGAGCCGGCTCGGCCGAGACGACGGTGCGCTCGACCGTCATGCCCCGGACCGGCCCGGTGCGGTCGCTGGTCGCCGGCGGCAGATCGAGGTCGATGACGAGGAGACTCTCGTCGTACCGCGGTGCTCTGCCGATCAGCTCACCGTCGGCTCCGACGACCAGTGAGTCGCCGTCATAGACCAGCTCGTCCTGTCCGCCGACCATGTTGACATAGGCGATTGATGCGCCGGCCTCGCGGGCCCGGCGCGCGGCCAGTTCCAGTCGTACGTCGTCCTTGTTGCGTTCGTAGGGCGAGCCGTTGATGTTGACGACCAGCCCGACCCGCGCCTGCGCTGCCACGGCGAAGGGGCCGCCGTCCTGCCAGATGTCCTCGCAGATCGTCAGCGCGACGTCGATGCCATGCAGTCGCACGACCACGAAGCGGTCGCCCGAGACGAAGTAGCGGTCCTCGTCGAAGACGCCGTAGTTGGGCAGGTGGTGTTTGAAGTACGTCGCCACCACGCGACCGCCGTGCAGCAGGGCGGCGGCATTGCGCGGACCGCCGTCGACGTCGAGATAGCCAACCACCACGGACAATTCGCCTAGTCCCTCGTCGGCCAGGCGCCGAGCGAGCCGGTGCAGGGCACCGACGCTGGCCTGCCCGAAGGACTTCCGCAGCACCAGGTCCTCGGGTGGATACCCGGTCAGCGCCATCTCAGGGAAGGCCACCAGATGCGCTCCGGCGTCCGCGGCCCGGCGCGACCACCCCAGCACCAGGGCGGCGTTGCCGTCGAGGTCACCGACGGTGACGTCGATCTGGGCGAGGGCGACGCGCAATTGGGCCACGACCCCATTGTCACGTACTGCCGGCCAGATAATCCGCCGGCGCAACACGACGGTAACCAAGGCCTCGTAGGCTCTCCTACATGGACCGCCAGCAAGAGTTCGTCCTCCGCTCGCTGGAGGAACGTGACATCCGCTTCGTCCGGCTGTGGTTCACCGACGTGCTGGGCACGCTGAAGTCGGTGGCGGTGGCGCCGGCCGAGTTGGAGGCGGCGTTCGAGGAGGGCATCGGATTCGACGGCTCGGCCATCGAGGGATTCGCCCGGGTGTACGAGAGCGACATCATCGCCATGCCCGACCCGGCCACCTTCCAGGTCATGCCGTGGGAGGGTGGCACCGACCCCGACGCGGCCCGGATGTTCTGCGACATCCGCATGCCGGACGGCTCCCCGTCCTGGGCCGACCCACGGCACGTGCTGCGTCGCACGCTGGGCAAGGCGGCTGAGAAGGGGCTGTCCTTCTACACCCACCCCGAGATCGAGTTCTTCCTGCTCAAGGAGCGGCCCGAGGACGGCCAGCTGCCCCGGCCGGTCGATTCCGGCGGCTACTTCGACCTCACGACGCATGACATCGCCCACGACTTCCGGCGCGACGCCGTGACGGCACTGGAGCTGATGGGGATCTCGGTGGAGTTCAGCCACCACGAGGTCGCGCCCGGCCAGCAGGAGATCGACCTGCGCTATGCCGACGCCCTCACCACCGCCGACAACATCATGACCTTCCGGCATGTGATCAAGGAGGTCGCCCTGCGGGCCGGCGTCTACGCCACGTTCATGCCGAAACCGTTCACCGAGCAGCCTGGTTCGGGGATGCATACGCACCTGTCGCTGTTCGAGGGCGACCGCAACGCCTTCCACGACCCGTCCGACCCGCTGCAGCTCTCGGCCGTGGCCAAGTCGTTCATCGCCGGCATCCTCGAGCACGCCCGCGAATTCACCGCAGTGACCAACCAGTGGGTCAACTCCTACAAGCGGCTGATCGCCGGTGGAGAGGCGCCGACCTACGTCTGCTGGGGGCATAACAACCGGTCGGCTTTGGTCCGCGTGCCGATGTACAAGCCCGGCAAGGCCAACTCCACCCGGGTGGAGATCCGCTCTCTGGACGCGGCCTGCAACCCCTACCTCGCGTTCTCGCTGGTGTTGGCGGCGGGGCTGCGCGGGGTGGAGAAGGGCTACGAACTCCCGCCCGGGGCCGAGGACGACGTGTGGCAGCTGACCGACCAGGAGCGCCGGGCGATGGGCTACCAGGACCTGCCACACAACCTCTCCGAGGCACTGCGGGTGATGGAGACCTCAGAACTGGTCGCCGAGACCCTCGGCGAGCATGTCTTCGACTTCTTCCTGCGCAACAAGCGGGCCGAGTGGACCGAATACCGCCGGGTGGTCACGCCGTACGAGTTGTCGAAATACCTGCCCATGCTCTGACGCCGGTAGCCTCGATCGGTGAGCTCGTCCAGCCTCCTCGTCGTCCAGCACACCGATTCCGAGGGTGCCGGGCGGCTCGGCGACTGGCTGACAGACGCGGGGCTGCGGCTGGAGCCGGTACGCCCCTACGCCGGCGACGATGTGCCGGCCGACCTCAACGGGTCGGCTGGGCTGCTGGTCCTCGGCGGCCCCCAGGCGGCCTACGCTGACGATCAGGGACGCGACGCCGCGCCATGGCTGCCCGCGACGAAGCTCTTGCTGCGCGCCGCCGTGGGCGCGGGCGTGCCCACTCTTGCGATCTGTCTCGGCGCGCAACTGCTCGCGCAGGCGTGCGGGGGTCGGGTGCAGCGGGGTGCCAAAGGGTCCGAGATCGGCGCCGCGCTGGTCGCCAAGCGCGACGTGGCCGCGCAGGATGAATTGTTCGGCCCGGTGCCCTTCACGCCCGACGTGCTGCAGTGGCACGACGACGAGATCGTCGAGCTGCCGCCCGGCGCCGTGCTCCTGGCCAGCGGCACGACCTACCCGCATCAGGCGTTCCGGCTGGGGGAGCGGGCCTGGGGCCTGCAGTTTCACATCGAGACCACGCCCGAGCAGGTCACCAGCTGGGGGGAGGAGTCCCGGCAGCAGCTCGTCGCGATGGGGCGGGACGCCGACGAGACCGTACGGGCGGCGGTGGCCGTGCACGACGACCTCGAAGAGGTCTGGCGGCCCTTTGCCGAGCGGTTTGCCGCGCTGGTCGGCGCGGTGCCGTGATCTTGACTGGTCGCGCTCCCTTCGCGCGGTTCGGCTTTCTTGACGCAGCCCGAGCTCGGTTACTGCTGGGCCCACGGGGCCTGGGGCTTTGGGACGATGCGGCCGCGGTGCCCGCGGGAGACGGCGCGACGGAGATCATGGCGTGCCTGGCGACGGCGGCCGATCCCGATCTCGCCCTGCTCGCCCTCACCCGCGTAGAGGAGGCACAACCGGCCGGTGGTGCTCTGCTTCCGCGATTGCGACGGTCGGCCGGGCTGCGGGAGCGGCTGCTGGCCGTACTCGGCGCCAGCGCCGCCCTCGGGGACCATCTCGCGGCCCATCCGGGCGACTGGCGACTGCTGGACGACACCGAACAGGCGCGGTCCCGGCCGAGTGCCACCGCGCTGAGGACGCGGCTGCTGACGGCGGTCGGCGTCGATCCCGATGCCGACCGGCCGCGAGCACGCGGGAACGACGCCACCGTCCTTGCCGACCTGCGGGTCGCCTACCGGCGCTGCCTGCTCACTCTCGCGGGCGCGGACCTCACCGGTCGCCTGGAGCTTGAGGACGTCGGTGCCGAGTTGGCCGATCTGGCGGCCGCCACACTCGCCGCCGGGCTGGCCATTGCCGAGACGTTCCTGCCGGCCGATGCCGCTGCGTGCCGGCTGGCCGTGATCGCAATGGGCAAGACCGGTGGCCGGGAGCTCAACTACGTCTCCGACGTCGACGTGGTCTTCGTGGCGGAGCCTGCGACGCCTGAGGCTGATCCGACCGCCGCGATGCACACGGCCACGCTCCTCGCCGGTCATCTGATCCGGGTCTGCGGCGAGGTCGCGTGGCCGGTCGACGCGGCATTGCGGCCCGAGGGCAAGCAGGGCCCGCTGGTGCGCACGCTGGACAGCCACGCCGCCTACTACGAGCGGTGGGCGCGCACCTGGGAGTTCCAGGCCCTGCTCAAGGCCCGGCCGGTGGCCGGTGACGCCGACCTCGGCCAGCGCTACATCGACCGGTTGTCACCGCTGGTCTGGCGGGCCGCCGACCGGGATCATTTCGTGGAGGACGTGCAGTCCATGCGCCGGCGGGTCGAGGCCACGCTCCCGGCGGGAGAGGCGGTCCGCGAGCTCAAGCTCGGGCCCGGCGGCCTGCGGGACGTGGAGTTCGCGGTGCAACTCCTCCAACTGGTGCACGGGCGCGCCGACGAGTCGCTTCGCAGCGGCACGACGCTGGTCGCCCTCCACGAGCTGGGCGCGGGCGGATACGTCGGGCGCAAGGACGCCGCCACCCTCGCGGCGATGTACCGCTGGCTGCGTACCGTGGAGCACCGACTGCAGTTGCAGCGTCTCCGGCGGACGCACCGGATCCCGGTCGAGGAGCCCGAACTGCGCTGGCTGGCCCGGTCGCTGGGCTACCAGGGCAAGCCCGGAGCCAGCTCCGTGGACGCCTTCGAGGCCGACCGGGCCCGGCACGCCCGCGAGGTACGCCGGCTGCACGAGAAGCTGTTCTACCGCCCACTGCTGCAGTCGGTGGCCCGCGTGTCCGGTGAGGAACTGCAGCTTCCACCGGCGGCCGTCGTGGCGCGGCTGCAGGTGCTCGGCTTCGCCGATCCGGTTGGCGCGATCCGTCATCTGGAGGCGCTGACAGCCGGGGTGACGCGCTCGGCCGCGATCCAGCGCACCCTTCTGCCGGCGATGCTGCGCGCCTTCGCCGACGCCGCCGATCCCGATGCCGGCCTGTTGGCCTACCGCCAGGTGTCCGACGCCCTCGGTCGCACGCCGTGGTACCTGCGCTCGCTGCGCGACGAGGGGTTGGTCGCGGAGCGGCTGGCCCTGCTGCTGGGGTCGAGCCGCTATGTCGCCGACCTGCTGGGCCGGGCGCCGCAAGCGATGCGCATGCTCAGCAACGACGACGAGTTGCGGCCACGGTCGCTGGAGACGCTACGGAACTCCATGCTCGCCGCCGCTCGGCGCAGCGGGGACCGCGAGGCGGCCGTGGTGACCGCCCGTGGCCAGCGGCGCGCGGAGTTGCTGCGGATCGCCTGCGCCGACCTCCTGGGCCTGCTCGACGTCGACGCGGTCGGTGTCGCGCTGTCAGAGGTGACCGAGGCGACGCTCGCCGCGGCGCTCGTGACGGCATTCGCGGCAGTCGCCGAGCGCCGGGGCAGCAAGCCCGCGATGCGCATGTCGGTGATCGCGATGGGCCGGTTGGGCGGCCGGGAGGTCGGCTACGCGTCGGACGCCGACGTCCTCTTCGTCTTCGACCCGCTGCCGGGCGCGGACGAGAGCGAGGCGACGGTCGCGGCGCACGAGGTCGCCGAGGAGATGCGCCGGCTGCTCTCCGTGCCGGCCCCCGATCCGCCGCTCGGTGTCGACGCGGGTCTTCGGCCGGAGGGCCGGCAGGGGCCGCTGGTGCGCAGCCTGGGTTCCTACGCCGCCTACTACGAGCGCTGGGCGTCGGTCTGGGAGGCGCAGGCGCTGCTACGGGGCCGGCCCGTGGCCGGAGACGACGACCTCGGCCAGCAGTTCGTACGAATGATCACCCCGCACCGCTACCCCGCCGGCGGGCTGTCCAGCCGCGATGTCACCGAGATCCGGCGCATCAAGGCCCGGGTCGACAGCGAGCGACTCCCCCGCGGAGCCGACCCGGCGACGCACTTCAAGCTCGGCCGCGGTGGCCTGGCCGATGTCGAGTGGACGGTGCAGTTGATCCAGCTTCTGCACGGTCACGCGCATCCTGGCCTGCAGACGACGGGCACGCTCGCGGCGCTGTCAGCAGCGGCGGACGCCGGGCTTATCGCAGCCCCGGACGCCCGTGACCTCCGGGCGGCCTGGCGGTTGGCCTCCCGCGTGCGCAACGCGGTCACGCTCGTCCGGGGCCGGCCGGCCGACTCGCTGCCACACCTGGGCCGTGAGATGGTCGGGGTCGCCCGGGCGGTCGGCTACCCGGCCAGGGACGAGCCCGGCGGGTTCGTCGAGGAGTACCTTCGCACCACACGTCGTGCTCGAGCGGCGGTCGAGAGGGTGTTCTACGCGTGAGCCGGGCTGGCTGATCTGACGTGCTGCAGCGAATGCCGCACCGCTATCGACGCACCCTGCTGACCACGGGTGCGGTGTCCTTCGTGCTCACCGTCGCCTTCCTGTTCCTGCCGCTGTCCGGCACCGACCTGTCGGCCCAGGTCGCCCGAGGGCACTTCGTCCAGGCCTACGGGGCCCGGCCGGTGGACTTCCGGTGGTACGGCGGGATCTTCCCGTTCGGCTACAGCCTGCTCACCGGGCCGCTGAACGCGTTGATCGGCTCGCGCGGCGTCGGCGCGGTCGCATCGGTGCTCGGCGGGCTGGCCCTTGCCTTCCTGCTCGTGCGGGCGCGGGTGCGCCGGCCGTTGCTCGGCAGCGTTCTCGGCGCGGTGTGCCTGGTGGCCAATCTGGTCAGCGGGCGCACCACCTTTGCCATGGGCCTCGCCTTCGGGCTACTGGCCCTGTGCGCTGTCACCCTGCAGGAGATAGATGTGCGGTGGCGCACGGCATTGATCGCCGTGCTCGCCCTGCTCAGCAGCGCGGCCAGCCCCGTCGCCGGGCTGTTCACCGGTGTCGCCGGTGCGGCGCTGCTGCTCACCGGCCGGCGCCGCGACGGTCTTGCCCTGGGAATCGGCGCCGCCGTGCCCATGGGGGTCGTGACGGCGCTGTTCCACGACGGCGGCATCCAGCCCTTCGACGTCGAGTCGGCCAAGCTCGTCATCGCGCTGTCCATCGCGGTGATCTTCCTGGTGCCTTCGAAGTACCCCGCGGTCCGGGTCGGCGCGATGCTGTCGGCCATCGGGCTCTTCGTGGTCTATCTCCTACCGAGCCCGATCGGCTACAACGCCGCCCGGCTCGCACTGCTCTTCTCGGTGCCGGTGGTGGCCGCCACTGCCAACCTGGCCTGGTCCCGGCTCGCGCTAGCGATCGTCCTGATCTGCTGGTGGCAGCCGCCCCTGGTGCTCGATGACCTGGGCAATGCCGGCAGCCGCGCGGCCCATCGCCCCTTCTTCCAGCCGCTGATCGACGAACTCCACAAGCGGGGGCCGGTCGGGCGCGTCGAGGTGGTGCCGTTACACGATCACTGGGAGTCGACCTACGTGGCCGAGGCGGTGCCGATCGCCCGGGGCTGGGAGCGTCAGGTCGACGTCGGGCGCAATGGGTTGTTCTACGGCCGTGGCGCGGAGGGGACGCTCACACCATCGGCGTACCTCGGGTGGCTGTACGACAACGCCGTGACCTACATCGCCGTGCCACGCGACGCCAGGCTCGACCGGTGGGGGCAGGAGGAGAAGGCCCTGATCGAGGCCACCCTGCCGTACCTCCACTTCGCCTGGGGCAATGACGACTGGGCTCTGTACAAAGTGGACAGTCCGCAGCCGCTGGTCAGCGCTCCGGCCAAGCTGGTGTCCTCGGATCCGACGGGGATCACCTTCGACGTCGCCCGCGAGGCCACAGTCGTCGTACGGGTCCGCTGGTCGCGCTGGCTCACCATCAGTGGCGCCGGCACGTGCCTCACTCCGGCCGGCAAGTGGACAGTGGTGCAGGTGCATCGCCCCGGTAGCTACCGGCTGAGCAGCGGCTGGCACCTGACCCAGCCCGATCGTTGCTGAGACCTCCCATGGACCGTCGGCGTGCCTTGGTGCTCACGTCCGGTGTCCAGCTTGCCTCGGGCCTCGTCGCGATGGCTGTGGCGATCGGGCGCCGCCGGCCGTGTGACGTTCCTTTGCTCCACGGCAAGCCATCTGCCGTCGGCCGCGACAGCCTATACCTCGGGACGGCCCTGTCCGCCCCGGTTCCGATGCTGGTAGCGCAGGCGCTCGCCGCCGTCCGGTTGGCGCGGCGGCCGAGTGCCGGAGCCGAGCGCACTCTCGGTGCGCTCGGTGCGGCCATGGTCCCCGGCTACCTCGCCGAGCACTTGGTGCGGGCACGGTTGCGCCGCGGCGGCGGGGACATCGTCGAGTCTCCGCTCATCGTCGTGGGACTGACCCTCGCTGGCGCCATGGTCTGGTTGTCTAGACGGCCTTGAGCCGGCAGCGGACCGGAGCAGCCGGCCGCAGCGTCGCCGCAGCGGCGAGCGGTGGTCGCTCCGGTGGGCAGCTCAGCTCGTACGCCTGAATGATCGCGGCCGTGACCGTGACGATCTCCGCCATGGCCAGATGCAACCCGACGCACGTACGCGGGCCGCCGCCGAAGGGAAACCAGGCGTAACGATGGCGGCCCGACTCGGCACTGGCCTCGAACCGGTCCGGGTCGAACCGCTCCGGGTCCGGCCAGAACTCCGGGTGGCGATGAGTTGCCCACGGCGACAGGAGTACGAGCGAACCGGCCGGGATTGCGTGCCCGTCGATTTCATGGTCGGTGCGGGCGGACCGGCTGAGGGCGTACGCCGGTGGATAGAGCCGGAGCGCCTCCTGGGCCACCATGGTCGTCGTGCTCAATCGGGCCAGATCGGGGCCGGCCGCGGGGCGGCCGCCGAGGACCGCCGCGCACTCGTCGCGTACCCGCTCCTGCGTCTCCGGATGACTCCCAAGCAGGTACAGCACGAACGTGAGGGCGGTTGCCGTCGTCTCGTGTCCGGCTGCGAGGAAGATCATCACCTGATCGCGCATCGCCCGCGCGTCCAGTGCGTGCCCGGTTTCGGGATCCCGCGCCTCGTACAGCAGATCGAGCAACGTGTCGCCGCGCGGCGAGGGGCCGCTGGCGATGAGTTTGTCCACCAACCGGAACGCGGCCGATTGCGCCGCAGTGGTCTTGCGAGCCCGTGGTGTCGGCAGCCAACGAGGCAGCGGTACCGGTGACGTCCCCCTGCGGAGGACCTGGTCGCTGGCCAGGGGCAGAAAACGTTCGAAGACCGGCACGGCCTCCTCCACCGCATCCCCGAACAGGGCTCGGCCCACGATGTCGAGGGCGCAGCGCGTCATCTCGGCGTGCAACTCGACCTCGCCACCCGAGTGGGCGATCTGCCGCCAGCGCATCGTGACCTCGTCGGCGGCCTCAGCTATAGCAGGCGCGTACGACTCCACCCGCCGACGCGTGAACAACGGCTGCAGTGTGCGCCGCTGGGCGCGCCAGACGTCGCCCTCGGTGGTGAAGATGCTGTCCCCGAGCACGGCGATCAGCTCGGAGTTGAGGCGTCCTTGCTTGCTGTAGGGCGCCTGGGCGCTGAGCACCTGGCGTACGCCCTCGGGGTGAAAGACACCGTAGATGTCGATGCCCAGGAGGGGCGGTCCGATGCGCCAACAGACGACGTCGCCGTACTCGCGCATCGCCCGGACATATACGGGCAGGGCATCTCGCCGGAAGTCCAGGCCCGACCCGAACACCAGGCTGCCGCGTGGCCCGGGCACCGGGCTCGACTGCTGGCTTGTCCGCATCCGGAAGTTCACACCCTCACCCCGGTCCGGCTACCGCTGGGCTCCCCAACCAGACCTTATCGGCCACCCATGATGGCCTCACCCGCGCGGCGGGTTGCGCGGGGGCTCGGCCATGCGCGGCCCATGGCTCAGATTGTCGTAATAGGGCGCGAACTCGTGGGGGTGCGCAGGCAGAAGCCCCGTGCCCTGTCAGTCGTCGGCTTCCAAAGCGTCGAGCGCCTCGCGCAGCTGCTCGACAAAGCCGGGAAGCAGATCTGTGGCGATGGTGTGAGGATCTCAAGGTCGATCGACTAGTACCCGTGATGACTCGGTTCCGGAGACGGGACGGCAGAGCCCAGGGGAGTTCGGGGAACCGCGCCTTTACTTCGGGGTCGAGTTGGGAGGCCGCCTCGCCGAGCACCGTGAAGTTCCACAGCAGCGCGTCCCGGCGCTGCCGATCGGCGCCGAGCGCATCGAGGTCAATCCCAGCAACGAGTGACCGTGCCTGGTCGGCCGCCTCGATCATCTCGCCGACAAGTACCAG
>JBBPZR010000034.1:0-24407 GCA_038276285.1 Mycobacteriales bacterium | reverse complement strand
CGAAACTGTCCAACCTCGTCCTGCTCTGCGGCCCCCATCACATCGCCGTGCACCACCAGGGCTGGACCGTGAGCATCGACGCCGACGGGCTACCCACCTTCCACCCCCCACCCTGGATCGACCCCACCTGCCAGCCCCAACGACACCACCGCTACCCGCTGCGACAGCTCGCCTTCGACGCCCCCGGCCGGGCCCCGCCAAGCTGACGGCGCGGCGGTCGGCTGCCAATCTCGTTAGACAGCTTTCCGAGCCGCAGAGATAGTCAGCGACATGTCGCTTGTCCTTCACCGATGCGGCCCGCAAGCGCGCCCGTGAGTTCGGAGTAGCCGATCGGGTGGTCATCGAGTACGGCGACGCCGGCGACCACCGCCCCGCCCCCGGCGACCTTCAACATGGTCTGCTGCATCGGCGCCACCTGGATCGGCAACGGCGTCGCCGGCACAATGGAGCTGCTCAGGTCGGCGGTGACGGCCGATGGCCTGTTGCTCATCGGTAAGCCGTACTGGCAGGAGCCGCCGCCATCGGCGGCTGAGCGGACCATCGGCATTGCTCCGGGCGAGTTTTCCGATCTGGCCGGCCTGCTCGACCAGTTCGAAGCCGCCGGAACAGATTTGGTCGCGGTGGTCCCGGCCGACCCGCACACTTGGGACCCCTACGTGGCCGCCCAGTGGTGGAATCTGCGGCTGTGGCTCGACACCCACCCCGGCAATGCCATGGCTGAGGACGTGCGGACCTTCCTCGACGACTCGCGGCGCACGCACATGACCTGCCAACGGCGCTACCTCGGCTGGGACGTCTTCGTGCTCAGGCCATCCCGCGACCACTCAGCGAGTCAGTGGTCGCCGCCACGGATCTGGTCCAACGCGTGCGCCAGCAGGGGGCCGATCACGGCCATCCCGTCGCGGACGCCGCCCGGCGAACCGGGGAGATTCACCACGAGCGCATGCCCCGCCACGCCGGCCAGTCCGCGCGACAGCGCGGAGGTGGGAACGGCCTCCCGACCGGCCGCCCGGACCGCCTCCGCGATCCCCGGTACCTCGTAGTCGAGAACATGACGGGTCGCCTCAGGTGTGTGGTCGGTCGGTGTGAGGCCGGTGCCACCGGTTGTCACCACGATGTCCGCGCCGCCGTCGACCGCCGCGCGCAGGGCGGTCGCAACCGGCTCCACGCCGTCAGGCACCACGACGGGCAGCCCGACGAGCACGCCGTAGGACCGGAGCAGGTCGACCAGCAGCGCGCCGCTGGTGTCATCGCGGGTCCCGGCGTACGAGCGATTTGAGACGGTGATCGCGACCCCGCGCATCACGGCTCCCGGTGCCAGGTGCCGGACCGGCCACCCGTCTTGGATTCCACCTGGATGTCGGTGATCCGCGCTCCCCGATCGACCGCCTTCACCATGTCGACCAGCGCCAGGCCGGCTACCGCGACGGCGGTGAGCGCCTCCATCTCGACGCCGGTGCGATCCGCCGTACGGACAGTGGCGCGGATCAGGACGCCGTCCGCGACGACCTCGAGGTCGACCTCGACGCCGTGCAGCGCGATGGGGTGACACAGCGGGACGAGGTCGGGGGTCCGCTTGGCGCCCATGATGCCGGCCACCCGGGCCACGCCCAGGGCATCGCCCTTGGGTACGCCATCGCCGCGCAGCAGGTCGACGACGGCTGCCGTCGTGCGCAGCCGGCCGCTCGCGGTCGCCGACCGGCCGGTGACGTCCTTGGCGCTCACATCGACCATCCGAGCGGCACCTGATTCGTCCACATGCGTCAGCCGGTCCGACATTGCCGCAGCATAGGCTCCGACGTCATGCGGGTACTCGTCACGGGCGGCGCCGGGTTCATCGGCTCACACGTCGCCGATGCGCTGGCCGAGCGCGGCCATTCCGTCCGCCTGCTCGACGTGCTCCTGCCCGCAGCGCACCGGGATCGGCCGAGCTACCTCGACGGGCGCGCGTTGACCCGCGCCGACCTGCGCGATCCTGTCGCCACCGGGCAAGCACTGTCCGATGTGGACGCGGTATGCCATCAGGCGGCCATGGTCGGCCTCGGCGTCGACGCGCGGGACACCCCGGACTACGTCGCGCACAACGACCTCGCAACGGCCGTGCTGCTGGCCGCGATGGCCAGGCGTGGCGTCAGCCGACTGGTGCTGGCCAGTTCGATGGTGGTCTACGGCGAGGGTGCGTACGCCTGCGCCGAGCACGGCGCTGTCCGGCCCGGTCCTCGTACGACAGACGACCTGGCCGCCGGCCGATTCGAGCCGCGCTGCCCGCACTGCGCAGCCCCGCTGGAGCCGGCCACGGTGTGCGAGGACGCGCCGCTGGACCCGCGCAACACCTACGCGGCCACCAAGGTCGCGCAGGAGCACCTCAGCTCGGCCTGGGCGCGCCAGACCGGCGGCGCCGTGACGGCCCTGCGCTACCACAACGTCTACGGTCCGCGGCTGCCCAAGGACACTCCGTACGCCGGCGTCGCGTCGATCTTCCGCTCCGCGCTGGCCCGCGGCGAGGCGCCGCGGCTGTTCGAGGACGGCGGCCAGCGGCGCGACTTCATCCACGTCCGGGACGTGGCCGCCGCTAACGTCGCCGCGCTCGAGCAGACCGATCCCGCGCCGTTCGCCGCGTACAACGTCGCCTCCGGGCATCCGCACACCGTCGGCGAGATGGCCACCGCCCTGGCCGCCACGGCCGGCGGCCCGGCACCGCGGACCACCGGGCGCTACCGGCTCGGCGACGTGCGGCACGTCGTGGCCTCACCCGAGCGAGCCGCCGCCGCACTCGGTTTCCGCGCTCAGATCAGCTTCGCCGAGGGCATGGCGGAGTTCGCGACGGCTGCCCTTCGCTAAGCGGCGGCGCTGACCCGCGGCTCACCAGTTGGTGAAGATCAGCGTCTGCACGGTCAGCCCGACGGCGAGTTGCGCGCCGAGCCACCACCGCCGATGCCGCTCCGGCAGCACCGCACCGGCGGCGAGCAGCCAGGGCGTGAACGGCAGCCAGATCCGCTCGACCTCCGACTTCGACAGGCCACTCAGGTCGGCGATCACAATCGCCAGCAGGGCCGCGAGCGGCAGCACGGCCAGGGCGCCGCGCCGCAGCCGGGCCAGCGCGGCGACACCGGCCGGCCCGAGAGCCAGCCCGAGGACGGCCAAGTTGGCGATCAGGAAGTAGAGGTACGGCCGGGCCGAGGCCGAGCCCTGCCGGTAGCGGATCCGGGTCTGGCTCAGCCCGTCGAGCCACCAGAAGCCGAGGCCCGCGAACACGGCCACAACGGCGGCCACCGCGACGGCGGCGACGACGAGCGGCCGGACCCGGCGCTGGACGAGCACGGCGGCCACCGCGATCGGCGCCAGGAGCACCAGGCCGTACGACAGGAAGATCGTCCCGCTCAGCAGCAGGCCACCGGCGACCGCGAGCAGGTCGCCCCGCCGATCGCGGCGCGCAGCTGCGACGGCGAGCAGGGCGATCCCCCACGCCGAGACGCCGAGGAACCACGCGTCGGCCGAGGTGGCGATCCAGATCGCCGTCGGGGCGGTGACCAGGAAGGGCGCGGCCCGGCGGGCGGCGGGCTCCCCCGCCACCGCCCGCACCGCCACCAGGGCCGCGGCGGCAGCCGAGGCGCCGGCCGCGATGCAGAGCGCGGCCGCCCAGCCCGGCCCGCCGAGCCCGAGCCGGTCGAGGGCGACGAACGTCAGGAGGGCGCCCGGCGGGTGGCCCGAGACGTGGGTCACCCAGGCGAAGCCCGGGCTGCCGACGGTGATGTGGTCGGCGAACCCGGCCAGGAAGGTGTGCAGGCCGTGCACCCGGTGCACGTCGGCGAGGTATTCCGCTCCCGTCGAGATCGGCCGGCCCAGCGCATTCCGGCCGTCCACCAGGGCGAGGCTGACCGCCCAGGCCGCGGCGGCGCCGACGGCGACGGCGAGCAGGAGCGGCCAGCGCAGCCGGCGGGCGGCCACCGGCAGCAGCGTCACGAGGAGGACGGCAACGGCGACCGGCAGCAGGGTCCGCGGGGACAGCCGCAGGTCGAGGTGGCCGGACAGCGGCACCGCGTCGCCCAGACGGAGATGGGCGCCCCGGCGGCCGAGCGCGCGACCGATGGCAACCGATACGGCGCCGGCTCCGACGACGGCCGCGATCGCGACACCGCCGCGGACCGCAGGACGCACTAGCCGCCGATGGCCGACATGGGGCGGGGGGGCTGCAAGAAGGTCGGTTCGTCGATGCCGTGACCGGGCTGCTTGCCGAGGACGGCGGTGAGGATGAGGTCGGCAAGCTCATGATCGGAGGCGCCGGCCCGCAGCGGCGTGCGCAGGTCGGTCTCCGTACGGGCGAACAGACAGGTACGCAACTGGCCGTCGGCGGTGAGCCGCAGCCGGTCGCAGGCGCCGCAGAAGGGCCTGGTGACCGAGCCGATAACGCCGACGGTCTGCTGCCCGCCGTTGACGTACCACCGCTCGGCCGGGGCGGCGCCGCGGTCGGGCACCGGCTCCAGGTCGAACACCGCCGACAGCGCGCCGAGGATCTCCTCGGCGGTGACCATCTCCTCGCGCCGCCAGGCGTGCTGGGCATCGAGCGGCATCTGCTCGATGAACCGCAGGTGCACGCCCCGGTCGAGCGCGAACCGCAGCAGGTCGACGGCCTCGTCGTCGTTGACGCCGCGCATGAGCACGGTGTTGAGTTTGACCGGGTGCAGGCCGGCCGCCAGGGCGGCGGTGATCCCGGCCAGAACGTCATCGAGCCGGTCGCGGCGGGTCATGGCAAGGAAGCGGTCGGGCCGCAGTGTGTCGATGCTGATGTTGACCCGGTGCAGGCCGGCGGCCGCCAGGGCGGGTGCGAGCCGGTCGAGCACCAGTCCGTTGGTGGTTACGGACAGCTCGGCGACGTCGGCCAGTTGCTCGACGACGGCCACGACATCGGGGCGCAGCAGCGGCTCGCCGCCGGTCAGCCGTACCTCGTCGATGCCCAGCGTGGTCGTCAGCCGGACCAGCCGCACCAGCTCCGCCGTGCTGAGCAACTCGGGGGCTGGCAGCCAGGGCAGGCCCTCGGCGGGCATGCAGTAGGTGCAGCGCAGCGAGCAGCGGTCGGTCAGCGACACCCGCAGGTCGCGGTGCACACGGCCGAACCGGTCGACGAGTCTGCTCACCCGCCTACGGTACCCGGCCTCAGGCCGGGTAGACGTCGACCTCGTTGGCCTTGACAGATACCCATAAGGAGGTGCCCCGGTCGACGCCCAGTTCGCGTACTGCGGCCGGCGTCACATCGGCGAGCACCGGCAGCTCCCCCGCCAGGGCCACTCGTACCGCGTCACCGTGCAGTTCCAGGCCGCTCACGGTCAAATGCCAGACGTTGCGCGGACTGCCCTCGGGCCGCTGCCGGTGCAGGGCGACGGCGGCCGGCCGGAACGCGACGTGTACCCGGCCGGTGGCCGCCGCGCGAGCGGCCACGCTGGCGCCGCCGGTCAGCGTGACGTGGTCGCCATCCGCGGCTCCCTGGTAAAGGTTGTAGCCGAGCAGCCGGGCCACATATTCGGTACGCGGGCGCCGGGCCACCTCTCCCGGTGAGCCGGCCTGCACCACCCGGCCGGCCTCCATCACGACGATCCGGTCGGCCAGCACCAGGGCGTCGATCGGGTCGTGGCTGACCAGGACCGTGCATCCGGCGAAGTCGGCCAGGTGCTTGTGCAGGGTGGACCGCACGTCAAGTCGGGTGGCGGCATCCAGCGCCGAGAGTGGCTCGTCGAGGAGGAGTACGCGGGGCTCGACGGCCAGGGCACGGGCCAGCGCGACCAGCTGGGCCTGGCCGCCGGAGAGTTGGGCGGGCTTGGTGGCGGCGAGGTCGGTCAGCCCGAGGCGCTCCAGCCAGGTGGCGGCCCGGCGCCGTGCCTCAAGGCGGCGGATGCCGCGCGCCCGCAGCCCGAAGGCCACGTTGTCGACGGTGGACAGATGCGGGAAGAGCCACAGGTCCTGGAACACCATGCCCACCGGCCGGCCCTCTGGCGGCAGCCGGTCCAGCACGCGGCCGTCGAGGGTCACCCGACCGTCGTGTCCGACCAGTCCGGCGATCGCGGCGAGCACGGTCGACTTGCCGGCACCGTTGGGGCCGAGCAGGGCGACCACCCGCCCGGCCCTCGCCTCCAGGATCAGGTCGAGCGAGAGAGCCGGCCTGCTGAGCCGGATGTCGGCGGTGAGTGTCATCGAGGGAACAGCCACCGGTCGCGTAATCCCGCGAGCACGAGCACCGACACCACCAACAGCACCAGGCTCAGGGCCACGGCGGCCTGCGGATCGGTCTCAAGTGCCAGATAGACGGCCAGCGGCATCGTACGGGTGACGCCGGGAAAGCTGCCCGCGAACGTGATGGTCGCGCCGAACTCCCCCAGCGCGCGCGACCAGCACAGCACCGTGCCGGCCACGATGCCAGGCCGCACCATCGGCACCGTGATGCGGCGGAACACCATCCACCGCGACGCACCCAGCGTCGACGCGGCCTCCTCGTAGCGCCGGTCCGCCGCCCGCAGCGATCCCTCGACAGTGATCACCAGGAACGGCATGGCCACGAAGGCCTCGGCCACCACGACACCCGCGGTGGTGAAGGGCAGCGACAGCCCGAGTGGCGCGCCGATCACCCCGTTGCGGCCGAGCACCAGCAGCAGCGCGACGCCTCCGACGACCGGCGGCAGCACCAGCGGCACCGTCACCAGCGCCCGCAGCAACCAGCGTCCGGGCAGGGCCGTACGGGCCAGCACCCAGGCCAGCGGCACGCCGAGGAGCAGCGACAGCACGGTCGCCAGGCTCGCGGTCGCCAGGGACAGCCGCAGCGCGTCGAAGACCTCGGCGGTGCCCAGCAGCCGGGGCAGCCCCCGCCAGGGTGCCCGGATGAGCAGGCCAACTACCGGGAGGACGAGGAAGGCGGCTGCTATTGCGGCGGGTACGAACAACGCAGCCGGCGCGCGTCTCACGGCGGGTCGAACCCGGCCGCTGCCAGCACGGCCCGGCCGCGCGCGGACAGCACGAATGCCGTGAAGCCAGAGCCCGGGCTGTGCAGCGTGAGGATCGGGTAGTCGGTGACGACCGGCGGGTCCACGGCCAGCCTGACGGCGCGGCTCCCGGCGGCCTGCACGTCGGTGCGATACACCAGGCCGGCGTCGACCTCACGGAGTTCGACCTTGGCCAGCACGGCCTTCACGTCCTGCTCGTAGGTGTCCGGCCGCCCGGTGACGTGGGCGGCACTGAAGGCACGCGCCGCCGCCGCACCGCACGGCACCTGCGGCGCGCAGACCGCGACTCGCAGCTCGGCCCGGCCCAGATCGGCTAGCGAGTGCACCTGCCCGGGATTGCCGGGCGGTACGGCGATCGCCAGCCGGTTGCGGGCGAACACCTTGGCGCGGTCCGCGCCCTGCACGGTGCGCATGGTGGCCGTGCTGGCGGTGGCGATCACATCGGCGGGCGCGCCGGATTGCACCTGCCGTACCAGCGTGGAGCTGCCCCCGAACACCAGCCGCACCCGCACGCCAGGGTGCGCCCGCTCGTATTCGTGTGCCAGCGTCCCGAACGATTCGGTCAGCGACGATGCCGCCAGCACGGTGATCTGCCGGCTCGCCGGTGATCCCGTCGAGCACGCCGTCAGAGTCGGCACGACGGCGAGCAGGGCAGCCAGTGCGGCGGCTCGGCGGGTCACCGCGGACCGGGGATCTCGACGATCACCTGGGTCGCCTTGACCACCGCGTCGGCCACGACGCCCGGGTCCAGTCCCAGCTCATCGGCGGCCTCGCGGCTCATCAGCGAAACCAGGCGGTACGGCCCCGCCTGCATCTCCACCTGCGCCATCACGGTGTCCCGGACGACACGGGTGACGATTCCCCTGAGCCGGTTGCGAGCCGACACGGTGGCGCTTCCCCGGAGATCGGGCTGGTCGGCGAGAGAGACGGCGAGGGCGGCCAGGTCGCGGCCGTCAACGACCTGACGGCCGTCGGCGGACCGCGTCGTCGGCAGCCGCCCGGCCGCCGCCCATCGGCGCACCGTGTCGTCGCTTACCCCCAGCAGCTCGGCCGCCTCAGAGATCCGCAGAGTCGTCACGCCTGGAGCATATCCTCCGCATCTGCGGATCATCACGACATCGTGGCTCCGCTGCTGCGTCCAACGAGCTCGCCTGCGGATACAGCAGCCGGTGACGCGTTCGTTGAAACTGGGCTCTCCCCGACCCACACTCATGCCGGGAGAGCCTGAAAATGGATATTGCAGAGCGTCGTCGCTACGACGCTGGCATGATCGCGACCGTGCTCCTGCCGATGGCGACCGTGGTCCTGGTGCACAGCCCGTTTCTCGGGCCGACCAGCCTGCGTCCACTTGCCGACGAGCTGGCTGTCCGTGGTCACCCCACGCTTCTGCCCGACCTGCGCGGCACGGTGGTCGACGCGCCTGTGCACAAGCGATTGATCGGCGCGTTCGAGGCCGCGGTGAGACAGCTCGATCCGGCCGGCTCGTGGGTATTGGTTGGGCATAGTGGTGCTGGGCCGCTGCTGCCGGCGTTGGCCGACGCGGCCGGCAATGCCGTGGCGGCGCTGGTGTATCTGGACGCCGGGCTGCCCACTCCGGCGGGTAGCTGGCGCGACGCGGCACCCGCCGAGCTGTCCGACGAGCTGCTGTCGCGGGCCCGGGGCGCTCGGTTGCCGGGATGGCACCGGTGGTTCGATCCCGATCCGCTCGCCGAGTTGGTGCCTGATCCCAAGTTGCGGGCCGCCATCGCCGACGAGGAGCCCGAAGTCGCGGTGGCGTTCCTCACTGAGCCGCGGCCGAGCATCGACTGGCCCGGACCGAGCGGGTATCTGCAACTCAGCCCGGCGTACGCGGCGGTGGCCGATGAGGCGCGGGCGCTGGGCTGGCCGGTCCGCCGGCTCGACTGCCATCATCTGGCGGCCGCCACCGACCCCAACCGGGTCGCCAATGCCCTCACTTTCATGATCGAGGGACGATTGGTCCGGTCGCAGCCGGACTAATTCTCCCTGGATCATGACGAGGGGTGTGCTCGTGCCGGGTGCGGCGCTTGCACTTCGTCGCCGCGGGCCAGTGACGCCAGTCGCGGATGACTACGCGCTGCCGACCCACTCGTCAGTGCCGTCGGCGAAGACCTGCCGTTTCCAGACCGGCAGCCGCTGCTTGACCTCCTCGACGAGGCGTCCGCAGGCGGTGAACGCGGCCTGGCGGTGGGCCGCGGACACAGCAGCAACGAGTGCCGTGTCACCGACGACCAGGGTGCCGACCCGGTGCCCGACCGCCACCTCGTGCACATCGGGGTCACTGGCCACCTCGGCCGCTACCTCGCTGAGCACCTCAGCGGCCGACGAATGACCGACGTACTCCAGTGAGGTCACAGACCGGTCGTCGTCGTGGTCGCGCACGACGCCGCAGAACAGCACCACCGCGCCCGAGGAGGCACCCCGCACGAGCGAGTCGTACATGTCCGGCTCGAGCGCCTGCTCCGAGACGATCGCGAGTTTCACGCTCACCGGGCTGACTCCGAGGGCAGGCGGACCACGAAACGGCAGCCGGGCCCCGTGTTGCTGACCATGATCTCGCCGCGATGGGCCTCGACAAGGCCGCGCGCGATGGCCAGCCCCAGGCCGCCACCGGCCGGCAGCGGGCCGGGCGGCGGAGTGCGGGCCCGGGTGCCGCGGAAGGCCACGTCGAAGACACGCGGCAGATCGTCCTCGGGTATCCCGCCGCACGAGTCGGCCACGGCCAGCCAGGCCCCATGGTCGTCAACGCCACCAGCCACCGTGACGACGCCGTCGGCCGGCGTGTGCCGGATGGCATTGGACAGCAGGTTACGCAACACCCGGCCGAGCTCGGTCTCGCTGCCGCGCACCGCGGGATAGGCACCGGGTTCGGCGACCAGCCGGACGCCACTGGCCATCGCCACCGGCGCCGCCGAGGCGACCGCATCGGAGACCACGTCAGCGAGGTCGACCGAGTCGACGGTGAGTTGCAACGCACCCGCATTGATGCGCGACAGCTCGAAGAGGTCATCGACCAGCGCGCTGATCCGGTCGGTCTCGGTTCGCATCCGCTCGTGGTAGATGTCCACAGTGGACTCATCGGTGACTACCCCGTCGGCAAGCGCCTCCGACATGGCTCGCAGGCCGGCCAGCGGCGTACGCAGGTCGTGGCTGACCCAGGCCACCAGCTCACGCCGGCTGGCCTCGAGCGAGCGCTCACGCTCACGCGCCTGCGCCGCCCAGATGCTCTCCGTGGCCAGCCGCCGCCCGAGCCAGAGGGCGTTGCCCAGGGCGACGAGCCCGGCCACCGGCACCACGATCAGGAGCACGTTCAGGTCGTGCGGTGAGATGAACATCGCCGATGCGGCAGCCACCACAGCCGCGGCGATCGCGGCGCCCCCGACGAGGGCCACGGCGCTGACGTTCGCCGTAATGGACCTCCTACGCAGGGCGTACTGCAGAAGCCAGCCCAAGGCACTGACCGCGATCGAGGCGACCAGTGCGATACCCGCTACCTGCAGCTCGGCACTCACCGCGCGCTCACCATCGCCGACGGATCGAACCGGTAGCCGACCCCCCACACGGTCACGATCCGGGTGGGTGCGGCCGGGTCACGCTCCACCTTCTCGCGCAGCCGGCGTACGTGCACGGTCACCGTCGACTGATCACCGAAAGTCCACCCCCACACCTGCTCCAGCAACTCCGCCCGCGCGAACGCGCGCCCGGGGTTGCGCAGCAGGAACGCCAGCAGGTCGAATTCTCGTACGGTCAAAGGCAGGAGGCGGCCGCCGCACCGCGCGATCCGAGCGGCCACATCCACGACGAGGTCGCCGTCGACCAGCGGCTGGGCCGGCTCGGGCGCGGTCTCACTGCGGGCCGCCCGGCGCAGCACGGAGAGCACCCGGAGGGTGAGTTCTCGCGGGGAGAACGGCTTGGTGACGTAATCGTCGGCGCCGTATTCCAGGCCGAGCACCCGATCGCCTTCCTCACCGAGGGCGGTGAGCATGACGATGGGCACCGGGAGCCGCTCGCGCAGCCGGCGGCACACCTCCAGGCCGGACAGTCCCGGCAGCATCAGATCGAGGATCACCAGGTCAGGCGGGTCGGCCAGCGCACGATCCAGCGCGACGGCCCCGTCAGCGAGCACGTCGACGTCGATTCCCTCACGTTCGAGGTAGCGGCGTACAACGTCACTCACGGTCGCGTCATCGTCGACGACGAGAACCCGGGTCATGTCCACAGCGTAGGTGCGCCCGCCCCGCGGCACGCTGTCCGTTCGCGGTTCGTAAGGGCCGGACGGGCGGTTTGCTGGTTAGTTTCAAGTTGTGCCCGATGTCGTATTCCCTTGCCTCGACGAGGCGATCGCGCTGCCCTGGGTGCTGTCCCGGCTGCCAGCCGGATACCGGGCCGTCGTGGCCGACAACGGTTCCACGGACGGGTCGGCGGAGGTCGCGGCCAGGCTCGGCGCGCTGGTCGTCACCGTGCCCGAGCGCGGCTTCGGCGCGGCCGCCCACGGCGGGCTGCTCGCGTGTTCCGATGACATCGTCTGCTTCATCGATGCCGACGCCTCGCTCGACCCGGCCGAGTTGCCGCGGGTGGTCGCGCCGCTGCTCGACGGCAGCGCCGACCTCGTCCTCGGCCGCAGGCGGCCGGTGTCCCGCGCCGCGTGGCCCCGCCACGCGCGAGTCGGCAACGCGCTGCTAGCCCGGCGCCTGCGCCGGCGTGGCGGGATCTCCCTGCGCGACCTCGGCCCGATGCGGGCCGCCAGGCGCGGCGACCTGCTGTCCCTCGAGTTGACCGACCGGCGGTTCGGCTACCCCCTGGAGATGGTGACCTCCGCGGCGAGCCGCGGGTGGCGTGTGCGCGAGGTCGACGTCTCCTATCACCCGCGCGCGGCCGGCAGCCAGTCCAAGGTGACCGGGACCTTCCTCGGCACCGCGCGCACGCTGCGCGACATGGCCGCAGTGTTGTCACGGTGAGCGCCCGACTTGTGGGCTCCATCGTGGTTATTGCCAAGGCACCGCTGGCCGGCCGCGTCAAGACGCGGCTGTGCCCGCCGCTGACCCCGTACGGCGCGGCGGTCGTCGCCGGCGCCGCGCTCGCCGACACCCTCGACGTCGTGCGCGGCAGCGCGGCATCACGGCGGGTCCTCGCCCTCGCCGGGGCGCTGACCGAGACGCCGCCCTCCTTCGAGGCCGTGCCGCAACGCGGCGACGGCTTCGGCGACCGACTGGCGGCGGCCTTTGCCGACACGGGCCCCGGGCCGGTTCTGCTCGTCGGCATGGACACGCCACAGCTCTCCTCGGCCATGCTCGATGACGCCCTCCGGCGGTTGTCCGACGTGGACGCCGTGCTCGGCCGGGCACTCGACGGCGGCTGGTGGGCGCTGGGCCTGCGCGATCCCGGGCACGCGACGGTCTTGTCCGGCGTACCCATGTCGACGTCGGAAACCGGCGCCCGCACGCATGCCGCGCTGACCGGACTCGGGGTAGACGTGGCTGAGCTACCGATGCTCCGCGACGTGGACACCATCTCCGACGCCGTTGCAGTCGCCGCCGCCGCACCCGACACCCGCTTCGCGCGGGCCCTGGCCGGCGTGCGGCCCGAGACGGCGGCAACGGCATGACGGTGCTCGCGATGTACGGAGCCGGCCTGGCGGCCGTCTCGACCGGGAGCACCGAGCGGTGGCTGCTGCGCTATGCCGACGGCAGTGCGTCTCCGCTCCTGCTGGGCCGCTGGTGTGGCTCGCTCTCCCCCGGCGACGGGACGCTGCTGAGCCGATGTGCGGGGCCGACCCTCGACCTCGGCTGCGGCCCCGGCCGACTCGCGGCCGCGGCGGCCTGGCAGGGGCTGCCGGTGCTCGGCGTGGACGTGTCCTCCACGGCGGTACGACTGACCCGCGAGCGCGGCGTGTGCGCGGTGCGGCGTTCGGTCTTCGACCGGCTGCCGGCCGAGGGCCGATGGCAGACCGCCCTGCTGGCCGACGGCAACATCGGTATCGGTGGCGACCCGGCGCGACTGCTCCGCCGGGCTAGCTCGCTCCTGCGGCCCGGCGGCATGGTGCTGGCCGAGGTCGACGCCCCCGAGGCGGTCACCCGGGCGGTGCGGGTCCGGATCGAAGCACCCAGCGGCGAATGCAGCACGGAGTTCGGCTGGGCACATGTGTCGGCGACCGACATCGACTCCGTCGCCCGAGCGGCTGGACTGTCCATAGTAGACAGATGGCAGGAGGCCGGCCGATGGTTCGCCGCCCTCCAGCGCTGAATCGCGCGCTGACGGCCGTGCTGCACCGGCCGCTGCCGGTGCCGCCGGAGCGATTGCGCCGTGGGCCCTTCACCGCGGGCCGCTTCACCAGCGGCCTGCACACCGAGCGGGTCGCGGCATCGCTCGGCGTCTGGCTCGGCATCGCCTTCGGCGTGTGCTTCCTGACGGGGCTCATCAGCCACTTCCTGCAGCACCAGCCGCACTGGGCCACGGCCTTCCCGTCGCGACCGGTGTCGTTCTACCGCGTCACCCAGGGCCTGCACGTCGCCACCGGGCTGGCGTCGATACCGCTGCTGCTGGCGAAGCTCTGGACCGTGTATCCGAAGCTCTGGTCGTGGCCGCCGGCCCGCACCCTCGCCCACGCGGTCGAGCGCGGCTCGCTGTTCATCCTGGTCGCCGGGGCGGCCTTCCAGTTGGTCACCGGGCTGATGAACGTGATGGGCTGGTACGCGTTCAGGTTCTTCTTCACCCCGGCGCACTATTGGACCGCCTACATCACCATCGGGGCGCTGCTCATACACATCGGGACCAAGATCGCGATCACCCGTCGAGCGCTGTTCACAACAGACAACGAAGATCCGCCGAGCCGCCCCGGTGCGCTGTCGCGGCGGGGGTTCCTCACCACAGTGGGTGCCGCGGCCGGTGTGGTGACGCTGGCCACCATCGGCGACACAGCGGGTCCGCTCAGCCGGATCTCTCCGCTGGCCGTACGCCGGGCCTCGGTAGGCCCGCAGCACCTGCCGGTGAACAAGTCCGCCAAGAGTGCCCGGATCCAGGAGAGCGTGGTTGCGGCCACGTTCCGGCTGGTGGTGTCCGGCCCGGACACCCGGTCGCTGTCGCTGGAGGAGTTGCGGGGGATGCCGCAGCACGATGCCATCCTTCCCATCACCTGCGTCGAGGGCTGGAGTGCGGTGGGCCACTGGTCCGGCGTACGGCTGCGCGACCTGCTCGAGCAGTCCGGCATCGCCGGCGATCGGTGGGTCCGGGTGGAGTCGCTCGAGCGCGGCGGCCTCTATCGCAGCTCCGAGGTGAGCCCGGCCCTCGCCCGCGACCCGCTCACCCTGCTCGCGCTGCGGCTCGGCGGCGAGCCGCTGGCCCTGGACCACGGCTTCCCCTGCCGGTTGATCGCGCCCAACCGGCCCGGTGTGCTGCAGACCAAGTGGGTGCACCGGATCGTGGCGCTGTGAAGCGCCTGCTATACGTCGCCGGCGCCGCGCTCATCGGGTGGGGCGGTTATGGCCTGTTCACCACCACCCGGCACCCGCTCCCGCTGCGCTGGCTGAAGTTCTTCCTCGGCGCGCAGCTCGGCAACGACCTGCTTGTGATCCCGGTGGCCATCGCCGTCGGGGCGGTCGTCGCCCGCGTGATGGCACCGCGCTGGCGGCCGTACATCGTCAGCGGTCTGATCATCACCGGAGCCATCGGCATCATCGCCTACCCCCTCATCGGCGGATACGGCCTGCGCGGTGACAACCCGTCGATCCAGCCGCTGGACTACCCCCGAGGGCTGCTGATCACGCTGGCGAGCGTGTGGGCCGGAATCGTGGTGACCGCCGTGGTGCGTGAACGGCTCAGGCGCGGCGGAGCCGGAACCGCCGGGTCCGGACCTCGACCAGCGGCCGCAGCCGATGGGCCGGGTCGAACAACGCCCGCTGCGCCAGCCGACCGGTGACCAGCCCCGAGAGGGCGGCCGCGGCGAGCAGCATCCACATCACCACCACCTGGTAGCGGATCGCGGTCAGCGGCGGCACCCCGGCCAGGATCAGCCCGGTCATCGCACCGGGCAGTGAGATCAGCCCGACGACCTTCGTACCGTCGATGTTGGGGATCAGGGCGGTACGCAGCGCCGATCGCAACTGCGGTGCGAAGGCCTGCTCCGCCGGCAGGCCCAGGGCGAGACGGGCCTCCACCTGACCGCGCGCCTCGACGGCCTGCTCGCGTACCCGCCGCAACACGATCGCCGAAGCGGCCATCGCGCCGGAGACCACCATGCCGCCGACCGGCACGATCACCCGCGCCTCGGCCATCACGACCCGCAGCACCAGCAGGACGCCCAGCGTGGCGGCGGCCCCGACGGCGATGCCGACCGTCGCACAGCGCGCGGCCCGGGGAACCCCCGCGCCGCGCCGGCCGGCCACCTGACCGGCGATGAGCACCATCGCGGATACCCAGCCGAGCGCGCCGAGCACGCCGGCGTGGACGAACAGCAGCCCGAGGACGGCGCCGACAGCCACCAGTTGCACGGCCGACCGGACGGCCGCCACCAGCAACTCACGGGTCACCCCCAACCGCTGCCGCGCCGCGACGGCGGCGGCGACACCGACGAGGAGCACCGACGTACCGACGCCGATCCACGACGGTACGGCGACCTGCGTGGCTGTCATGGCTGCCTCCATGGGTTAGCTCGGCCCGCCCAGGTACCGCACGCTGCCCACCTCGCCGGACTCCACCAGCCGGCCGCCAGACAGCACGAGCACGTGGTCGGCCAGCCGGTGCGCCTGGCCGGGGTCGTGACTGACGAGTACGACGGTGGGCCCCTCGCCGGCCAGGTGGGCGATCGTCTCCTCGACGGCGGTCGCGCTCGCGGCATCGAGGCTGGACGTCGGCTCGTCGAGCAGCAACACCTCGGGTGACACCGTCAGCGCCCGGGCGAGGCAGACCCGCTGCGCCTCGCCACCGGATAGCGTGCTGCTGGCCCGCTCCAGGAAGCCCCGCCCCAGGCCCGCCCGGGTCAGCAGGGCGGCAGCCTCGTCCGCCGGCAGGGCCGGCCGGGCGACCCGCAATTCGGCGAGCACCGTGTCGGCGAGCAGGGCGGGCCGCTGGGACACCAGGCCCACCCGGCGGCGCAACTCGAGCACGTCGTAGGCCATCAGCGGGCGGTCGTGGAACGCGATACTGCCCGATGTGGGGTCGTCGAAGCGGTTCAGCAGGCGCAGGAGCGTCGACTTGCCCGAGCCGGACGGGCCGACCAGCGCGGTACAGCGGCCGGCGCGGATGGTGGCGGTGACGTCGTCGAGCAGCACCGCCTCGCCGCGGCGCACGCCCACGCCGTCGAGCGCGAACACGTTTCCCGGATCGCCGGTCGGACTCACTCGGACAACGTACGGCGGTGCGAGGCCGGGCTCGCGTCAGCCTTGGGGGGCCGGCATCCGTCTGATGAACACCAGCGACCGGTCGTCGTCGTACACCGGCACGGCATGGAAGATCCTTGGCGCGGCGTCGCCTCGGCCGACGAAGGCGCCCGCCTCGGCCATCAGCCGTTCCAGCCCTGGCTCTGAGCGCGCCGAGCGGTTCTCGACCATCCCGTCGGTGTGTAGCAGCAGGCATCGACCGGCTCCAGGACTCCCGTGTCGGTGTGATGGACGGCTCCGGGAGCAGGCCGAGGATCAGCCCCCTTCCCGCGAGGCTTTCCCACTGGTCGGTGTTTGCGCGGTAGATCAAGCCTGGTTCGCTGCCCGCCGTGCCAATGGAGTACGCCCCCCGGATCGCAGGTCGAGGCTCACGTGCTGCGCCGGGGTCCAACTTCCCTCGCCCTGGTACAGATGGTCGTTGACCGCTGGCGGGAATCCCTCGCCGGGATGGGCGTCGAGCATGTCCTTCACGACCTTGGACAGGGCGAGGGTCTGCGGTGCGACGTCGATACCATGACCGATGACGTCGATCAGGCCGATATCGAGCATGCTGCCGTCGGCTGCCAGCCGCGACACGCTGAAGTCACCGCCGTACGCCGCCCGCCCGTACGGGGCGCTCAGCGCCTCAGCCTGCCAACTCCGGCAGCTTGCCCATTGCGTTCAGCAGGTCGCCGAGGTCGGCAAGCCGGGACAGGCCCCTTCGCAGCCCGGGCAGAGGAGGCTCGCCAAGCGAGTCAATGGCGTCGAGCATCACCCCCCCGGGCCGGCGGCTCGGCCGGCCGCCGCCAGAGGTACCGCCGACCGCTCGGTGAACACGTCGAGCCCGGTGACGTGCCCGTTCAGGGTGTACGCGTTCGCCGCATTGACGCCGCTGCCGGCCAGTGCCTGCCCGATCGGGGTCTCGAGCCCTCCGGCAACCGGCCGAGCGCTGAGGCCAATCGCGGGGCGTTCTCGGCCATCTCCCTGGACATCGTCCCGGCGAGCCGGGTGGCCCCGCAAAGGCCGCCACCGATGCCGCCACCGATCGCGCCGCCCTCGCCCCACGCCAGGACCTCTTTGCCGTCCCAATGGCCCCACGCCTGATCGCCGAAGGCCATCCGGATCGGCTGCGCCACCACGACGTCGATGGTCATCGCCTCGATCGCGCCGAACGCCGCACCCACCAGCACGGTCGCCACGATGTCGGCGGCGACGAGGCTCAACTCGATACCGATCGCGCCGGTGACCGACACCAGCGTCGCCGCGGTTACCGTGGCCCCCGCGGCGGCGAACTCACCCACAACCGGGATAAACAGCAGGCCGATGCCTGCCAAGATCACCGCCCCCGCGATGGTCAACTCTTCGATGACCCGGTGCTTGGCCTGCCTCACCTGTTCGGCGTACTTGTCCACCGCCTCGGCCATCTGGCGGCAGGCGGCCGCCGTGCCCGGCAGGTAGCCCCCGCCGACTGCGTCCTACCGTGCCCAGAACTTGGCGAACGCATCGACCTGGGCGCCCTGGTTCTGCGCGATGACCTCGTGCGCGATCTCGTCGCTGACGGCCGTCACCGCGTCGACGGCATCACCGGCGGCGAGCCAGGTCCGTGCCGCCGCGTGCAGCTTGCCCTCATCGGCGGCCGGCCACCACACCCCTGGCACGATCTCGAAGACCTTCTTGGCGATACCGCCATCCGGGCCGCTGCTCACTTGCGCACCGAGGCCGCTCAGCCGGCGGGAATCGAGGACGCCCGCTCGCAAGCGGCATGGTTGTCGGCCGTCGCCGTCAGGCACGCGTCGATGCTCGCCAGGCCCTGCGACAGCATGTCCAGGGCATGTTCGACGGTCGGCCGGTTGGGCTCGTACTTCAAGGTGCGCCCCTGCTTGTCGTCGCCCCACGGTGCGCCGAGTGCATCCAGCCGGGTCCGCAAGGTGGCCAGCGCACTGGCCAGGCGGTCGGCCTCAGCCGTGAAACGCGGGGCAGCAGCCCGGAGTTGCTCCGGCTGCCCCGCAAAACCGTCGGCCATAGAAACAACTCTCATCTGGGGGCCGGACCGGCCCCCCGGATGGACGCCGCGAGGCTATCGGCCAGCGCACCGCCCGGGACTACCCCAGAACATGACGAATCACATCGATCAGCCCGCTGTAATCTTCCGACAGCGGCCCAGCCGAACGGCGCTGGATTTGCTGTCCAAGTCGGGCGCAGGAGCGTGAGACACTGCCGAGGCGCCGGCGGGCACCGCCACGCCCTCGTAGCTCAGGGGATAGAGCATCGGTTTCCTAAACCGTGTGTCGCAGGTTCGAATCCTGCCGAGGGCACCCATCTGACCTGGGAATATACCTGCGCAGTCGGACAGCAATCCATCGGCGTGGAGCTAGACGTGGAGCGAGCGAGCGCTATAGTGGCTCCATGACAGCAGCGCCGGGGCGGCGGCGGCGTGACCGTGGCGAGGTTGAGACGCTGCCAAGCGGCGCCCTGAGAGTGCGCGTCTACGCAGGCGTGGACCCGGTCTCAGGGAAGCGCCACAGCCTCGTCGAAACGATTCCCGCGGGAGCGCACGCGAAGAAGCAAGCGGAGAAAGCCCGTGTCCGGCTGCTGACTCAGGTCGATGAGCGGCGCAATCCGCGGACGAAGGCGACCGTGAACCAGCTGATGGATCGCTACCTGTCGGTGATCGGTGTCGAGCACACGACACGGGTCAGCTATGAGGGATACATCCGCAACCACATCCGTCCGCTGCTCGGCGACCTAGCCGTCGGCCGGCTGGATGGGGAGATCCTCGATTCTTTCTATGCGCAGTTGCGCACCTGCCGTGCCCACTGCCGAGGCCGCCGTTTCGTCCAGCACCGCACGGTCGACAAGCACGACTGTGATGGTCAGTGCAGGCCACATACCTGCCGACCGTTGGCCGCATCCACAGTGCATCAGATCCACGGCATCCTTAGTGGAGCATGCAAACGGGCCGTGCGTTGGCGGTGGATCGGGACGAATCCAGTGGGTGAGGCCGAGCCCCAACCGTCGGGTCGCCCAGATCCGAGACCACCGACTCCGGAGCAGGCCGCACGCATCGCCGCCGAAGCCTGGAAGGACCCCGACTGGGGCATGCTGATCTGGCTGGCGATGATGACCGGAACGCGCCGAGGCGAGCTGTGCGCGCTGGCGTGGGAACGGCTCGACTACGTCACGGGCACTCTCACCATCCGGTCGAGCGTCGCGCAAAGCGGTGGCCGTAGTTGGGAGAAGGACACCAAGACCCACCAGCGGCGCCGAATCGCACTTGACGAGCAGACGCTGGCCCTGATGCGCGCGTATCAGCAAAGGCGCGCGCGACAGGCTGCCCAACTCGGCGTAACGCTTCGACCGGAGGCTCGAATCTTTTCTCTCGACCCGGATGGCAGCACGTGGCTCAAGCCCGCATCCGTCGGCCAGCGGTACGTCCGCATGTGCGCCCGACTCGGATGGGACATGAACATCCATCAGCTCCGGCACTATTCGGCGACCGAACTCATCGCCGCCGGTGTTGACGTCCGCACCGTCGCCGGACGCCTCGGCCACGGAGGTGGCGGAGCAACGACCCTGCGTGTCTACAGCGCGTGGAAGCCCGAGGCCGACCAGCGCGCCGCCGGCACCCTCGCCGACCGCATGCCCGCAGCACCGGCTGGTCTTACCAATCGGGATGTGGTGATGCCGATGACAACCCCCGAAGACGACGTGACCATCCCCTACCGGCGGATTGCTTCCGACCTCCGCGCTGCCATTGCATGCGGCGCGCTTCGGGCTGGCGATCCATTGCCAACCGTCGCCCAGCTCGCCGCGAGATACGACGTGGCTTCGAGCACCGCCCACCGAGCGGTGACTGACCTGAGTGACGCCGGCGAGATCCTGGTAACCCGAGGCAAGCGAGCCGTCGTCGCAGGTTCTCCCCCAGAACCTCGGGAAGTCGGGTGACTTCGGATGGCCCTCAGCGACGACAACACACGCTGGCCAGCGACTCCCCGATACGGCCATCGCCGATTCGTTGACCCGCGTTGCGCGACAGCCTCGGCCCGTACAGAGTCAGGTGCGAAGAGTGAGGAGAATCGGCAGTGACCAGCTGGCGTCCAGAGGCCTCGACCGGTGCGCCGCGCCGGTGCGAGCCTGAGCGCTGAGGACAAGGCCTTTGTCCAGCGGCGTTTCCCCGATCCTTCGCCAATGCCGATCTTGTGGTGGCCAATTGAGCCGGTACAACGCTGACGACCTCTGCTGGGTCTGCGATAGCGCCGATCACGAGTCAGCTGCGGACTTTCCACCGCTGAGTCGCGGCGCTACCCAACCGGCAGTAGACGAGGCCGGCGCGGTGCTCCGGATGTGGCGAGCAGCAATCGGTAGGAACCAAGCAGACGTCGCCAAGCAACTTCACATGACGCAGCAAAACCTCAGCCAGATCGAAACCGGCCGCCATCCGATGTCGTTCGAGCTGCGTCGCCGCGCGGTGATGGAACTGGGCATCCCTCCCGGGGATCTCGGGCTCTCGGCGGCCCACGTTGATGCTGTACCTGACGACGCAGCCGTCGGAGCAAGCCAGGCGCGTTGGCGGCTGGAGCGTCGGTGGCTGAACCAGCATCGCTCGGAGCTTGCCCGACTCGCGACCAAGCTCTACCCCGACGACTGGCAGGTCCCAGACACTCCCCTGATCGCAGCTCCCGACTGGATCCAGGATGAGCCGGTCGCGATGCGGTCGATCCAGCTCTCGCTCGACGAGCGACCGCACCCGATCGTCGTAGACGGGTCAGAACCGGAGACGCTAGCCATACGTCCCCTGTGCGCCATCAACGAGCACTTCGACAGGTACACCTCAGCCGTGCGGCACCTCGACCCACCACGGCTGTTCGAGTCACGGCCCAGCTACCGGCTGATCGACACCTCGATGGCTACCGGATGCCTTCAGTTTGGGCTCGCCGCCTACTTCGACAAGCTCGACGTCTCGGAGGCACTCGGCCACGAGCTGGCCTCAGCCTGCATGCAGCTAGGGCCGGGCTTGCCCCACTCCCCTGATGTTCTCCAGGGCGCGCTCCCCTTCCGCACTGTTGTTGGTGATCCCTTCGATCTGGGTCGCCGTGCGATCATTCCCGCCGTCACCACACTGACCATCCGGCTGCGCAGGTACCCGGCAGAGCCGTCCTTTTTGCTGCACTGGCGCGACGCTACGAAGGTGGCCACCGCCGGCGGCATGTACGACGTGATCCCCGCCGGGGAGTTCCAGCCAGCGAGTGTGGCGCTCTGGGATCGGCGAAACGACTTCGACCTCTGGCGAAATATCGTGCGCGAGTTCTCCGAGGAGTTGCTCGGGACGCCAGAACACGATGGCACCCGCAGTACGCCGATCGAGTACGACAGCTGGCCGCTGTACCAGGAGCTCGGAGATGCCGAAAGCCGTGGCGCAGTCGTGCCGTTCTTCCTCGGGCTCGGCCTGGACGCGCTCACGCTGGCCGCGACCATATTGACAGTGGTGGTGATCGACGACGACGTCTTCTCCCGTGCCTTCGGCTCTGCGACGCGCTACAACGAGGAGGGTGAGATCGTGGCCGTTGGGGACGGCAACGCGGCTGAAGGAATCCCGTTCAATGGGCACGCGGTCGAGCGGTTGTTGCGGTCCGAACCGATGGCGTCGCCAGGCGCAGCCTGCCTCGCCCTAGCGTGGCAACAGCGCGATCACATCCTGGGCATCTGACGAAGCTGCGCGCCTACGGAAAGGACGCTGATGACCCTCGACAGCGAAGTAGCTCACCCCGCGCTGACCGATAGTCAGCAACGGTGGCTGCGGGTCCGGGCCTTTCTCAAGGATCATCGGTTTGATCTGACAGTCGCCGCCGCGCAGGACTACGCCGATGGGATCAGGGTCGCTCGGACACTGCTGCTCGGGACGCCAGCTTGGGTTCCCGAGGCGCCGATCCCGCTCGACGCGATCAAGCTGGAATACCGTCCGAAAGCTCAGTTCGCCGGCGTCACGGGCACCGAAGACGCAGCCCGAGCACTCTTACCATTGCGGCTAGACGAGAGCCAATACCGCCGCTACTCCGAGGCACTAGCCGAGCTGGCGGCACCAGGTCTGTTTGAGAACCGTTCGACGTATCGACTGATCGAGGCAGACCTGAATACTGCTCCGCGGCTGGTGTTCGGACCGGGACGTTACTTCGATGGCATCGACGTCGGAGAGGCATGTGCTCACGAGTACGCCGCCGCCGCTCTCAATGCCACGCGGGCGAAGGGCCTGCGCGACCTGGTTGGCACTCCGTGCGATCCACAACGGCGACGGATGAACGTTGCCATCAGCACTCTGACGCTGCGGCTCGATCAGCCCGCTGGTGCGACGTTTCTGTTGCATCGCCGCGACGCCGACAAGGTCGGCCATGCCGGCGGCCTGTACCAAGTCCTGCCGGTGGGGATCTTCCAACCCGCGGGTGAGGAACCGTGGAACGTGACGAACGACTTCTCCCTCTGGCACTGCATGGTCCGGGAGTTTGCCGAGGAGTTGCTCGGTGAGAGCGAGAACCACGGCACCGACCAAGCTCCCATCGACTACACCGCCTGGCAGTTCGCTGCTCGTATGAGTGATGCGCTTCTCAGCGGCCAGATCCGCGCCTATTGCCTGGGAATCGGAGTAGACCCGCTGACGTTCGCCACCGACATTCTCATGACAGTGGTCTTCGACGCCCCGGTCTTCGATCGGCTGTTCGGCCAGCTGGTCACCGAGAACGCGGAAGGGAATGTGCTTCCGCCCGTTCCTTTCCAACACGATGTCGTTGACCGCTTCGTTTCGAGCGAACCGACACAGGCAGCGGGCGCGGCGCTACTCGCGCAGGCCTGGCACCACAGGGCACAGCTTCTCGATCGGGAGTAGCAGCCGACGGTTCTCGACCGGCTGACTGCTGCCCAGGGACCACCCCGGGATTCACGTAGTGCACGAAGAGTTGCGCTGACCTTTCTGTCACTGCGGGTCTCCTTCCGGCCTGCACTCGGCGAGACGGCCGTCTCGCAAGCATGGCGATGCTCCGGCGGAGTGAACAACTGGCAGTTGTACAGCTGCTGCTTGTTGGCCTTGCAGCGCTGCCCCCAGAGAAGCTCCTGCCGTCTAGAGCGCGGATCGCCGGCCCTGGAGTCGCAATAGGACCGGTGGAGTAGCGCAAGACGCGAGAGAAGGAGAGCGTCGATGCAGTCGTCCGTTCATGCTCCGCCCCTTTTGAGGCGCAAGCCAGGGCCCGCGTTCTACACGGTGGAAGAGATCGCCGCAGCCCTGCGAGTTGACCCGGTAACGATCTACCGAGCCATCCGCGCAGGAGAATTCCCGGCAGTAAAGGTCCGCAAACGGTACGTGGTACCGCAGCGTGCCATCGAGCTACTGGTCGAGGACGTGGTGTCCACTGGCGCCTGCATAGACACGGCCGAGTGGACGTCGTCTCGGCGGCAGGCCACCGACGCGCCAGTGGACGCGCCGTCATGGGTGCACTGACCGGCCTAGCCCGGGAGTTCAGACAGGGGCAACGAGTCTGGCTGGATGTGCGGGGCCGGCATGTTCCGGCAGTGGTGGTCGGCTCGACCAGGCTTCGCGTGCGGCTGCGGGTACAGCGTTCGGACCGCTGGGACGCCGTACGAATCGTCCGTGGCCGGGCCCGTCCGAGCGCCCTGGTACGGCGCGAGTCGCTGCATGAGGTTGACCGGGTTGTCGGGCGGTCGTTGTGACGCCGTCGACGGCGTGGACGCTCCGGGCGCTGGCCGGCGGCGTGGGGCTGCTGTTGGTGGGCTGGCGAGCGGAGGGCATGCCGGCCGGGACGCCGGGCCGGGAGTACTGGCCGTGGCTGGTCCTGGCCGGGCTGGGCCTGTTGTTGAGTGTGGTCGGGTTTTGGCGGCACCGCCGGGGCGGGTCGGCAGGGGTGGTGAACCGGTGGGCGCGACGGTCCCGCCGCAACGACGGGGTCGCCAGCGCCTGGTCGATCCTGAAGGTCGCCAGCCCGTTCGCAGTTCGGCGCAAGGCGACCGTGCTGCGACCCAGCTTGCGCGGGATGCCGGTGTG
>JBBPZR010000033.1:0-8173 GCA_038276285.1 Mycobacteriales bacterium | reverse complement strand
CTTCCCGGGCTGCGACCGGCCCGCACCCTGGTGCGAGGCCCACCACATCATCTACTGGGCCGACGGCGGGCCGACCGCCCTAGCCAACCTGGTCCTGCTCTGCGGCGTTCATCACATCGCCGTGCACCATCAGGGCTGGACGGTGCGCATCGACGACGACGGCCTCCCCACCTTCCACCCGCCACCCTGGATCGACCCCACCGGCCAGCCCCGACGGCACCACCGCTACCCCCTGCGCCAACTCCAATTCGACGCCGCAGGCCGAGCCCCACCCGATTCAGCAGAGGGCTAGGGTGGTGCGGCGTCTGGCAGGGATCGTTCGCGCATCGGGGTGGCGGTGCGGCGGCCGAGATCAGCTGCGGCCGTGCAGAAGCTGTAATAGTTTGGCCAGCCGGGCCTCGGTCTGTGGTGTGCGCCGGAAGGTGGTCGCGGGCAGCAGGGAGTTGAACCGCCGCCGGGTGATGGCCTTGGCCCGGGCGAACTCCCGCAGGCCGTCCGCACCGTGAATCCGGCCGAACCCGGAGTCACCGACGCCACCGAAGGGCAACGCGGCCACCCCGGCGAACGCGATGACGCCGTTGACCGAAGCCATGCCGGAGCGAATCCGCCGGGCGATCTCCATGCCGCGTCGCTTGGAGAACACCGCGGCGGCCAGCGCGTAGCGAGTGGCGTTGGCCTTGTCGATCGCCTCGTCGACATCGCGCACCCGGGTGACCGTGAGGGTGGGGCCGAACGTCTCCTCGGTGATGGCCGTGGAGTCGTCGGGCACATCCACCAGCACGACCGGGTCAACGTACGGCGGGCGCACCGACTCGCGGCCGCCGACGACGGCCCTGGCACCGCTGGCGAGCGCATCCTCGATGTGCCGCCGGATGACGTCGATCTGGGACGGCATCGTGATCGGCCCGAGATTTGCCCCGGCGTCGTCTCCCGCGCGCAAACCGCGGACCAGCGCGGTCAGCCGGCTCAGGAACTCGTCGTAGACATCGGCCACGACGTAGACCCGCTCCACCCCGACGCAGGTCTGCCCCGCGTTCGACATGCCACCCCAGGCCGCGGCATCAGCGGCCGCGGTGATGTCGGCGTCGGAATCGACGATCAGCACGTCCTTGCCGCCGCATTCCACCAGCAGCGGGGTGAGGTTCTCGGCGCAGGCCGCCATCACCCGCTTGCCGGTGGCCGTGCAACCGGTGAAAGAGATCTTGTCCACGCCCGCCCGGCACAGGGCAGCGCCGGTCTCCCCGTATCCCGTGACGACTTGCAGCACCGGCTGCTCGGGGACGACCTGCGCGAAGGTGGCAGCCAGCCATTCCGCAACGGCCGGGGTGTACTCGCTCGGCTTGAACACCACGGCGTTGCCCGCCGCCAAGGCGTAGGCGATGGAGCCCATCGGGGTGAACACCGGGTAGTTCCACGGACCGATCACGCCGATCACGCCGTACGGCTGGTATTCGAGGGTGGCCGCGTGGTCGATCACCCAGATCCCGGACCGGACGCGGCGCGGGCCGAGCACCGACTTGGCATGCTTGGCCGCCCAGTGCAGGTGCGCGATGGTCGTGCCGACCTCGATGAAGGCGTCGGCAACCGGTTTGCCGCCCTCGCGGTGCATCAGTTCCGAGATCTGGTGGGCCCTCCGGGCCAGCACCCCCTTCCAGGCCATCAGCCGATCTTGCCGGCCCTCCCAGCCAATCTCGGCCCACCACTGTGCGGCGATCCGGGCCCGGTCGACCGTCGCCGTCACGCTCTCGGCGTCGTGGACCGGGAACCGGCCGACAACCTCGCCGGTGGCCGGGTTGAGCGACTCGAACGTCTCCAGTGCGTGCACGCCCTGAACCAGGGACATGGCTGCCTCCCACCGTGGTGCGGTGCGGGGGAGTCTAATCCGGGCTCTCCCCGCAGGGATATCGGCGAGGCGGCTGACGACTGCTGCTCTCGATCGAACCCTATCGATCTTGATATACCCCTTCCCATGACAGGTCGGCGCGCGACCGCGACCGCGAATGGCCTACGCCGCCATGGGAGACTTGCTGGGTCCGGCGTAGGTGGAGGAGGCCCGGTGGTTCGCGAGTTCACGAAGGTCGGTGTGGTCGGCCTGGGCACGATGGGTGCCGGCATCGCGGAGGTCCTGGCCCGGTCGGGCCTGGCCGTCGTCGGCGTCGAGGCCTCCGACGACGCGCTCGAGCACGGCCGGGGTCACATCGAGCACTCCACGGCGCGTGCGGTCAAGCGCGGCAAGCTCACCGAGCGGGAGCAGCAGGCCCTTTTCGACTCGATCACGTTCACGACGAACCTCGCGGACGTCAAGGACACCGACCTCGTGATCGAGGCGATCCCCGAGCAGCTCAATCTCAAGCAGCACGTGTTCGCCGAGCTCGACAAGGTCTGCCAGCCCGACACCATCCTCGCCACGAACACGTCCTCGCTTTCGGTGACCGAGATCTCGGTGACCACGGCGCGCCCGTCACGGGTCATCGGCATGCACTTCTTCAATCCAGCCCCGGTCATGCGGCTGATCGAGGTCATCCGGACGGTGGTCACCGATCCCGAGGTCGTAGCCGACGTCGAGGCGCTGGTCCAGCGCCTCGGCAAGGTCGATGTGACCGTCGGTGACAAGGCCGGCTTCATCGCCAACGCCCTGCTGTTCGGCTACCTCAATCACGCCGTCTCCATGTACGAGTCCCGCTACGCCAGCCGCGAGGACATCGATGCGGCGATGAAGCTGGGCTGCGGGTTGCCGATGGGCCCCCTGGCGCTCATGGATCTGATCGGTATCGACACGGCGTACGAAATCCTCGACACGATGTACCGCCAGTCCCGCGACCGCTTGCACGCGCCGAGCCCGCTGATCAAGCAGATGGCCACGGCCGGGATGCTCGGCCGCAAGACCGGCCGCGGTTTCTACACCTACGAAGCCGCCGATTCTCCCGTTGTCGTTGCCGACGTCCACACGCCCACCGGCCCTGCCGTCCATGCGCAGAGCCGCCACATCGAGCGGGTGGGCGTGGTGGGCTCCGGGACCATGGCCGCTGGCCTAGTAGAGGTGTTCGCCAGGAGCGGGTACGATGTGACGTTCGTCGCGCGGGGAGTGGCCAAGGTCGCTGCCGTGCGGGCGGCAGTAGGCCGCTCGATGGACAAGGCGGTCCTGCGCGGCAAGCTCGAACCGGATGAGCGCGAGGCTGCGGCGGCCCGGATCACCGGCTCGACCCGGCTCGACGATCTTGCCGACGCCGACCTGATGGTCGAGGCGGTGGTCGAGGAGTTGTCGGTCAAGCAGGCGCTCTTTGCCACGCTGGACGATGTGTGCAAGCCCGGGGCCGTGCTGGCCACCACGACCTCGTCCCTGCCGATCATCGAGCTTGCGGCAGCCACCGCCCGGCCTCGTGATGTCGTGGGCATGCACTTCTTCAATCCGCCGGCGGTGATGAAACTCGTCGAGGTGGTGCGCACGGTCTCGACCGACGACGACGTGGTGGCGACCGCCGTGGCCGTCTGTGACCGGCTGGGCAGGCATGCGGTGGTGTGTGGTGACCGGGCCGGCTTCATCGTCAACGCGCTGCTGTTTCCGTACCTCAATGACGCGGTCAAGATGCTCGAGGCGCACTACGCCAATGCTGACGACATCGACGCGGCCATGACTGTCGGCTGCGGCTACCCCATGGGACCGTTCGATTTGATCGATGTCGTCGGCCTCGATGTCACGCTGGCCATCCAGCGCACCCTCTACCTCGAATTCCGCGAGCCCGGTTTCGCACCGGCGCCGTTGCTCGAGCATCTGGTTACGGCGGGATACCTCGGCCGCAAGACCGGGCGAGGCTTCCGCGACCACTCCGGCTCGTGAGCCCGCGGGTCAACCGCCGGCGCCGCATCGACTCGTCGGCTCCTGGCGGGGTGGCGGAGACCGAGTCGTGGCCCGACGGCGAATGGGTGGTGCGGCCGGTCACCGGATCGGCGGCCACGAAGACGTATCGCTGTCCTGGCTGCGACCACGAGATACGGCCGGCGACACCGCACCTCGTGGCCTGGCAGGTCGACGAGGGCGCTGATGGAGAGGACCGCCGGCACTGGCACAAACCCTGCTGGCAGGCCCGTGGACGGCGTGGACTGATGGTGCGGCGGTCGCGGAACGCGCCTCGGCATGGCTGACATCCGTGGCAACACCGTGCTGCCGGCCCACCGCCGGCCGATCACCTTGCACACCGCCGACGGATTGCGGCTCGTCGGTGAGTTGGCCGAGCCCGTCGACCGGCCGGCCGTCGCCACGATGGTCTGCCTGCACCCGCTGCCGACCGAGGGCGGCATGATGGACAGCCACCTCTTTCGCAAGGCGGCCTTCCGGCTGCCGGCACTGGCCGCCGTCAACGTGCTGCGATTCAACACGCGTGGCACCGCTTCGGCCGCCGGGGCCAGCGAGGGGAAATTCGGCGAGGGGGAGGCCGAGCGTTACGACGTCGCCGCCGCGATCGAGTTCGCGGACTTCAACGACCTGCCGGCTCCCTGGCTGATCGGCTGGTCGTTCGGCACCGACCTGGCGCTCAAGTACGGCTGCGACCCCGCCGTCACTGGCGCCATCTTGATCTCACCCCCGCTGCGCGCCGCGACCGCCGCCGACCTGGATACATGGGCGGCCGCGGGCAAGCCGGTGGTATGCATCGTGCCGGAATTCGACGACTACCTGCCCCCGGAGCCGGCCCGCGACCGGTTCGCGCGGATCCCCCAGGCGCAGATCGTCGCCGTTGCGGGAGCCAAGCACCTGTTGGTTGGCCACACCGAGGAGGTCCTCGACGAGATCGTGGCCCGGCTTGCCCCCGACGCCTACCCGCTACCGCGGAGCTTCGACGGTGCCACCTCAGGCGGCGCCACCTCACAGGGGGTCGGGTAGCGTGCCGGGAGTGACTGTCGAGTTGACGCATCTGGAGGCGGGTGCGGGAACGCCGGTGGTGTTGCTGCACGCGTTCCCACTCTCGTCGGCGATGTGGCTGCACCAACGCGAGGGTCTGTCGGCCTCCTGCCGCGTGGTGACCCCTGACCTGCGTGGCTTCGGCGGCTCAGACCTGGGGCACGACGAACCATCCCTGGACGCCTTCGCTGACGACGTGGCAGCCCTGCTCGACCGCCTGGACCTCGAGCGGGTGGTCTTGGGTGGGCTGTCGATGGGTGGCTACGTCGCGATGGCTTTTCTGCGCCGGCACCCCGACCGTGTGGCCGGCCTGGTGCTGGCCGACACCAAGGCGGCGGCGGACCCACCGCAGGTGCGGGCCAACCGCGAGCGCATCGCGCAAGCGGTGTCCGACGGCTCGGCGAGCACGGTGCTGGTTGATGAAGTGCTGCCGACGCTGGTCGGGCCGACCACCGTCAGCGATCGGCCGCTGGTGTACGGCAGGGTGCGGGCCTTGGTGCAGAGCGCTCCACGGCGGGCGGTGGCGTGGGCGCAGCGCGCGATGGCCGATCGGCCTGACTCCTTCGACACACTGCGCGGCTGTCCGGCGCCGGCCCTTGTCATCGTCGGGGAGGAGGACGCACTGGCCCCGCCCACCGCGGCGAGGGAAATGGCCGAAGCGCTTCCTTCGGCGACCCTCGTCCGGATTCCGGCCGCCGGCCACCTGTCCGCCGTCGAGGCCCCGGATGCCTTCAACGCCGCCATCCTGGACTTTCTCACGGCTGTCTGAGCGAACCCCGTACGCCGAAGCGTCAGGCCTCGTCCTGGCGCGGCATCACGACCTCGGCCATCAGCAGTTGCACAGCGGCCGCTATCGGTATGGCCAGCAGCGCGCCGACGATCCCGAGCAGGCCGCCACCGATGAGTACGGCCACGATGGTGGCCGCCGGATTGACGTCGACCGATGTCTTCATGATCCGGGGGTAGATGAGGAAGTTTTCCAACTGCTGATAGAAGACAAAGAAGCCGAAGGTCGCGAGGCCCACGGGCCAGGAGACGAAGAAGGCGATGATCGTGACCAGGAGGGCCCCGATGCTGGCACCGACCAAGGGGATCAGATCGGTGACGGCCACCAGCAGCGCCAGCGCGAGCGGGTACGGAAGGCCGACCACCAGAGCCCACAGGAGCGTGCTGAGCCCGGCGATCGCGGCGATCGTGAATGAGCCCTCGACATAGCGGCCGACTCGGGCCAGTATCTCGTCGCCGATGAGGACTGTGCGGGCACGACGGGACCGTGGCACGACGCGGTAGGCGGTGTTCTTGATCCGGTCGAAGGCGCTGACGAAATAGAGCGTCAGGATGAGCACGGTCAGCCCGTTGAACACGCTGTTGAGCACGACCCTGCCGACACCCAGCACTCCGCCGACACTCTGCGTACCGGCCTGGCTCAGATTCTTGTCTGATGTTGCCTGATGCACTCGATCGATGATCTTGAACCGCTCGTCGAGCTGCCGGAAGTTGCCATTGTGCCGCAGTTGGTTGAGGTAGTCCGGAGCCTGCTGCACGAGACCCTCGACCTGCTTGACGATCGGGGGCACCACCGCGTACCCCACGCCGATGAAGAACGCGAGGACGAGGACGAGGACGAGGCCGACTGCGACGCTCCGGCGAAGCCCCAGTCGCTCCAGCCGCGACACGATCGGGTGCAGACCGATCGCCAGGAATCCCGCGACGGTTATCAGCACCAGCACCGAGGTGATCGCGACGACGGCCTGGTAGGCCACCCAGGCCAGGATCGCGCCGAGGGCGAAGGTGAAGCCGAGCAGGAACGTTGAGCGCCGCAGCGGCCGACCGAGGGTTCCGAACGGGTTGTCCTCGTCGACGCCCGCCTCGAGTTCGCGGACCACGGTGTCGATCACCGGGTCGGCCGCTATCTCCTCGACGATTTCCTCAGCGGCCTGCTCCGCTTTCGTGGCGGTGGCTTCGGCCTGCTCGGCTTCGCCGGCGGCCTGCTGCGCGGCCGTCTGTGCGGCCTCGGCCCGCTTGGCTGCTCGTTCAGCCCGGCCGACCTCGGCCGCGTCGTCTCTCATCGCCCTCCTCTGGCCGTGCCGGGAGTGCCCACTGATGGTGTAAGAACCTACCGGGCGGTCAGTTGCGCGATTCGCGGCTGGAACGGTCGGAGCGGCTCAGCTCGGCCAATGACGACTCGACGGTCTGCTCCGCCACGGTGCGGTGGTCGGCCTGGTCCGCGCTGTGCGCCGGCATCGATCGGTGGCCGGGATGATCGATGATGTGCGCCGGCCCCGTGCGCTGGTCACGATGATCCACGGCGGGCTCGGCGGCGGAATCTACGGGCAACCCACCGAGCACCTCACGTACCGAGGCCAGCTGCTGATGGATCGTGTCCCGCCGGCGCACCAACTGGGCGATTTCGGCGTCGCTGTCCTTGCGGCGCTGCTCGGCCGCGGTGTTGGCCGTGACGAGGATGTGTTCGGCTTCGTTGCGGGCCTCGACCATGATCCGCTCGGCGTCGTGTCGAGCCGCGTGCACGAGGGCGGCGGCATGTTGCTCGGCGTCGCGGCGCAGCTGGGCGGCCTGTGCTTGGGCTGCGGCGGCCACCTCGGACGCCGCCATCTCACTACCGGTTAGCCGATCTTCGGCCGCTTTGAGCTGGCGCCGCAGGTTGTTGCGTTTGTCGGCGTCCTCCTGCTCGGCCTGCTGCCGGCGTGCGGCGAGTGCCGATTCGAAGTCGCGCTCAGCCATGGCGGCTCGCTGCTCGGCCTCGGCGAGCAGCTCATCGGCGTTGTCGCGGATGTGGCTGACGTCGCGTAACGCCTCTGCGCGGAGCTGCTCGGCCTCCTCCTCGGCCAGCCGAAGCAGCTGCGCTACGCGATCACCGAGGCCGGCATATGTCGGCCGGGCCGATTCGAGCAGCTCCTGGCGAGAGGACTCGATCTCGGCCTGCAGCTCGTCGACCCGCCTCTGCAGGGCTTGCGTGCGGGCCGAAACCCCATCCCGGTCGGCCTGGGTCACGGACAGGGTGTGTTCGAGCCGATCGAGGTACTCGTCAACCTGCCGCCGGTCGTAGCCTCGCAGGGAGAGGTCGAACGTGGGCAGCGGTGCGGCGTCGCTCAGCGGAATGAGCTCGGATCCGCGCTCCTGGTCCATGTCTCCATCGTCTCACTGACGCGCCGAGGTCAGCCGTGGTCGGCGGCCTGGCGCGGTTGTGGCTTGGCCTGAGGCTGGTCGGGCCGGTCTCCGCGCGCGCCAGCAGCGGTTGAGCCGTGCTCGAGGGGT
>JBBPZR010000032.1:0-30304 GCA_038276285.1 Mycobacteriales bacterium | reverse complement strand
TCGTCGGTCAGCGTGAAGGACCCGTCCGGGTGGTAGTCGTAGACACCCCTCCCGGACAGGTTCCGCTCGATGGTCAGCCCCGTATCAACCCGAGTGACCTCGATGGTCAGCGCACCGGTAACGGTGGCCCGGACCAGACTGCCGTCCGGCCCGAACTCGTCCGTCTCGTATTCGCGATCGACCGGGTTGGTGGCGGTCACCTCGAAGCCGCAGACGGAGGAGGTGAAGGGAAACGACTCCACCGGATGGCGCTTGGGGCCCGCGGCTGCCGCAGTCGGCGTGGCGACGGCGATCAGGACGCCGGCGGCGGCTAGAACGGCGGTGGCGGGAAGCCGGATTCGAACATTCATGACGCTCCTAACCGGTTACTAGGCAGTTACCGGTTAGCTCCACGTTGCCTCGGTGCCGGACCGTTGTCAATTCCGCGAAGGCCAGATACGACGCCCCTACCCTTGCGTCGCAGCCGTGCCCGTCAGCTTGGAATGGCGTCTGGCAAAGCGGCGGGAAGTTCCGCGATCTGAGCGGCCGCCCAGGGACTGATCGCCCAGGGCGCGTCGGTGGCCAGGCGACGGAAGTCCGGCCAGTCCACCCACCGCCACTCCATCACCTCGGCGGCGTCCGGTGCCGGGTCGCCCTGCACACGCGCGACGAAGACCGGACACACCTCGTTCTCCACCACGCCGTCGGCGCCCGTGGCCCGGTAGGCGAAGTCGGGGAGCACCAGGTCCAGCCGGGTCGCCGTCAGGCCGAGCTCCTGCCGCAGCCGGCGCCGCGCCGCGTCGGTGACCGCCTCGTCGGGGGTGGGGTGCCCGCAGCAGGAGTTCGTCCACACCCCGGCCCAGGTGCGCTTGGCCAGCGACCGTCGCGTGACCAGGAACCTGGACCGCTCGTCGAAGACGTACACCGAGAAGGCCAGGTGCAGCGGCGTGGCGCGGTGATGCACCGCCGACTTCGCCATGGTGCCGGTGGGCCGGTGCTGTGCGTCGAGCAGCACAACCAACTCATCGCCATCCGCGGGCACGAGGTCCACCGTAGTGACCTACCTCCGCCACATCACCTGCGGTCGTGGGCGGCGCAGCGAGGCGGCCCGCCCCTGGGCTCGTGATCATGCACGCTTGCGGGACGACACGCCGGGCGACCCCTGCAAACGTGCATGATCACGGGCCTGGGGCCTGTGGCCTGGGGCCTGGGGCTGCCTCAGCCGTCCATCGCCGCATCGTCGGCGCGCGCGTCGTCGGGGTCGCTGTGCCGCTCGACCCGGGCGACCGCGCGCCGGCCGAATGCGTACAGCGTGAGCTCGCTGACCGGCCCGACGAGCGTGACGGTCGGCGAGCCGGCACTGAGCCTCAGCACCGCTCCGGTGTCCGATCGCTGCAACACCCGGCCACCCCGGGGCTTGTTCGGCCTGCTGCGGACGAAGGACTTGAGCCGCTCCCAGATGACGTCCTGCTCCGCCGGCTCGAGTTCGCGCGGCTGCCAGTCGGGCTGGGCGCGGCGGACGTCCTCGTGGTGCACGAAGTACTCCAGCAGGTTCAGCTGGGCGTCCAGCAGCCGGAACGGTGACCACAACGGTGCTCCGCCGCGGAGGATCTTCACCTGCTCGGAGTAATCGTGCCGCTCCTGTACGGCGGACATGCTCTGCTCTGCGAGGCCGGCCAGCTTCGGGAGCACGATCGCGGGTGCGGCGAGGGGCCGGCGCTCCCGGACGAAGAGGTGGGCGGCGAGGTCCCTGGTGGTCCAGCCGTCGCACATGGTGGGCGCCTCCGGGCCGAGTCGGTCGAAGAGGTCACACAGGGCGGTGCGCTCGGCACGGGAATAGGACGTCACCGGTAGATGGTAGGCAATGGTGTGACCTCGACTTCCACGGCCGTGCTACGTCGTGGCCTCGGTGTGCTCTGGGTGGCGATTCGCGAGGAGCCCTTGATCTTCGCGCTGTCGGTGCTGGGCAGTGCGCTGTTCGCGGCGGCGACGGTCGGCAGCGCCTACGTCATCGGCGGCGTCACCGGCCGCGTCATCATGCCGGCCTTCGCCGAGGGCCGCGTCACCGTGGGCGCGGTGGCGCTGGCCGCGACGGCCGTGGTGGGGATATCGCTGCTCAAGGTGCTCGGCATGATCGGGCGCCGCCTGGGGGCGGGCGTCATGCAGTTCCGGATGCAGGCGACCTACCGGCGCCGCGTCACCCGGCAGTACCTCCGGCTCCCGCTGGCCTGGCATCACCAGCACTCGACCGGCGAGCTGTTGTCCAATGCCAACAGCGACGTCGAGGCGACCTGGTATCCCATCGCGCCGTTCCCCTTCGCCGTCGGCACGATCATCATGATCTTCATCGCGGGTGCCGCGCTCGTGCTGACCGACCCGGTGCTGGCGTTGGTCGGTTTCTGCGTGTTCCCCGCTGTCTTCGCCATCAATGTCGTCTACTCCCGCCGCATGTCGCCACGGATGACCCGCGCCCAGCAGTTGCGGGCCGAGCTCAGTGCTGTGGCGCACGAGAGCTTCGACGGCGCGCTGGTCGTCAAGACGCTGGGCCGTGAGGCGGAGGAGACCGCGCGGTTCCAGGCGAAGGCCGAGGAGTTGCGCGACGCACTCGTCGCCGTTGGACGGATCCGGGGCCTGTTCGATCCGGTCATGGAAGCGCTGCCCAATCTCGGCACGCTGGTCGTGCTGCTCGTCGGCACGGCGCGGCTCGCCACGGGCGCGGTCACCGTCTCCGAGGTGGTCTCTGTGGCGTTCCTGTTCACCGTGCTCGCCTTCCCCGTCCGGGCGATCGGCTGGGTGCTCGGCGAGCTGCCCCGCAGCGTCGTGGGCTGGGACCGCGTCGAGCGGGTGCTCACCGCTGAGGGGTCGATGCCCTACGGCTCGGCGGCGCTGGCCCCCACGGGTGCGCCGGCCGCGCTGGCCGTCGACGACGCGTCGTTCTCCTACGTCGGCGCCGAGGTGCTGCACGGCATCACATTCGATGTCGCGCCCGGCCGCACTGTGGCCGTGGTCGGCCCGACCGGATCGGGCAAGTCGACCCTGGCCAGCCTGCTCGTGCGGCTCGTCGATCCCGAGCGGGGCCTGGTGTTGCTCGACGGCGTGGATGTGCGGACGCTCCCGGCCGGTGTGCTCGCGGAATCGGCCGCTCTGGTGCCGCAGACGACGTTCATCTTCGACGACTCCGTCCGCGGCAACGTCACCTTGGACGCCGACTTCGGCGACGACCGGGTGTGGGACGCCCTGCGGCTGGCGCAGGCCGACCGATTCGTGGCCGCCCTGCCCGACGGGCTGGACACCCGGGTCGGTGAGAGAGGCACCTCCCTGTCCGGTGGCCAGCGGCAGCGCCTCGCGCTGGCGCGCGCGCTGATCCGCTCACCGCGGTTGCTGGTGCTCGATGATGCGACAAGTTCGGTCGACTCGACGGTCGAGGGCGCGATCCTGCGTGGGCTCCGTGATCCGAGCCTGGCGGCGACCGTGGTGGTCATTGCCTACCGCCGGGCGACGATCGCCATGGCCGATGAGGTCGTCTACATCGAGCACGGCCGGGTGGTCTCTCGCGGGCGGCACGACGAGCTGATCGGGACCACTCCGGGCTACCGGCATCTCGTCACCGCCTACGAGCGGGCCGAGCGGGATCGGCTGATGGCCGCCGCCGCCGAGGTGGTGGCATGACGACATCGACATTGGAGGCCAGCCCGGCCGACACCACGACCGCGAACGAGCCCGAATCCACCTGGCAGACGATGGTCCGCGGGCTGCAGTTGACCCCGGAGCTGCGGGTGGGCATCGGCCGCACGCTGCTGCTCGCACTGGTCGCGACCGCCGGCCGCGTGGTGGTGCCGGTGGCCGTGCAGCAGACGATCGACCGTGGGCTGCGGGCCGGTGTCGGGCCGCGGATCGGCGTCGTCGCCGTGCTCATCGGCCTGGCCGGCTGTGTGGTCGTCATCACGGCGACCGCCGCGTACGCCATGAACGTCCGTCTCTACCGCACGTCAGAGACCGCGCTGGCGGCTCTGCGGACCCGGGCGTTCCGGCACGTGCACGACCTGTCGATGCTGCACCAGCAGGCGGAGCGGCGCGGGTCGCTGGTGTCCCGGGTGACCAGCGATGTCGATCAAATCAGCAACTTCGTGCAGTTCGGCGGCATCTTGATCGTGATCAGCCTTGGCCAGTTCGTGCTCGCCAGCGTGTTGATGGCCGTCTACTCCTGGCAGCTCGCGCTGCTTGTCTATGCCTGCTTTCTGCCGCTGGCCTACGCGATTCGCCATTTTCAGCGACGGCTGGCGGCGGCCTACCGGGTGGTGCGGGAGCGGGTCGGGGACATGCTCGGCGCCGTCTCCGAGAGCGTCGTGGGCGCGCAGGTCATCCGGGCGCACGCCATCGAGGGGCGCACCGGGAAGCGCATCGATACCGCGATCGACGGCAACTTCCGGGCACAGGTGCGCGCGCAGCGCATCTCCGTGCTCACCTTCTCGACCGGCGAGATCGTCTCCGGGCTGGCCAACGCCGGGGTCGTGGTGGTGGGCGTCCTCCTGGGGGTGGGTGGCCATCTCACGCCCGGCCGGCTCACCGCCTTCCTCTTCCTGGTCACGTTGTTCGTCCAGCCGGTGCAGATCGCTACGGAAGTCCTCAACGAGGCACAGAACGCGATTGCCGGCTGGCGCCGCGTGCTCGGCGTCCTCGACACCACCCCCGACGTGGCCGATCCGGGCGACAACGGCCGCGACCTTCCACCGGGCCCGATCGCGGTCCGCTTCGATCGTGTGTCGTTCGGCTATCCGGGCGGGCCGGAGGTCCTGCACGACATCGACCTGGAGATCGCCCCGCAGAGTCGGGTGGCCGTGGTGGGCGAGACCGGGTCGGGCAAGACGACCTTCGCCAAATTGCTGACCCGGCTGATGGATCCCTCCCGAGGCCGGGTCCTCATCTCCGGAGTGTCACTGACCGAGGTGCGCTTCGCGTCGCTGCGGCGGCGGGTCGTGATGGTGCCGCAGGACGGGTTCCTGTTCGACGGCACGGTCGCCGGCAACGTTCGCTACGGCCGCCCCGACGTTTCCGACAGCGACATCTTGCTGGCGTTCACCGAACTGGGTCTGACCGACTGGCTCGATGGCCTGCCCGACGGCATCGACACGGCCGTGGGGGAGCGGGGCGAGTCGATGTCGGTGGGGGAGCGTCAACTGGTGGCCATCGCGCGGGCCTATGTCGCCGACCCCGACCTGCTCGTCCTCGACGAGGCGACCAGTGCCGTCGACCCCGCCACCGAGGTGCGGTTGCAGCGCGCCCTGGATTCGCTGACGCGTGGGCGCACGACCCTGGCGATCGCGCACCGACTCTCGACCGCCGAGGCCGCCGACGAGGTGATCGTCGTCGACGATGGCCGGGTGGTGCAGCGCGGCCCGCACAGCGAATTGGCCGCCCGTCCGGGCGCCTACGCCACCCTGCACGCCAGTTGGATGACACAGACCCGGTCCGGCTGACCGACGGCGCTTTGACGCGTTGCACGCTGCGTGACGTTTCGTGGGCATGCGTGCGAGCACCCACTGTCATCACGCAAACACAGACGGTCAAAGAATGCAGGTAACCGGACGTAATGGCTCCCACACAGCGCGCTGAACCGTAGTTTTTACGCCGAGGGGAGAGTGGCTTCAATTCCCTCAGCCAAATCACGGGGGAAGGGGGACGCATGAGCAAGACTTGGTCATAATCCAGCAGCACTCGCCGCAGCTGAGACTGCGCGGGCGCATCGACAGGGCCGGCGCGCCGATCTCGAGATCGCGCCGGCTTTGTCGTGTCTAGGCATCGCCAAGTCCGAGACACATGTTGATGGGCCATCGGGGTGACCGGACCCCGCAGAGGGCCGACAAGGCATCCGCCGCTGATCAAGTCTCGTGCAAACGTGTCGATCAAGTGGCAGGGCAGCTAGACGGCGCCGGGGGGCGGAGGTAAACGACGGTGGGGCAAACCCGCGGACGACTCCGACTTCTGATCACCGGCGTGGTGGCGCTGGCCACCGCCATTTGCGTGCTTGCGACAGTCGCCGTACAGGGCGTGCCAGCGCCCGCATGGTGGCGGATCGGGCTGTTCTGCGCTCTGCTCGCGGTGAGCCGCCTGGCGCGGCTGAGGCTTCGGATCCGTGGGCAGAACGTGTCGTTCGACTGGGGCGAGGGCGCCCTACTGATCGGCCTGGCTCTGCTCCCCGCCGCGTGGTTGATTTTGGCCACCCCGCTCTGTGTACTGGCCGCCAGCCTCCTCATGCGGACGCCGGCCGTGAAGACGCTGTACAACTCCGCGGCTGCCACGCTGGCCACGGCGGCCGCGGCATCCCTGGCCACAGCAATCTGCGATGTGCCATCTACCGGGCTGTCCTGGCGCTTGGTCGGTGCACTGGGTCTGGCCGGGCTGGTATTCACGGCCGTGGCTGACCTGACTGCATCAGCGGCCATCGCCCTCTCGCAGGCCGAGAACTTCTTCCGCACCCTGAGGGTGGGGGTTGGAATCGAACTGTTCACGGGTATCGGCAACGTCGGCGCGGCGCTCTGCATAGTGGCGGTGGCCCGCTTCGACCCCTGGCTCCTGGCGACGCTGCCGATGCTGCTGGTTTCCCTACAGATCGCTTATCACAGCCGCTTGCGCGGGCAGCAGGAGCGGCAGACCTGGACTCGACTGGAAACCACCACCCGATCGTTCACTCAGCTCGACCCGGCAGCGGTCGCCGAGTCGGCGATCGAGGGCATTCTCGAGATGTTCCAGGCGGACCGGGTCGAGGTGCGCTTCCGGCGCCCGAACGGCCGACAGGCGATGTATCGCGGCGGAGTCGCCCCCGGGCATCGAGTGGCGGTCGACCCGAAGCCCGAACGGCGACTGCTGAGGGTGCCGCTCGGCCCCGCGGAAGATGGGCTGGGCACCCTCACCCTGCACTTCTGCGATGCGGTCGCCCTCAACCGCCGGGAGCGGCACGCACTGGCCACCCTGGCGACGGCCTTGGCCGTCGCCCTGGCCAACGCCGAACGTTACGAGGCGACGCGAGGATTCGCTGAGGCCAAGGCGCGCGAGGCGGCCACGGACGCCCTGACCGGGCTAGGAAACCGCACTCGGCTGCGCGAGGCCGGCGCGGAAAGGTTGTCTGCCGCCGCCGTCTGCGGTGGAGGGCAGGCGATGCTGTTGATCGATATCGCGCATTTCAAGGAGGTCAACGACACCCTGGGCCACGATGCCGGAGACCGGTTGCTCATTGAGGTCGCCAGGCGCATCACCGATTCCGTCGGATCGGACGAACTCGTCGTACGGCTGGGCAGCCACGAATTCGTCGTTCTCCAGGGCGGACCCGCCGACCCCCAGGAGACCGGCGTCCTGGCGGCCAGGCTGATCGCCAGCCTCGACGAGCCGATGATCCTCGACGGCCTGCACTTGAGTACGCCGGCGAGCATCGGGGTGTCTGTCTTTCCCGAGGATGCGCAGGACATTCCCGAGTTGTTGCGCCTGGCCGATGCGGCGCTTCGGCGGGCCAAGCGGACCGCGGAGAGATGCGTACGCTACGAGGTCGATCACGACCACTCCGACGCCGAACGGCTTGTCGTCGTCGAGCAGAGCCGGGCAGCCATCCGCGACGGCGGATTCCGGCTTCTCTACCAGCCGAAGATCGACCTCGACACGTGCCAGATCCGCGGCGTTGAGGCACTGATCCGCTGGCAGCATCCCACCCGAGGGCTGCTGTCGCCGGACAACTTCCTTCCGGCGATAGAGCAGTCCCCCCTTGTGCATGAGTTCACCCATCACGTCATCGACATGGCTTTGAGGGACACCGCGTCCTGGTTGCACGCTGATTCCAGACGCACGCTGGCGGTGAACTTGTCCGCTCGCAACCTGCTCGACCCGAATCTTCCCGATGACGTGCGGGGGCTACTCATTCGCCGCGGCGTCCCACCGGGTCAACTCGTGCTCGAAGTGACCGAGACGGCGATGCTCAGCGACCTGGAGACCGTCGACCTGGTGCTCGGCCGGCTGCGCGCCAGCGGCGTTGAGCTGTCGCTCGACGATTTCGGCACCGGCTACTCGTCGCTCGCGTTCCTGTCGCGTATCCCCGTGGACGAGATGAAAATCGATCGGTCGTTCGTGTCTCGCATGCTCACCTCGAAACGCGATGACGTTGTGGTGCGCGGCACCATCAGCCTGGCTCGCGGTCTCGGGCTCCGGGTGGTCGCCGAGGGTGTGGAGACGAGGGAGGAACACGACCGGCTGGTGAGACTCGGCTGTCAGACAGCGCAGGGTTACTACTACAGCCGCCCGGTCCCCCTCGCGGACGTGAAGATGCTGCGCATCGGACACCTCGCGGTCCCCAAGTTTGTCGCCCGGACCGGGTGAGACTCGCGGCTGCCTAGGCGGTCAGCGATCCGGCCAGGTAGCGCTGGATCGTCGGGGCGACGGCCGCGACCACGGTCTCCACGTCGGCCGAGGCCAGCGGCTCGATCCGGATCACGTACCTGGCCATCGCCAGACCCACCATCTGCGAGCCGACCAGGGTGGCCCGCAGTTCTGGTTCCGTCGCGTCGACCGCGGCCGCCACCCGGCCCAGCACCTCCCGGCCGATGAACTCACGTAACAGCGAGGCCGACTCCTCGTGGCTGACCGCTCCTCGGATGAGCGCAAGGAAGGGGCTCTTATCGCCGGTGGACTCCCACACCGACAGGAAGAAGCGCACCAACCGATCACCGAGCCCGTCGAGCCCAGGGGCGAGCAGGCCCGGAAGTACGGCGGCGGGGTCGATGGGAAACTCCATGGCGGCCACGAACAACCCCTGCTTGCTGCCGAAGTAGTGATGGACCAGCGCCGGATCGACGTCGGCGTCCCGCGCGATCCCGCGCATGGTCGCGTTGTCGTACCCCCGCTGGGCGAACGCCCGCCGGGCCGCGGTCAGGATGTCCGCTCGGGTGTCGGACTCCCCCGGCCGCCGACCGGTGCGCGACATCAGGCCGTACGCCGGCGCAGTGTCGCCGCGCCGAGGGCGAGCGCGACCACGGCGCAGCCGCCGACCACGACCAGATCGCGCCCGATCTGGCCCGAGAGGCCGCTGTCCACCCGCAGCCGGGACATGCCGTCGACGGCATAGGACAGCGGCAGGGCGTCGCTGATCCACCGGAGCAGATCGAGCATCCGGTCGCGCGGCGTGAGCAACCCACACAGCAGGAACTGCGGGAGGATCACCGCGGGCAGGAACTGCACCGCTTGAAACTCCGTAGCGGCGAATGCGCTGACGAGCAACCCGAGAGCCATGCCGAGCACCGCGTTGGCAACCGCGAGAAGCGCGACCAACGGCACTCCGCCGGGCGCCTCGAGACTGAGCCAGGTGAAGGCGACGGTGCTGGCCACCGCGACCTGCACCAGGGCGGTCAGCGCGAAGGCGAGGGCGTAGCCCAGGAGCAGGTCGAGCTTGGCCATCGGGGTGGTGAGCAAGCGCTCCAGAGTGCCGCTGGTCCGCTCGCGCAGCATCGCGACCGAGGTGACCAGGAACATCGTGACGAACGGAAAGATGCCCAGCAGCGGCAGGCCGATGCGGTTGAAGGTTTCCGGTGAGCCGTCGAAGACGTAGCGGAGCAGCACCATGAGCAGGGTCGGTACGACAAGCAGAAGGGCGATGGTGCGGTGATCCGAGCGCAACTGGTGCAGTACGCGGGCCGCGGTGGCCAGGGTCGTCCGGATGCTCATGCCATTGCCTCCTCGTTCTCGGCCAGCCGGAGAAACGCCTGCTCCAGGTCCTCGGCGCCCGTCTGACGGCGGATCTCCGCCGGCGTGTCGTCGGCCACCAAACGGCCGTCGCGCAGCAGCAGCAGCCGGTCACACCGGGCCGCCTCGTCCATGACATGACTGGAAACGATCAGCGTCACCCCGGTGTCCGCCAGCCGGTGGAACAACGCCCACAGATCCCGGCCTAGGACGGGATCGAGGCCCACCGTGGGCTCGTCCAGCACGAGCAGGGTCGGTGAGCCGACCAGTGCGCAAGCCAGCGATACTCGCGCCCTCTGCCCGCCGGAGAGCTTGCCGACAAGATCGCTGGCTCGGTCCGCCAGGCCGACTTGGGACAGGGCGCGATCGGCGTCGGCAGCTGACGCGCGGGCGACGGCGGCGAAATACCGGAGGTTGCCGGCCACGGAGAGGTCGGCGTACACCGAAGGCGTCTGCGTGACGTAGCCGACCCGCCATCTCAACTCGGCCGAGCCGGCCGGCTGCCCCAGGACCGTCACGGTCCCGCTGCGGATCTGCTGCACACCGACGAGGCAGCGCAACAGCGTCGTCTTGCCGCTGCCGCTGGGGCCGAGGAGGCCGGTGATCTGACCCGCGGGGATCTGGAAACTCAGCGCGCGCAGCACCGGTCGCCCGCCGCGGTCCACCACCAGGTCGCCGACCGCGACCGAAGCTTGGTCCATCTCCGCCTCCATTAAGTCATCGTATGATGAACTCAACGCTAGATGAATTCTGCGGTGACGTCAACCGCCGACACCCCCACCCAACCCCCACCCTCCACCCCCAACCATCGACGCCCCCACCCTCAACCGTTCTCTGTGCAGACCCGCCGACCGAATCGGCGTGTCTGCACACAAAAGTCGCTGGAGCGGCGTCACGGCGCGGGTGTGGGCGGCCCGGCCCGCCCCGGCACAATGGGCGGATGCCTCTCGACCCCCAGATCGGCGCGCGGCTCAAGCGCGACGAACACGGCCTGTTCCCGGCGGTCGCCCAGCAGCACGACACCGGCGAGGTGCTCATGGTCGGTTGGATGGACGACGAGGCGCTGCACCGCACCCTGACCACCGGACGGTGCACCTACTGGAGCCGCAGCCGCCAGGAGTACTGGGTCAAGGGGGAGACCTCAGGCCATCAGCAGTGGGTGCGCGCCGTGGCGCTCGACTGCGACGGCGACACGGTGCTCGTCCGCGTGGACCAGGTCGGCGCCGCCTGCCACACCGGCGACCGGACCTGCTTCGATGCCGATCGGCTCGAGGCGGTCGTCGCCCAGAGCGCCAGATGAGAACCCCATGTGCACGCCGGCCGCGATTGGCGACGTGTCGTGACGGACCCGTATATCAACTTTGATATCTGCCGCCACCGAGACCGGTCCTCGATGGCCGATGCGACAGGGAGGTGAAGCCATCAACGACGGCCAGGTCCATCCCTCCCGCGCGGAGTTCGCCGGTCTGGTGGGCCAGCAGCCTGTCGTGGCGGTCACTCGACGGTTGCTCGCCGACGGTGAGACGCCGGTGGGGGTCTACCGGAAGCTGGCCGGGAAGGCCGGCTCCTTCCTGCTCGAGTCGGCCGAGCACGGGGGCGTCTGGTCGCGCTACTCCTTCATCGGCGTGCGCTGCCCCGCCACGCTCACGGCGCGGGACGGCCGAGCCCTGTGGATGGGAGCCCGGCCGTTTCCGGACCAGGAACGCGACGGCGACCCGCTCGACACGCTCCGGGACACCCTGGAGCGCCTGCGGTCTCCTCGCCAGGCGGATCTGCCACCGCTGACCGGAGGCTTGGTCGGCTACGTCAGCTACGACGCCGTCCGGCGGCTCGAACGGCTGCCGTCACTGGCCAAGGACGATCTGTGCCTGCCGGAGCTGGCGATGATGCTGGTGAGCGATCTCGCCGTGCTCGACCACGCCGACGGCTCCGTCCTGCTCGTGGCGAACGTGATCTGCGGCACCGGAGACACCGACCGGCAGTACGACGCGGCCGTCGCCCGGCTCGACGCGATGACCACCCGGCTCGCCGCCCCGACCCCACCGTCGGTATCCACTGTGGACACCGCGCTGCCAGAGTACGAGTCCGGCACCACGCCGGCCGACTACAAGGCCGCTGTTGAGCGGGCCAAGGAGCAGATCCACGCGGGTGAGGCGTTCCAGATCGTTGTGGCGCAGCGTTTCCAGCTGGCCACGAACACCGACCCGCTGGCGGTCTACCGGGTACTCCGGGCCGGAAATCCGAGCCCGTACATGTACCTGCTGCGCTTCCCCGACGGCACCGATGTCGTGGGCTCGTCACCCGAGGCTCACGTCAAGGTGCAGGAGGGCCGCGCGTTGATGCGCCCGATTGCCGGGTCGCGGCCGCGTGGCGAGACGCCCGAGGAGGACGCGCGGCTGGCGGCCGAGTTGATCGCCGATCCCAAAGAGCGCAGCGAGCACGTCATGCTTGTCGACCTCGCCCGCAACGACCTCAGCCGGGTCTGCCTGCCGGGCACTGTCGACGTCGTCGAACTCATGCAGGTCGAGCGCTACAGCCACATCATGCACATCGTCTCGATGGTGGTCGGCGACCTCGCGCCCGGTCGGACCGCCTACGACGCGCTGACCGCGACCTTCCCCGCCGGCACCCTCTCCGGGGCGCCGAAGCCGCGTGCCATGGAGATCATCGAAGAACTCGAGCCGACCCGGCGCGGCTTGTACGGGGGGGTCGTGGGCTACTTCGACGTGGCCGGTGACCTCGACTCCGCTATCGCGATCCGGACCGCCCTCATCCGCGACGGCGTGGCCTACGTACAGGCCGGCGCCGGCATCGTCGCCGACAGTGATCCCGATGCCGAGCACCAAGAGTGCCTGAACAAAGCCCGCGCGGTGCTCAACGCCATCGCCGCGGCGAGCACGCTGATGCCGGCGCGATGAGCCGGCGAGCACGCCGCGAGCTGGCGCTTGCCTGCCTGCTCACGCTGGGTGGGGCGCTCATCGTGCTGTTCGCGGCCAGTCGGCAGCCGACGCCGACCGCGCGAGCGCTCGCCCTCGTCGCCCTGGCCGGTGTGGTGGCCCTGCTCGCGGCCCGCGGCTGGACCCGCTTCGCGGTCGGCGTCGTGCTCGCGCTGAGCGGGCTGGCGATCACCGGCCTGGCCGCGGCCCGGCTGACCGGAGGTTCGGTCGTCCTCTGGCCGGTGCTGAGCATGCTCGGCGGCCTGCTGGTGCTGGCTGCCGGTGCCCTGGCCGCGACCCGGGGACGGTCCTGGCTGGCGCTGGGCGCGCGCTACGACGCACCGGCAGCGGTGCGCCCGGTCAGTGACGGCGACGTGTGGGCCGCGCTCGACCGTGGTGAGGACCCGACCGAGCCTGGCCGGGACGTTCCCCACTAGCCTGCCCACATGTCTCAGCCGGTGCCTGGCAGGTACGCGGCTGCTGCCCTGACGTTCTTCGTCACCGCCGGTTTGCTGTTCGCGTTCGGCGTGCTGCACCTGGCCACCGTCCCCGTCGTCGGCGGGGTGGAGTTGGCGCTCGGTGTCCTGTGGGTGGGCGCGGGGCTCTATCTGCGTACCGGCGCCGCTCGGGCCCGGATTCTCGGTCTGGTCCTCGCCGCCGCCACGATCGCGGCCGGTGTCGCCGTTTTCGTGCTCGAAAACCGCTACCTCGTGGGCACCATCATCGCGATCCTCGCGCTGATCAGGCTGGCCACAACCGATTCGGGCAGCGCCGGGCCGAAGGCCTGAGCCGAGTCCTCCCCGAACGCTGCTCGAACACGCACCAAACGCGCGTCCTGGCCAGCCCGCGGGAGGATCCGCCGTACCGTCGGATTACCGGAGGAGCGGCGTGAGCGTTGAGAGCAAGGCTGCGGAAGGCAAGGGCTTGGTGCTCGTCATCGAGGACGAGCGGTCGATCGCCGACCTCGAGCGGTTGTACCTGTCCCGGGAGGGCTTCGGGGTGCACGTCGAATCCGACGGCCGCGCGGGGCTCGCCGCGGCCCGCCGCCTGCACCCGGTCGCGATTGTCCTCGACGTCGGCCTGCCGAGCCTCGACGGAACCCAGGTCTGCCGCGAGTTGCGGCAATCCGGGGACTGGACACCGGTGCTGTTCGTCACCGCGCGCGACGACGAGGTCGACCGGGTGCTCGGTCTCGAACTCGGGGCCGACGACTACATCACCAAGCCGTTTTCGCCTCGCGAACTCGTCGCGCGGGTCAAGACCGTCCTCCGCCGGGGCGCAGCATCCATCGACCTGCCGGCACTCGTCGTGGGGCAGATTCGCCTCGATCCGGCCCGGCGACGCGTCTGGGTGGGCGAGGCCGAGGTGGCACTCACCACGACGGAGTTCGATCTGCTGGCGCACCTGATGCGCCGCCCAGGCCGGGTTTTTGAGCGCGAGCAGTTGCTCTCCGAGGTCTGGGGTTATGCCTCCGCCGCCGGCACCCGCACCGTCGACGTGCATATCGCCCAGCTCCGGGCGAAGCTCGGCTCAAACAGTCCTATTAGGACAGTGCGGGGCGTGGGCTATTCCGCTGAGACGCCGTGACCCGAGCTGAGACGCCGTGACCCGACCGACGCTCGCCTCCCGGATCGCCCTGGTGACGACCGCCGTGGCGACGGTCGCCGTCCTGATCGCCGGGCTGGTGTCCTACGGGCTGGTGCGGGACGCGGCGGACGCCGAGGCGCAGCGGGCGCTGGGTCGCCAGGCCGACGTCATCGCCGGTACCCAGCTGGCACCCCGCCCCGGCGTCGGAAAGCTCCCGGCGCGGGTGGGTGTGCTCCTGTTACGGCAGGGCATCTCGGTCGCCCGGGTGAATCCCCAGGGCAAGGTGAGCGGAGAGGTCGGGCCGCTGGCCCGCCAGGTCGTCGCTGGTGCCGACACCTCGGGCGAGCTGCCGCGCTCCTTCCGTACGCGGGTCGGCGGCGAAACGGTGCTGGTGGAGACGCGGTCGCTGGACACCGGGGGAGCGATCGTGCTCGCCCAGCCGCGGTCGCAGGCGACGGGTCTGGCCGGCCAGGTGCTGCGCCGTACGGCGCTGGCGCTGCTCGCCGGGCTGGCGGTCGCAGCCCTGGCCGGCGTACTCCTGGCCCGCAGGCTGGCCCGGCCGCTGCAGCGGGCCGCGCGGGCCGCCCACGACCTGGCCAGCGGCCGGCGTGATGTCCGGTTGGTCGCCGCTGGCCCGGCCGAGGTTGCCGAAGTGGCCGAGTCGCTCAACCGGCTGGCCGGCGCGCTGCAGTACAGCGAGAGCCGGCAGCGGGAGTTCCTGCTGTCGGTGTCGCATGAGCTGCGTACGCCCCTGACGGCGGTCAAGGGCTTTGCCGAGTCCCTTGCCGACGGCGTGACCACCGGAGCGGACGTTCCGCAGGTCGGGGCCACCATGCTGGCCGAGGCGGCCCGGCTGGAACGTCTGGTCGCCGACCTGCTCGACCTGGCCAGGCTCGGCGCGCAGGACTTCCGCATCGACCTGGCCGACGTCGACCTTCGCGCTCTGGTGGCCGATGCCGCCACCGTCTGGTCGGCCCGCTGCCGGTCCGAGGGCGTTGTGTTCACGGTCGACTTGTCGCCGGTGCCGGTCTGCGTGGTCACCGATCCGACCCGGGTACGCCAGATCGTGGACGGCCTGGCCGAGAACGCCCTGCGGGTCACACCCGCGGGGCGGCCGATCGCGCTCGGCGTTCGAGCCGACGCGGGGGAGGGCGTCGTCGAGGTACGCGACGGCGGCCCCGGACTGACCGATGACGACCTTGCGGTGGCCTTCGACAGATCGGTCCTCTACGAGCGCTACCGCGGTGTTCGCCGCGTCGGCACCGGTGTCGGCCTGGCGCTGGTACACGCGCTTTCAATGCGGCTCGGCGGCCGCGCGACCGCCGGCCGGGCCGCCGAAGGCGGAGCATGCTTCGCCGTCCGGATACCTCTCGGAACTGACCCGTCGCAAGGTGGGCAGGTGAGTGGTCGGTAGGCTCCCCGAGTCGGTTACCGACGAGGGGACGGCTGTTGAACGTGCTCGAGGAGCTGATCGTCGGGGTACGCGCCGACGTCGCCGAGCGCGAGGCGGCCCGGCCACTCGACCAGATCAAGCAAGACGCCAGGCGCTGCACGGCGGCGCGTGACGCCCTGTCCATCCTCTCGGCGCGCGGAGTCGGCGTCATCGCCGAGGTGAAGCGGGCCAGCCCCTCTCGCGGTCACCTCGCGGCGATTCCCGACCCGGCGGCGCTGGCCCGCGACTACGAGGCCGGCGGCGCGCGGGTCATCAGCGTCGTGACCGAGGGCCGGCGGTTCGGCGGCTCGCTCGCCGACTTCGATGCCGTCCGTGCGGCGGTTGACGTACCGCTGCTGTGCAAGGACTTCATCGTCACCAGCTATCAGGTGCACGAGGCCCGCGCACACGGTGCCGACATGTGCCTGCTCATCGTCGCGGCGCTCGACCAGAACACCCTGACGGGGCTGCACGAGCGGGTCGAATCGCTGGGGATGACGGCACTGGTGGAGGTGCACGACGAGGCCGAAGCGGACCGGGCGCTCGCTGCCGGTGCCCGGGTGATCGGCGTCAATGCGCGCAACCTGCGCACCCTGGAGGTCGATCGATCGGTCTTCGAGCGGGTGGCCCCCGGGCTGCCGAGCTCCGTGCTCAAGATCGCGGAGTCCGGCGTACGCGGCCCCCACGACCTGATCGCCTACGCCGCGGCGGGTGCCGATGCCGTGCTCGTCGGTGAGGGCCTGGTGACCGACCGGACGCCGCGGCAGGCCGTCGCCGAGCTGGTCACAGCCGGCGCGCATCCGGCGACGCCGCACTCCGGGCGATGACGGCGCAGCTTCCCGACAGCAGCGGTCATTTCGGCCCCTACGGCGGGCGCTTCGTCCCCGAGGCCCTCGTGGCGGCGCTCGACGAGCTGGTCACCGGCTACGACAAGGCGCGCGCCGACCCGGCCTTCACCGACGAGCTGGACCGCCTGCTGCGGACCTACGTCGGGCGGCCCACCCCGCTCACCGTGGCCGGCCGGCTCGGGCAGGAGGCCGGCGGGGCCCGGGTGCTGATCAAGCGCGAGGATCTGGCCCACACCGGCTCGCACAAGCTGAACAACGCGCTCGGCCAGTCGTTGCTGGCGAAGCGGATGGGCAAGCACCGCATGATCGCCGAGACCGGCGCCGGACAGCACGGCGTGGCCACGGCGACGGCCTGTGCCTACCTCGGGCTGGAGTGCGTCGTCTATATGGGCGAGGAGGACACCCGGCGCCAAGCGCTCAACGTCGCCCGGATGCGGATGCTCGGTGCGACCGTCGTGCCCGTCACGACAGGGTCGCAGACCCTCAAGGACGCCATCAACGAGGCGATGCGCGACTGGGTGACCAACGTCGAGACGACGCACTACGTCATCGGCTCGGTGATGGGGCCGCATCCCTTCCCGATTATCGTCCGCGACTTCCAGCGGATCATCGGCGTGGAGGCGCGGGCCCAGTGTCTCGAGCTGACCGGCCGGCTGCCCGACGTCGTCGCCGCCTGCGTCGGCGGTGGCTCCAACGCGCTCGGGATCTTCGCGGCGTTCATCCCCGATGACGGTGTGCGGCTGGTCGGCTACGAGGCCGGGGGAGATGGCGTCGATACCGGCCGGCACGCGGCGGCCATCGCCGGCGGACGACCGGGGGTCCTGCACGGCATGCGCACCTACCTGCTGCAGGACGAGGACGGCCAGACCCAGCCCACCCACTCGATCTCCGCCGGGCTGGACTACCCGGGTGTCGGCCCCGAACATGCCTGGCTGTTCGACAGCGGCCGGGCCGAGTACCACGCCGTGACCGACGAGCAGGCCATGGAGGCCATGGCCCTGGTCGCCCGTACGGAGGGGATCCTGGTCGCGATCGAGACCGCACATGCCTTCGCCGGGATGCTGCCACTGGCCCGCGAGCTGGGACCTGACGCGACCGTGCTCGTCTGCTGCTCCGGCCGGGGCGACAAGGACATGGACACCGCCGCCCGGTGGTTCGATCTCGGGTGAGCCGGCTAGCTGAGGCGTTCGCCCGCGGGCGGGCGGACGGGCGGGGCCTGCTGGTGGGCTACCTGCCGGCCGGCTTCCCGAGCGTCGAGGGCGCCATCGCGGCATTGCAGGTGATGGTGGAATCCGGGGTCGACGCCGTCGAGGTCGGCCTGCCGTACTCCGATCCGCTGATGGACGGCCCGACCATCCAGGCCGCGGTCGACCGCGCGCTGACCGCGGGCGTACGCACCCGGGATGTGCTCGCCACGGTGGAGGCGGTCGCGCGCACGGGCGTACCAACCCTCGTGATGACGTACTGGAATCCGGTGGAGGCCTACGGCGTCGACCGGTTCGCGCATGACCTGGCCGCGGCTGGTGCGGCGGGCCTGATCACCCCGGATCTGATCCCCGAGGAGGCCGGCGCGTGGCTGCGGGCGTCGGACGCGACCGGTCTGGACCGGGTCTTCCTGGTGGCCCCGTCCTCGACCGACGAGCGGATCGCGATGACGGCGCGGCACTGCCGGGGATTCGTGTACGCGACGTCGGTGATGGGAGTCACCGGTGCCCGTGCGGCGTCCAGCGCGCGGGGGCCCGGGCTGGTCGACCGGGTCCGGGCGGCGACGGACCTGCCGGTGGGCCTCGGGCTGGGGGTCAGCAACGGTCGCCAGGCGGCCGAAGTGGCCGGCTACGCCGATGGCGTCATCGTGGGTTCAGCGTTCGTCCGCTGCCTGCTCGATGCACCTTCCGAAGCCGACGGTCGGCAAGCGCTGGCCGCGCTGACCGCGGAACTCGCCGCCGGTGTCCGCGACCGGTCCTAGCGTTCTCGAGCTCCGGAGCTGGGTCGAACCTTCCCGGCCGCTGCGTCGTCACAGGGTCATGGAGCTCGGGGGCACGATGATCGGGTCGGCGGCGAGAGGCGGTCAGGTGCTCGATCGCGATGAGATGCTGCGCGAGATCTACCTGGCGCACTACGGCCGGCTGGCGGGCTGGTGCGCCCGGTTGGCCGGTGACGCCGACCTGGGCCACGAATTCGCCACCGAGGCCTTCACCCGGCTGCTCACCCGCTGGCGCACCGTCGACGAGCCCCGCCCCTGGCTGTACATGACCGCCACGAACCTGATCCGCGACCATTGGCGGCGGACTCAGCGCGAGCGCCGGGCGTTGCGCCGGATCGCCGCGCAGCCGAACGACGTAGCCGGGCCCGACCTCGGCGTGCGCGACGTGGTCGAACGGCTGCCGGAACGCCTGCGCGCCGTCGTGCTGCTGCACTACTACGCCGACTTGCCGATCCGCGAGGTGGCCGCCGTTCTCGGCAAGCCCGAGGGCAGCGTCAAGAGCGCCCTTTTCGACGCCCGCGCCCGGCTGCTCGCAGACCTGGAGGGATCCCGATGACCGATCCGCTGGACCGGCTGTTGCGGCCCTTGGACGTCGACCCGCTGGCGCCACCGACCGGTCGATTCGAGGAGATCACCCGCCGGGCCCGATCCCGGCGGCGCTACCGGGCCGCCGGTGCGGGTCTGTTCACCGTGGCCGTCCTGGCCGGTGCGGCGACCGGGAGCGTGCTGTTGACCCGGCCGGATCCGGCTCCCGACGGCCCCCCCAACCCGCCCGCCGCCAGCGCGACCGCATCGCCCGAAGCGACAGCCAGCCCGGCAGCCTCGGCGTCGGGGGCGGCCGCACCCACATTGGGCACTGGCCCGGTCCCGCGTGGATTCCGGCCCTGGTCGGTCAGTTACGTGTCCTCCTCGGTGGGGTTCCTGCTCGGCGATGCTCCTTGCCGTCGCCCGCCGTGCACCTCCCTGGTCGTGACCGGCGATGGCGGTCGCACCTGGCGCGGGTTGCCGGCGCCCAGGGCGCCGCTGCCGGCCAACCGCCTCGTCGTCGGGCCGGCCCCCGGTCAAGTCAGCGAGGTGCGCTTCGCCAATCCGAGTGATGGCTGGGTCTTCGGCGACGCCCTCTACGCCACCCACGACGGTGGTCGGCACTGGCAGCGCCAGACCTTTTCGCTGCCGGCCGGCGAGCTTGCCGTCCTCGATGTCGAGACGGACGGTCGCACCGCGTACGCACTGGCCGCCACCTGCGGCTCCGCGGGCAGTCGGTGCAAGCCTCATCCGCTGTACCAGACACCGGTCAGCGCCGACGACTGGCGACCGGTGCCCGGAGTCGCATCCGGCTCGCATCCCTATGGCGGGGACCTGGCGCTGAGCGGCCAGCACGGCCTCGTCATCCTCCTGGACCCGCCCACCTCTCGGGCCTGGGCCTACCGGTCGTCGTCGTGGACCCCTGCCGCGATCCCTCCCTGTGCGACCGGTCCGCCGCCGAGCGCGGTGGCCGCCAGCGCGTCGACTGCCCGGCTGGTCGCATTCTGTGGCGAAGGCGCCGCTGGGTCGCTGTACCTGTCGCCCTGGGTGTCCGACGACAGCGGAGCCACCTGGCGCAAGGTCGCCGACGGTTCCGCACGGGTTCCCGGCGGCGTGCTCAGCGTCGCCGCCGCCAGTTCGACGCTCCTGCTGGTGGCGGCCGGCAATCCCGACCTGGGCGGAACCGTCTTGCGCAGCACCGATGGCGGGCGGACCTTCGCCGAGGCCGGCCTGCCCCGGCTGGCCACCGGATGGTGGTACGTCGGGGCCCGTACGGCGACCTCGCTAGTGGCCCTACCCGGATCGCCGGACGGATCGGTGTGGTCGAGCCGCGACGGTGGCCGCACCTGGCAGTCGTACCGCTTCCACTGATCCGGCGCGCTAACCCGCCGACCGGCACTGCATGCGCGGTCGCCTAGTCAGGCCGGACGACGTCCTTGACGATGCCCGAACGTCCCGCCGCACTGTCGGCCACCATGATCGGCACCGAGGCCGTTGTCGGCGAAGGAAGGGCCTGCGGCTCGTGCCAGCCGACCCGCGCCACCTTGCCGGGGGAGTTCACGCTGGCTTCGCCGCCGACGATCTCGCACCGGAAGGCATAGGTGATCTGCTCCGGCAGGCCGTCGCTGCCGCCGCAGAGGTGATAGAGGCCGACCAGGTCGACGACCCGCGTCTCGAGCCCGGTCTCCATCCGGACCTCGCGCACGACGGCGTGCACCGGTGTCTCGCCGCCGTTGATCCGGCCGCCGGGCAGGCCCCAGCGGCGCTGGCCGTAGTTCTGCCGGATGAGCAGGACACGTCCGGCCGGATCGTGGATCACGGCAGCCGCGGTTGTTACCAGGCCGCCCGTCGAGGGGCTCATGACTGGCGACGATAGCCACCTGCGGGCGTTCGTGGCACTCCGGCACCCGACGACTACGGTGTGGGCATGCTTTTGGCCTCGATACCGTCGCCGGCGCGCGGCGTCTGGCACCTCGGGCCGGTGCCGATCCGGGCCTACGCGCTGTGCATCATCCTGGGCGTCATCGCGGCCGTGGTCATGGGTGAGCGGCGGTGGCGGGCTCGCGGCGGCCACAAGGGTGCCGTGACCGATGTGGCGGCCCTCGCCGTGCCGTTCGGCCTGCTCGGGGGCCGGCTCTATCACGTCATCACCTCGCCGCAGGCCTACTTCGGCAAGGGCGGTCACCCCATCGAGGCGCTCTACGTCTGGCGCGGCGGCCTGGGCATTCCCGGTGCGATCCTGCTCGGCGGAGTGGGAGCCTGGATTGTCTGCCGGCGCCGCGGCATGTCGCTGCCCGCCTTCGCCGACGCGGTGGGCCCCGGCATCGCGGTCGCGCAGGGCATCGGCAGGTGGGGCAACTACTTCAATCAGGAACTCTTCGGCCGGCCGACCCATCTGCCGTGGGCTCTGCGGATAGATCCGGGTCGAGACGGCACGGTGCCCGGGCAGGCCACGTACCACCCGACCTTCCTGTACGAGTCCCTATGGGACCTCGGTACAGCCGGACTGGTGATCTGGGCCGACCGCAGGTTCAAGCTGGGCCGCGGCCGGGCCTTCGCGCTCTATATCGCCTCGTACGCGGTGGGCCGGCTCTGGATCGAGGCGCTGCGCGCAGATCAGGCCAACACCATCTTCGGCGTCCGGATCAACGAGTGGGTCGCCCTGATCGCGCTGATCGGCGCCGTGCTGTGGTTCGTCCGGCATCCAGGGCCGCGTGAGGAGACGGTGCAACGGGCGGCGGAGGAGCCAGGTGATGACTCAGCCGTCGACGTACCCTCGACGAGTGACCATCCGACCTGAGACCGGGGCGCCAACCGGCCGCGTCGTCCCCGAGGCGCACCACGAGCATCGTGACGTCACCGGGGGGCCCCTGCGGCCGGCTGTCTTCGGCTCCATGGACGGGCTCGTCTCCAACCTTGCCCTCATCTGCGGCGTCGCCGGCAGCAGTGCCGGCCCGTCGACCGTCGCCCTGGCCGGCCTCGCCGGGCTCGTCGCGGGTGCCTTCTCGATGGCAGTGGGCGAATACACCTCGGTGGCCTCGCAGACCGAGCTCACCCGGGCCGAGATCGACATCGAGCGCAGCGAGCTGAAGCGCAATCCTGAGGCCGAGCAGGCAGAGCTCGCGTCGATGTACGTGCAGCGCGGTCTCGATCCCGAGCTGGCCCGGCAGGTCGCGGCACAACTGTCTGTCGATCCAGAGCAGCGCTGGCGGATCCATGTGCGCGAAGAGCTGGGGGTCGATCCCGACGACCTGCCCTCGCCGTGGACGGCCGCCATCGCGTCCTTCCTGTCGTTCACAGTGGGCGCCTTTCTGCCGCTGGTCCCGTACCTGCTGGGTGCCACGAACCTGACCGCGTCCCTTCTGCTGTCGGTGGCCGGGCTCTTCGGCACCGGTGCCCTGACCTCCCGCTTCACCAACCGTGGCTGGCTCTACAGCGGGGCGCGCCAACTCGTTCTGGGTGGCCTGGCCGCGGCGATCACCTTCGGCATCGGCAGAGCGGTCGGCACCGGTTTGGTTTAGTCCCGGCCGGACTTGCGCAACCGCAGGGACGCCATAGTGTGAGTTAGGGCACCGTGTGCGATCCAGGAGGTTTGATGACCCGCGTCGAAGTCATGGTGGATGGCGTGCGATACGCCGACGATGTCGAGCCGCGACTGCTGCTCGTGCACTACCTCAGAGACACTCTCGGCCTGGTCGGGACCCCGATCGGCTGCGACACCTCCAACTGCGGGTCGTGCACCGTTCACGTCAACGGGGTGAGTGTGAAGAGCTGCACGATGCTCGCGGTGCAGGCCGAGGGTGCGGAAATCACCACGATCCAGGGCCTAGGCGGCACCGGCGACGGCTCGCTGCACCCGATGCAGAGGGCCTTCCACGGGGAGCATGCCCTGCAGTGCGGCTACTGCACCCCGGGCATGATCATGGCGGCCATCGATCTGCTGGGTGAGAATCCCTCGCCCACGGACGACGAGGTGCGGCAGGGGCTCGAGGGCAATCTGTGCCGGTGCACCGGCTACCAGAACATCGTGCGAGCCGTCCAGGCCGCTGCCGCCGAGGCGCGCGGTGACCGGACGATCGACCTGACCACGGCGGAGGCGAATCGATGACCGAGCAGATCGATGCCGGACTGGTCGCTGAGCAAATCGCGGAAAGCGGCGAGCAGAGCGGCCCCGACGGCACGCGGCAGATCGGCCAGGCCCGCCGGCGCAAGGAGGACGCCCGGCTGATCACTGGACAGACGCGTTGGACCGACAACATCACCCTGCCGGGCCTGCTGCACATGGCCGTCCTGCGCAGCCCGATGGCGCACGCGCGCATCACCAGGGTGGACGCCTCGCCGGCGATGCAGCGGCCCGGCGTCATGGCCGCCTTCTCCGGCGCCGACCTCGCCGGCGAGCTGGGCAGCCTGCCGTGCGCGTGGCCGGTCACCGCCGACATGGTCCACCCGGACCATCCGCCGCTGGCGACGGACGAAGTACGCCACGTCGGGGACGCGGTGGCCGTCGTGGTGGCCCGCGACCGCTACCAGGCCGCTGACGCACTCGAGGCCATCGAGGTTGACTACGAGCCGTTGCCGCCGGTGCTGGACATGGAGGAGGCGCTCAAGGACGAGGTGCTCGTGCACTCCGACAAGGGCACCAACAAGAGCTTCCTGTGGCCCTTCGACGGCGGCGACTACGACGCGGCCAAGGCCAAGGCCGACGTGGTGATCAAGCGGCGGTTCATCCAGCAGCGGCTCATCCCCAACGCGATCGAGCCGCGCTGCGTCGTCGTGGAGCCGATCGCGGCCGCCAACGAGTTCACCGTCTACTCCGCGACCCAGATCCCGCACATCCTGCGTGTCATGCTGGCGCTGGTGACCGGTGTCCCGGAACAGAAGATCCGGGTCATCGCACCCGACGTCGGCGGCGGCTTCGGCTCCAAGCTCAACGTCTACGCCGAGGAAGTCATCACCCTCATCGTGGCCAAGCACCTCGGCCGCCCGGTCAAGTGGACCGAGTCACGCAGCGAGGGCTACCAGGCCACCATCCACGGCCGCGACCAGATCCAGGACATCGAGATCGCCGCCACCCGCGAGGGAACCATCCTCGGCCTGTCGGTCGATCTCAAGGCCGACATGGGCGCCTACCTCCAGCTGGTCACACCGGGCATCCCCATCCTGGGCGCCTTCATGTTCAACTCCATCTACAAGATGGAGGGCTACCGATTCCGGTGCACCGGCGTCTTCACCACCAAGACGCCGACCGATGCCTACCGCGGTGCCGGGCGACCCGAGGCGACGTACGCGATCGAGCGGATCGTGACCGAGCTGGCCGCCGAGCTCGGGATGGACCCGATGGAGCTGCGCCGCAAGAACTGGATCAAGCACGAGGAATTCCCGTACGAGACGATCGCGGGGATGACCTACGACAGTGGCAACTACGAGGCCGCCACCGACAAGGCGATGCAGATCTTCGGCTACGACGACCTGCGACGCGAACAGCGGGAGCGCCGCGACCGGCAGGACCCCGTACAGCTGGGCATCGGCATCTCGACGTTTACCGAAATGTGCGGTTTGGCGCCGTCGCGGGTGCTGGGGTCCCTGTCTTACGGTGCGGGCGGCTGGGAGATGGCCAGCATCCGGATGCTGCCGACCGGCAAGGTCGAGGTGGTCACCGGCACCAGCCCGCACGGCCAGGGACACGCCACCTCCTGGAGCCAGATCGCCGCCGACGCCTTGGGCGTGCCGTTCGAGGACATCGAGGTCATCCACGGTGACACCGCCTCGGCGCCGATGGGCATGGACACCTACGGCTCGCGCTCACTGGTGGTAGGCGGGGTCGCGGTGCACCTGGCGGCGCAGAAGGTCATCGAGAAGGCCCGACGGGTCGCGGCCCACATGCTCGAAGCCGACGAGGGCGACCTCGACTTCGCCGACGGCGTCTTCTCGGTGAAGGGTTCGCCCGAGGCCAAGAAGACCATCCAGGACGTCGCGCTGGCTACCTTCGCCGCGCATGCCCTGCCGGAGGGCATGGAGCCGTCGATCAACGCCGAGGCCGTGCTCGACCCGGAGAACTTCTCGTTCCCGCACGGCACACACCTGTGTGCGGTCGAGGTCGACACCGAGACGGGGTTCACCAAGATCCGTTCCTACGTCGCGGTCGACGACGTGGGCAACGTCATCAACCCGATGATCGTCGAAGGCCAAGTGCACGGTGGTATCGCGCAGGGGATCGCGCAGGCGCTGTACGAGGAAGCCGTCTACGACGCGGAGGGCAATCTGGTCACCGGCTCGCTGGTCGATTATCTTGTGCCGGCGGCACCGGACCTGCCGGAGTTCACCACCGACCGCACCGAGACGCCGGCGACGTCCAACCCGCTCGGCGTCAAGGGGGTCGGCGAGGCGGGCACCATCGCCTCGACCCCGGCGGTGATCAACGCCATCGTCGACGCGCTGCGCCCGTACGGCATCAACGACATTCGGATGCCGGCCACGCCGGAGCGGGTCTGGCGGGCGATCAAGGACGGCTCCTCGGGCGGTGATCGCGCGGCGGCCGGCACGGTCGCCTACGGCGGTGCCCAGACGGCTGTCACATCAGGTGACACGGCGGGAGGAGCGGAATGATCCCGGCCAGCTTCGACTACGTACCCGCGTCGTCGGTCGAGGAGGCCCTCTCCGCGCTGTCCGAGGGCGGCGAAGACGCCAAGGTGCTGGCCGGCGGCCAGAGCCTGCTGCCCTTGCTGCGGCTGCGGCTGGCCTACCCCAGCACGCTGGTCGACGTCGGTGGCATCGATGAGCTGCGGGGAGTACGCGAGGACGGTGATGGCCTGGTCATCGGAGCGATGACCACCCACTACGACGTCGTCCACGACCCGCTGATCGCACAGCACTGCCCGGTCATCGGCCAGGCCACCGAATTGATCGCCGATCCCGCGGTGCGGCACCGCGGCACGTTCGGCGGCGCGCTTGCCCACGCCGACCCGGCCGGCGACCTGCCAGCGGTGGCGCTGGCCCTGGAGGCGTCCTTCACCATCGCCGGATCGGGCGGGCGGCGCACGGTGCCGGCCGGCGAGTTCTTCGTCGACTATCTCGAGACCGCTGTCGGCCCGGGTGAGCTGCTCGTCGAGGTCCGCGTCCCCAAGCTGTCCGACGGCTGGGGCGGGCACTACGAGAAGTTCAACCGGGTGGCACAGGCCTGGGCCATCGTGGCGGTCTGCGCGCTGGTGCGCCGCGAGGGCGACTCGGTGGCGGAGGCCCGGATCGGCCTGACGAACATGGGGCCGACTCCGCTGCGGGCGTCCGCCGCAGAGCAGGCCCTAGTGGGTGCCTCGGTTGGAAACGGGGGGCTCGCGGCAGCGGCCGAGCATGCCGCTGACGGCACCTCACCGGCCGCCGACCTCAACGCGCAGCCGGACTACCGACAGCACCTGGCCCGCGTGCTCACCCGGCGGGCACTCGAGCGGGCGATCGCGAGCTAGGTGGCCGGCGCCCTCCTCCCGGCCGACATCGGTTCGCCGGCCGCCCTGGCCGACCGGCTCGCCGAGCACTCCTACCTGGCTGACGAGGGCCTGGCCACGGCCGCGTACCTCGGGTTGAAACTCTCCCGCCCTCTGTTCTGCGAGGGCGAGGCGGGGGTCGGCAAGACCGAGCTGGCCAAGGCGCTGGCCGGCCTGCTCGGCGCGCCGCTGATCCGGCTGCAGTGCTACGAGGGCATCGACGCCAGCCAGGCGCTCTACGACTGGGACTTCCCCCGCCAGTTGCTGCACCTTCGGGCCGCCGAGGTGGCCGGGGTGTCGGACGTCGAGTCACTCGAACGCGAGATGTACTCCCGGCGCTTCCTGGTCGCCCGCCCGCTGCTGGCCGCCTTGGAGACGACGCCCAGTGTCCTCCTGATCGACGAGGTCGACCGGGCCGATGACGAGTTCGAAGCGTTCCTGCTCGAGATGCTCAGCGACTTTGCCGTGACGGTGCCCGAGCTGGGCACGCTGCGGGCGGAGACTCCCCCGGTCGTCGTCATCACGTCCAACCGGACCCGTGACGTGCACGATGCGCTGAAGCGCAGGTGCTTCTATCACTGGCTCGAGCATCCCTCCTTCGCCCGCGAGGTCGACATCGTGGCCTTACGCGTACCGGAGGCCTCGGAACGGCTGGTGCGTCAGGTGACCGCGGCTGTGCAGGCGCTCCGCCAGGAGCCCCTGCTCAAGCGGCCTGGGGTGGCCGAGACGATCGACTGGGCGCAGGCGCTAGCCGCTCTCGGTGCCGAGGAGCTCGATCCGGCGGTGGCCGCCGCCACCCTGGGAGCGGTGCTGAAGTATCGTGAGGACACCGAAAGGGCCGGTGGTATCGACCTCGGTGCTCTGGTGGCCCGAGCGGTCGCCGGGGCGTAGCAGTGGCCGCCGACGCCGTCACTGTCATGGTCGCTCTCTCGCGGGCGCTAGAGGCAGCCGGGCTGCCGACAGGGCCTGATCGGTCGGTCGAGGCGGTGCGGGCTCTGGCCGAGCTCGACCCCACCAGCCGTGACGACGTCTACTGGGCCGGTCGCCTCACCCTGTGCCACGCACCGGATCACTTTCCTCGCTACGACCGGGTCTTCGCCGCGGTCTTCTCAGGCGACCTTGTCCGGACCCGGCCGCGTACCCGGCCACCGCTGCGGGCCGTTCCCGTGTCGAGCGGCGAGGACGGCCCGGACGCGCTTCCGGAGGAGGGCGCAACCGGCGATGAAGACGTCCGGGTCTTGCGAGCCTCGGCCAGCCGCGTCGAACTGCTGCGGCACCGTGATGTCGCGACGCTGTCCGTTGAGGAGCGCAGGGTGCTCCGCGAGGCGCTGTCCGCGTTGTCGCTGCCCGGGCAGACCCGCCAGTCGCGCCGATTCCAGCCGGCGGCGCGCGGGACGGTCGACGCCCGGCGCACGGCTCGCGACCTGTTGCGTGACGGGGGTGAGGTGGCCGTGCTGGCCCGGCACCGGCACCCGACCCGGCCCCGGCCCGTGGTCATCCTCGTCGACGTGAGCGGGTCCATGTCGCCGTACGGCGAGGCGTTGCTGCGCTTCGCGCACGCGGCCGGCCGGCGGCGCGGGGCACGTACCGAGGTCTTCACGATCGGTACGCGATTGACCCGGGTGACCAAAGAGATGGCATCGCCGGACGTCGAAGCGGCCCTAACGGCGGTGTCGGCCGCGGTGCCGGACTGGAGTGGTGGAACGCGGCTGGGGGAGTTGCTCCGCGACTTCCTCGACCAGTGGGGACAGCGCGGCACGGCCCGAGGGGCGGTTGTCGTGCTGCTCTCCGATGGTTGGGAGCGCGGTGATGCCTCGCTCCTCGGCGAGCAGATGGCCCGGCTGTCCCGGCTGGCCCGCCGCGTCGTTTGGGCCAACCCGCGCAAGGCGGTGCCCGGCTACGCGCCGCTGGCGGCCGGCATGGCGGCAGCTCTGCCCTACATCGACGACTTCGTCGAAGGGCACAGCCTCGGCGCCCTGGAGCGCCTGGCGCAGGTCGTCGCGGGACAGGTGCGGGCCGGTGCGTGACATCCTCGGATCACTGCGCGGCTGGTACGACGCCGGCGAGCGCTTCGGTCTGGCCACCGTCGTGGGGGTGAGCCTGAGCGCGCCACGCCTGCCGGGCTCGGCGATGGCCGTGACGGCGGCGGGCGAGGCGGTGGGCAGCGTCTCCGGGGGCTGCGTCGAGGGCGCCGTGTACGACATCGCCACCGGCGTCATCGAGTCCCGCGAGCCGGTGCTGCAGACCTTCGGCTACAGCGACGAGGACGCGTTCGCGGTGGGGCTCACCTGTGGCGGGATCGTCACGCTGTTCGTGCAGGCGATCGACCGGGAGACGTCCCCCGAACTGTCGGACGCTTTCGCCGCCATCGACGCCGGCGAACCGGTGGCAATCGCCACGGTGATTGCTGGTGGCAGCCTCGGCCGGCGGCTGGCGGTCTGGCCGCGGCGGGTGGCCGGATCCCTGGGCGCTACGGGTCTGGACGCCGCCGTGACCGACGACGCCCGGGGGATGCTCGAAGCGGGCAGCACCGGCCAGCGGCACTATGGGCCGGCCGGCGAGCGCCGGCGCGACGAGGTCACCGTCTTCGTGGAGTCCTACGCCCCGCCGCCGCGGATGCTGGTGTTTGGCGCTATTGACTTCGCGGCGGCCGTCGCGCGGATCGGGGTCTTTCTCGGCTACCGGGTCACCGTGTGCGACGCGCGGGCCGTCTTCGCCACGGCCAAGCGGTTCCCCGACGCGCACGAGGTGGTCGTCGAGTGGCCGCACCGCTACCTTGCCCGCACCACGGTCGACTCGCGCACCGTGATCTGCGTGCTGACGCACGACCCGAAGTTCGACGTGCCGCTGCTCGAGGTCGCGTTGCGCACCTCCGCGGTATACGTGGGCGCCATGGGCAGCCGGCGGACTCACGACGAGCGGCTCGCACAGCTGAAGGAGATCGGACTGACCGACAACGAGTTGTCCCGGTTGCGGTCCCCGGTGGGGCTGGACCTCGGTGCCCGCACGCCCGAGGAGACCGCGATCTCGATCGCGGCCGAGATCATCGCGCTGCGTTGGGCGGGCTCCGGCCGGCCGCTGACCGGGACCAGGGGTGACGTGCACGCGAAGGCGGTGCGATGACCCTCGCCGGTTTGGTGCTGGCCGCGGGCGGCGGGACGCGCTTCGGCCGATCCAAGGCACTGGTGTCCTACGAAGGCGAGCCGCTGGTGGCGCGAGCGGTCCGCATGCTGCGGACCGGTGGCTGCGCCCCAGTGCTGACCGTTCTCGGGGCGGACGCCGAAGCGGTGCGCGCCACGCTCGACCTGGCGGACACGGTGGTCAACCCCGAGTGGGCCACCGGATTGGGCTCCTCTCTGCGGTGCGGCCTGGCCGCGTTGCCGGACACCGTGGAGGCTGTCGTGATCGCGCTTGCCGACCAGCCCCTGGTCGGCCCTGACGCGGTCGACCGGCTCGCCGCGGCGTGGCGCGAGGGAGCGGTTGCGGCCGTGGCGACGTACGCCGGCCAGTGGCGCAACCCGGTGCTGCTCTCGCGCGGCCGGTGGCCCGAGGTTGTCGCCAGTGCAACCGGCGACGCCGGGGCCGGCCCCTGGCTGCGAGCCCATACCGGCATCGTGACGCCGGTGCCCTGTGACGGAACTGGATCCGCGTACGACATCGACACTCCCGCGGATCTGCAAGCCTTGGAGGACTAGATCATGCGCCTTGACCACGAGTTCACCGTGCCGGTGCCCCGGGACCAGGCTTGGTCGGTGCTGCTCGACATCGAGCGGATCGCCCCGTGCCTTCCCGGTGCGGCCATCGACTCGGTGACC
>JBBPZR010000031.1:0-37651 GCA_038276285.1 Mycobacteriales bacterium | reverse complement strand
CAACAGCAACAGCCCGAACCAGCAGTGGTTCGGAGACCCTACGATCGCCGCAATAGACGCGCATCACTTCGCGATTGGCAGCTTGTTTCTGCCGTCGAACCTCTTCGACTGCTCGACCGGCCCCGCCCGCTTCCAGATCGCCGTCGAGATCCTGACCGTCAGCCCCACCGGCGCCGCCTCCTTCGGGCTGCCGGTGGTCGCGGCTGACGGCGGCGACCTGTGCACGATCCTCAACGGCGATCCCGCCGACGACGATCCGAGTCTCGCCTTCCTCGACAAGGAGTGGTTGTCCTACGACGGCGTCAGCCGGCGGCTGGGCATCTCGTACACGAGGTTCTTCTTCGGATACGCCGGCCAGAGCGGGGCGGGCCAGGTCGAGCTCTGCGAGCCAGGGTGCCAAGCGACCCACGGACGCTCACACGCGCCGCCTGGACGGCGCCCATCACCGTTTGGCCGGAGGAACCTGACACGGTCAACACCGGTACCTACCTCTCGATGGCACCAGGCGGTGACGCGTACCTCTCCTGGGAGCGCAACGTCGACTCGAACCTGTTCAACGGCAACCCGTACGTCTTCATCCATGCTGCTCGCGTCCGAGCGGGTGACAGCTCGCCCGTCGTCGGCGGTCCAGGCTTGCCGCGAATCGTGAGCCTTGGCCAGCGCAACTCCAACGGCGCCGGTGGCGTGAAGTCACTCGACGCCGTCGCGATCGCCGGTTTCAGCCGCGGGCTCGGTCAGGACTTCCCGCGCATCGCGGTCGACGCGCCGCTCGGCAAGGTCGTCGTCGTCGTGTGGAACGACGCCAGCGCGCACCCGCTCGGTGATATCTGGATGCGCGCTTTGCCGATGAATCTGGAGGTCGCCGGCCCGATCAGCAAGGTGAACGACGACAACTCCTATGCTCTGCACTTCCTGCCGGCCGTGAGCGTGCGCAGCGACGGTTCGGTCGCCACATCGTGGTACGACCGGCGCATCGGCGGTCCGAACTCGGCGCAGACCGACTACTTCGGCGAGACGCGCAAGACGCCCACAACCTCCGCCGCGGACTTCCCGATCACCACCGGAAGTACCGACTGGAGCGGCACTTCGTCGTTCATCTCCCCGAACTTCGGGGACTACACCGACAATGCCTCGACCGGCATGACCACGTACTACACCTGGTCGGACGGGCGGATCGGGGTGCCGCAGCCTTTCGTCGATCATCGCTAGCCGCCGGAAGTCGCCCTCCAGCGTCGCGCTGCAACGCTGGAGGGCGAGTGAAGATCACGGGGCCACAGTTGCGGCTACTCCTCGCTCGTGAGCGTCAGAGTCCGCAGGCGCTGGCCCGCGTACCAGGTGGCTCCGGCGCAGACGATCACCAACAGCGTGACCGCGACGGGTAGGGACACCGCCGACTTGACCTCGGCACCGACGATGGAGCGGGTGACCGCCAGCGCCCACTGCTGGATGCTCAGCACCTGGGCACCCGGCACGTATCCGCCGATGACGGTCTCCCAGAGAAGCGCGTAGAGCAGCCCCACGATGATTGCGTGACGGCTCAGCACGGCGAGCAGCACGAAGACGGTGCAGTAGGTGACGCCCGCGACGAGCGCGCCAACCGCGTACCCGGCGGCGAGTCCCCCGACGGAACCGGACAGGATGAGCCCGGCGAGCAGGGTCGGTACGGCGGCGAATCCGGTCACCGTGACCACCGCGACCAGGAGCTTGGACACGACTATCACCGGACGGCTGATCGGCTTGGCGAGCAGATAGACGACGGAACCGTCGTCGATCTCCGGACCCAGGACGCCGGTGCCGGCGATGAGACCGAGCAGGGGCACCAGCGTGCCGAGCCCGAAGGCCTTGAGGAGCGTACGGGCAATGGTCTCGTCGGTGCCGGCGATGAGCCGGATGATCGTGGCGAGCAGGAGCAGAACACCGGGCAGCAGGAGCAGGAGCAGCGATCGGCGGCGACCGAGCAGGCCGCGCGCCGTGAGCCTGATAACCGTGGCGTTCAAGATCCGACCAGGTAGGAGAAGACACTCTCCAGCGACTCATCGGCCGGTGTGACCTCGTAGAGGTGGATGTCCTTGTCACGCGCCAGGGTGGGCAACAAGCCGGCGAAGCGCGGGAAGTCCGCCGCCTGGGCGTGCAGCACGCCGTGCTCCGCGTCCAGCCGGGCACCATCACATGCGCCCGCCGCCATGAGCACGGCGGCGAGCGCACGGTCGTCGCTGGACCGCACGATGTAGAGGTGCGGCCGATCGGTCATCAGCCGCCGGATCTCGTGGAAGTCGCCCGACGCGGCGTGCCGGCCGGCGACCACGACCTCGATGCGGTTGGCGATCTGCTCGACCTCTTCGAGGATGTGCGAGCTGAACAGCACGGTCCTGCCCTGCCGCCCCATCTCCTGCAGGAGGGCCATCAGGTGCATGCGCTGACGCGGGTCCATGCCGTTGAAGGGTTCGTCGAGCAGGAGGATGGCCGGGTCGTGCACGAGCGCGGTGGCCATCTTGACCCGCTGCTTCATCCCCTTGGAGTACGTGGCGACCGCCCGACCGGCCGGCTCGGTCATCTCGACGGTGGCCAGCGCCCGGCTGGTGGCGGCATCCGGGTCGGTCAGCCCGTGCAACTCGGCATTGGCCAGCACCAGCTCCCGGCCGGTCAGGAACTCATACATCGCCTCGCGCTCGGGGACCAGACCGACCTGCTGGTAGATGGAGGTGTTGCGCCAAACGACGGCGCCATCGAGGGTCACCGTGCCGGCCGAGGGCGCCAGGAAACCGCCCATCAAGTGGATCAGCGTGGACTTGCCCGCACCGTTGGGCCCGAGCAGGCCGGTGATGCCAGGCCCGATCGACATCGTGACGCCGTTGACGGCCACCACGTTGCCGAACCAGCGCGACACCGCCTCGAGGGTGAGCGTGCTCATGACACCGAGACCTTGCGGTAGCGCATGAGCAGCAGGAGGTACGTGCCGGCGATCAGTGCGGCTGTGACGGCCAGGAAGAGCAGTCCGCCCGTTGTGCCCGGAGGGCCGGCCGGCGTGGACGGCTCCGCGCGGAGCAGCCAGACCTGCACCCCGTCGACCAAGGTGAACGGCGAGAACACCCCGGCGTAACCGGCGAGGGTCGATCGGCCCACCGAAACCGAGATGCCCTGCACCACGCTGACCGCGGAATAGCTCACCAGCAGGACGGCGATGACGGCAGCGACACCGAGTCCACGTCGCGGTGTGAAGGCGGCGATCAGCAGCCCGACTCCGGCCAGCACCAGGGAGAAGAGCACTGCACCGGCGAGCCCGAGCAGGTAGTGCCGCGTCTCTGCCACCGACGGCAGCTTGGCCAGCAGCCCTCCGCCGTACAGGATCGTCAGCGGCAGGCCCAGCAGCACCAGCAGCGCGCAGGTCATCGCGGCGAACTTCGCCAGCACGTAGTCGCCGCGGTGCAGCGGTCGGGAGAAGTACAGCGAGGTCAGCCGGAACCGCAGGTCCCGGGAAACGCTCTGCGGAGCCTGCGCGGCGACGAAGATGGCGACCACCGCTTGCAGCACCATCGGATAGCGGTGATAGGCCACCGGCTGCGTCTTGAGGTGCACCCCGTTGACGACGGCCTCGATGATCAGCGCCGGAAGGCACATCGCCGCGAGGAGCAGCATCGGCATGACCTTGGATTTCGGCGAACGCCCGATCCCGAAGGCGCCCAGCAGGCTTGCCACGAACATCGACCTGGCGATGTAGCCACGGCCGAGGCGGGGACCCTCGTGATGCCGGTACCCGATGTCATGGATGACGCCGAGTCCGGCCGACGCGGGTGGGCCACCGCCGCTAGGTGGCAGGGACATCTGTCGCCTCCCCGGTCGTCGCCGGCAGCGGTCGGAAGATCTCCGCGATGCGGTGATGTCGCTGCTCGATCCGGACCAGACCCACGCCGAGTTCGGCCACGTGATCGCGCACCAGGTCGTACGTCGACTCGGCACGGATCTCGACCTCGACGAGGCGGCCGGACACGCTCGCGGTCGCTCCGGCCCGACGCAGCAATTCGGCCAGCTGCTCGGTGCCCTCCGTGACCTCGACGAGGAGGCGCTGCCGGGTGCCGGTGACCGCGGCGGTCGAGGACGAGTGCAGCAGCCGACCGCCGTCGATGACGATCACGTGGTCACAGATCCGCTCGATCTCGCCGAGCAGGTGCGACGTCACGAGCACGGTGATGCCGAACTCCGTGCCGATCCGCCGGATCAGGCCGAGCATCTCGTCGCGGCCGGCCGGGTCGAGCCCGTTGGTGGGCTCGTCGAGGAAGACCAGGGTTGGGTCGTGTACGAGGGACTGCGCGAGCTTGACCCGCTGGCGCATGCCGGTGGAGTAGCCACCGATCGCGCGGTATCGCTCCTCGTACAACCCGACATGCCGGAGGGTGTCGGCGGTCCGCTCGCGGGCGGCCGTCTTCGGCAGACCCGACATGCGAGCGAGGTGGACGATCAGTTCGGTGGCCGAGACATCCGGTGGCAGCACGTCGTGCTCGGGCATGTAGCCGACCTGCTCGCGGATCCGGGTGCCCGCCGTGGACACGTCCAGCCCGAGCACGGTCGCCCGGCCGGTGGTCGCGGGCAGCAGGCCGAGCAGGATCTTGATCAGCGTCGACTTGCCGGCGCCGTTGGCACCGACCAGGCCGACGACCCCGGCCGGCACCTCGATGTTGAGGTCATCGAGGGCCACCACGCGGGGGAACCGCTTGGTCAGCTCCTCAGTGACGATCACCAGCACGTGGTCAACCTAGCCGGACCCTCATGGGCGGCCACTAGCGCACGGACAGCACCAGCAGGCTGGCCAAGCCGGCCGCCGAGCAATATACGGCGAAGGGAGTCAGCGTCCTCGTCTGGAAGTACCTGGTCAGGAACCGGACCGCCGCGTAGGCGCTCACAAACGAGGCGATGCTGCCGAGCAGAACCTGGCCGTCGATGCCCCGGCCGAGCGGTCCGAGGAGGTCCGGGATCTTGAGCGCGCCGGCCGCCAGGATCACCGGGGTGGCGAGCAGGAAGGAGAATCGCGCCGCGTCCTCATGCGACAGTCCTCGGAGCAGGCCGGCCACCATGGTCACCCCCGACCGGCTGATGCCCGGCAGCAGGGCCAGCACCTGGGCGGTGCCGATCAGCGTGCCCTGCCTGAAGGTCAGCCGGGCCAAGCGCCGGTCGGAGTCCAGCGCCAAGTCCGTGTCGGGCTGGCCGGCTGCGGCCGCCACGGCCGCGTCGGCATCCAGCGAGACCCGGCGCCGCAGCGGCTCCCCGCCGTACAGCATGAGTCCGTTTGCGGTCAGGAACGCAGCGGCCGGGATGGGACGGCCGAGCGTGGTACGAAAGAGGTGCTCGAGCAGCAGGCCGCTGACGCCAACGGGGATCGTGGCGAGCACGATGAGCCACGCCAGCCGCTGGTCGGCTGTCTCGATGCGGCGGTCGCGCACCGAGGTCAGGAAGCCGGCGATGATCCTCAGCCAGTCGCGCCAGAAAAAGGCCAGCAGCGCGAAGGCCGTGGCGACATGGAGACCCACGATGAAGGCGAGGTACGGCGACTCGGGCCGGGAGACGCTCAGGTCCCGCGCCCACCGGCCGCCCACCAGCGCCGGTATCAAGATGCTGTGGCCCAGGCTCGATACGGGGAATAGTTCCGTGATGCCCTGGAACAACCCCACGACCAGCGCCTCCGGATAGGTCAACGCCGACACGGCCGACGCCCCTCTCTCGGTGCGGTCACAGGTCGCGCAGCTGGCTGGGGCCGGCCCGGCTGGCGAGCCGGCCGAAGACCACGAGCACTGCCGCACTGGAGGCGACCACGCTGACGGTCACCGCGGCGAGGTACGCGACGGGCACGGTGAGCCCCGTCGGAGCCGGGTCGAAGATGCCGGTGAGCACCTTGACGAGAAGGTAGGCGATGACGGTGCCGATGACGGCTCCCCCGATCATCCCGCCGGCGAGCAGGGCGCGTGCTTCCGCCGTGAGGAAGCGGCCGCGCTGCCGAGCCGTGGCACCGAGGGCGGCGAGCAGCACGAGTGCCCGGCGACGTTCGGTGATGCCGAGGGCCAGGGCCAGCGCAGAGCAGGCCAGCGCGAGAATGAGGCCAAAGCCGAGTTCCAGCCGGGAAAGGCCCGATAGGTCGGCGCTGGCAAGTCCTGATGCCGAGGGAACGGTGCTGCGGTCGGCGACAATGTCGTGGACCTGCGTGCCCGGTGCCACGTAGCGGCGGAGCGCCGCTGCGGTGGCGCTGGGCGTCGAGGACTTGATGAGGAAGGTGCCTATCGCATCGGAGCCGGTTGTCTTGGCGATGTAGCTCGCATTGGCGATGATGAAACTGTCCTTGGGTGCGGTGGGGAACTCCTTCACGACGCCAGCAACGTGGAATGTGATCGCTCTGTACGCGTGGTCGGCTCCGGTTTGCAACCGTAGCCGCACCTTGTCGCCGGGATGCAGCTGGTAGTCGTGGACCGTCTCCGCGGACAGCAGTGCCGCATCCGGCGTGGTGGCAAGGGCGTGCAGTGCGGCGGAGATCGTTGAGCCTGGCACGAAGGAGTCCAGCAGGGGGGCGACGCGGCCGATGCCCGGCCGGATGCCGTAGAGGTCTTGCAGGTCGTTGCCCACGTACGCGAGGCGGTGCTGCAGCGGCTCGACCGCCTGAGCACCGGGCACCGCGGCGAAAGCGCGTGCACCGTCGGGTCCGACGGTGGCGCCGGGCGGTTCGGCGACAGCGACGTCGGCGCCGACGGTGAGCGCCACGTCGAGGCGGGCCTGCTTGTCGTAGGTGGCAGTGAAGATCGCGGTCGATGCGGCGAGGCCGAGGGCGACAGCGAGCCCCGCCCCGCTGCGCGAGATGACCCGGCGGCGCCGCCGCACCGCGGCTGCTTCGAGCTCCGGCGCCCGGCCGGGGCCGCCCGGGGCGAAGCGGCCGGTGCGGCGGGCGAGCACCAGGAAGCTGATCCGCCAGATGAGCAGGGCCAACCCAGGCCAGGCCAGCGCCGGGCCGAGCAGGGCGGCGTAGTTGACCGAGGCGACGGTCACGCCTTCGGGGACGACGACGACCTGGTAACCGCCACGAGCGGTCAGATAGAAGACGAACGCTGCACCCGCGAGCAGGATGACATCGAGCCCGAGCCGCAGCGGCCACGGCATCCGGGTTGCCTGGACACGCGCGGCAGCGGCGCTGATCCCGTCCGCACCGGGCCGCAGCGCGGCGATCACCGCGGGCCCGAGCTGGGTAGCGGCGGCCAGCAGGAGCCCGACGACCGCTGCCGCGAGGGTCCACGCGAGTGAGAGGTGGGCGCCGGTGGGCAACGCCAGCCGCGCGGCGAGCATCGCCAGGGGCACGCCGAGCAGCACGCCGAGACAACCGGTGAGCGCCGTCTCGCCGGCGACCATGCGGAGCAGTTGAGCCGGCCGGGCACCACGAAGGCGGAGCAGGGCGACCTCACGGCGGCGTCGCTCTCCCCGGAGCGCAACCACCTGGGAGGCCACCACGGCGGCCAGGGCGAGCCCGGGGACCCCGAGCAGCAGGATCAGGAGTTGCGCGTAGATGGCGTCCTCGCGGGCGGCGGACAACGCCGCGCCGAGGTTGTCGCCGACCAGCGCGCCGCCGGCGACCTGCGCCTGGAAGTGGTTGGCTCGCTGGGTGACCAGGGTTGACGCGGCGGCCGGGTCGGTCGGCAGCGGCGCGTGCTTGAACACCACGTGGAACTGCGTGATGACCGTCGCGCCCCGGGTCAGCGCGAGGAACCGGGCCGGGGGGACCAGCAGCACATTGTCCGGCGGCGCGGTGGCGCCTGCCCCGGGCGGCGCGCCGATGACCTGGAAGAATGTGTCGGCTTGCGGAAGGTCGGCGACACCGTCGACCTGCACGGTGGCGTTGCCGCCGGAGGGCAGCGTGACAGTCACGTTGCTGCCCGGGCCGGCGGCGAGGTTCGCGGCCGTCTGCTGTTGCAGCAACACGCCGTCGTGCCGTCCAAGCAGGTAGCGGATCTCACGGGGCGCGGCTCGCGCGTAGTCGGCTGGCAACGCGACGACGTACGCCTGCCCGGTGTTGCGGCTCCCGGTCGCAGAGGTCGATGACAGGCCGGACACCCGCGCCAACAGGACCGGCAGCACGGTACGGACGTCGGGGGTCTTGGCGAGCGTCGCGGCGACCGTGGACGGCTGTCCCTGTGGCGTGACCTGCACCTGCCAGTCGACGGGCACCTTCGCCGTGGCCCGGGTGGTCAGCCCGGCGCGACTGCCGGTGATGAACGCACCCAGAGCGGCGATGAAGGCGACCGCGAGAGCGACGCTGAGCGCGGCGCCGAGCAACTCCACAGGGCGGCGGCGGCACAGCCCGGTGAGCCAGGTCAGCGCTCTCATAACCGTGCTTTCATGACTGGGCCCTCATGAGCGTGCCCCGATGTGCAGGCGGCCGCCATCGAGGACCGCCCGGTCGGCAAGCAGGCCGGCGAGTTCTTCGTCGTGCGTGGCGACAACCAGCGCGCCGCCGGCGGCGGTGACGTGGTCGCGCAGGGCGGCCAGCACGGCGAAGGCGCTGTCGCGATCGAGCGCGCCGGTCGGCTCGTCGGCGAGCACGAGTCGCGGGGAGCCTGCGAGGACTCGCGCCACCGCGACGCGCTGCTGCATGCCACCCGACAGTTGGGCCGGCAGGGCGTCGGCCGCGTCGAGAAGACCGACCACCTCGAGGGCGGTTCGCGTCGCGCCGCCGGCCTGTTCGACGCTGCTGCCGCGTAGGCGCAGCGGCAACGCCACATTCTCCGCCGCGGTGAGTTCAGGCAGCAGCGACGGAGACTGGAAGATCAGCCCGATCTGGCCTCGGCGTACGACTGGATCCAGGTCAAGCCCTGGCCAGCGGATGCTGCCGCGCTCGGGCCTCAGCAGCCCGGCGATCGAGAGCAGCAACGTGGTCTTGCCGCTTCCGGAGCGCCCCGTCACCGCCAGCTCGGCACCAGGTTCGACGATCACGTTGGTGTCGGCGAGGACCTGCGTGCTTCCGTAACTGAGGTCCAGGCCGGTGGCGACGACGACTGGCGCTGCCGGGGTGCTCATAGCAGCTTCCCGTCGGTCATCTCGAGTACGCGGTCGGCCGCCGCCGAGACCGTCGAGGAGTGGGTCACGACGACGGTCGCCCCTCCCTTCGGCCGTACGCGGCGAAGCAGGTCGAGGATGCTGGTTTCCTCCTCGCGGCTGACCTCCGCGGTCGGCTCATCGGCGAGCAGCACGAGGGGGCCGCCGGCCAACGCGACAGCGAGGTTGGCCCGGGCGGTCTCCCCGCCGGACAGGGTCGATGGCCAGGCCGAGCTGCGATGCCCGATGCCGAGCTCGTCGAGCAGCGCCTGCGGAGCCCGCTCGCTATCCTGTTGGCGGTCCTTGCCGTCATATCCGGTGCGGCGGAACGAGGCGGCCAGCTGCACGTTGCGGAGCACCGTGAGGTGCTCGACCAGCCCGCTGCTCTGTGTGAGGACGCCGATGCGCCGCCCGCGCAGCCGCGCCTGCTCCGAGGGCCCGCGGTGGCTGAAGCGCTCACCGCCGATCCACACGCTGCCGCCGTCTGGATTGTCGAGCCCGGCGAGCAGGTTGAGCAGGGTGGACTTGCCGGAGCCCGACGGTCCGACCACGGCGACCATCTCACCGGGCGCGATCGTGAGCGACACGTCGCGAAGTGCCGGGATCTCCTCGTCGCCTCGACGGAAGAAACGGTGCAGGCCACGCGCCTCCAGCACGTGGCTGGGATGCGGTCCGGCCAGCGTCGGCGTCATGACAGGCGGAGGCTCTGCGAGATCTTCGTGTACGGGTCGACGTTGTCCGACCCGACCGCCCCGTACAGGTCGAGGATCACTTCACGGCCGCTTTTGTAAATCTCGTACCGGTTGACCTCGTCGCGGAAGACCTTGCCGGTGACGGGGTCGGCGGCGGAGTTGCGGCGGAAGATGATCAGCACACCGCTCCCACCGGGCAGGGTGACCGCCTTCACGCCGCGCAGCTCGAATGCCGCTTCGGTCGACCGCAGCCCGGCAACGCCCTGTTTCGCACTGGAGACCGTCGGCGCCGCGGCGGCGGCCATCGCCGTCGCGGTGATCCCGTTGAGCTTGTCGGTGAAGGTAACCGATGCCCCGCTGGCGACACTCGCCCATCCCTCCGGATGCACGAAGGAATACCGGCCCGCCGAGTTGCGGTAGGTGATGTAGGCGATGTTGTCCGGGATATCACCGGGTGGGTTCTTCTCCACCGACGCCGGTCGCTGCGTCGCCACGGTGCCCGCCGATGGACTCGAGCCGGCTGCCGCACCATTGGACGACGCGGGCGCGGCGTGCTTCGACGCCGCCGATGTGCCGTTGGCGCTGCAACTGGCGGTCAAGGCGGCGAGGGTCAGCGCTATTGCCGCCACGGTCCGCCGGTCACATCCGGACTCAGGTCTCTTCATGCGATCGACCGTACGGAGCCGAGGGTTAGCGCCGGCGCCGAAAACGGTTAGCACGACGCTTACCTTCGCTGGGGCCATGCTGGGCGGGTGGCAACCTCGAAGAGAGCGACGCTTGGGCTGCGGCGACTGTCCCGGTCGGATGAGGATGCGCAGAGCGCGGGCCGCCCTTTGCGGCGGCGGATCGCCACCGGAATTCTCGCCGTCACCAGCCTCGCGGTGTTGCTGTTCGCGCTGCCGCTGGCCGTGGCCATCGACCGGCTGCACCAAGATGAGCAGCTTGCCCGGCTGCAACGAGACGCGACGCGGATCGTGTCTCTGATACCCGATAACCCGATCAGCTCGGCCAGCCGGGTGGAGGTGCCGAGCTCCGCCGCGTCCGACGCGCTGATCGGCATCTACACGCCGACCGGTGCCCGCGCCGGTGGTGGCGGACCGGCCGTCTCACCGATCACCGCGGCCACCCGGGACGGGCGGGTGCACCAGGGCCGTGAGCGCGGGCAGCTGACCGTCGCCGTGCCGGTTCCGTCCGACGGTCACGTCGTCGCGGTTGTTCGCGCCGCGGTTCCGAGCAGCGTTGTGAGGGGTCGAAGCGAACGCAGCTGGGTGGCGATGGTCGCCCTGGGGCTCGTCATCCTCGGCCTCGCGGCCTTACTCGCCCGTCGTCAGGCCGGACGGATCGCCGCGCCGCTGGAGCGGCTCACCGTGGCCGCTCGGGCGCTCGGCGACGGCAACTTCATCATCGCGGCCGAGCGATCCGGGATCCACGAGGCGGACGCGGCCAGCGCTGCCTTGCGCGATACGGCAGCGCGGCTTGGTGAGCTGCTCGACCGCGAACGGGCGTTCAGTGCGGACGCCTCACATCAGCTTCGTACTCCGCTGACCGGGCTGTTGCTGGGACTGGAAGCCGCCCTCGAGGAGAAGGACCCGGACCTGCGAGCCGCGGCCAGAAACGCCATCGAACGTGGCCGACACCTCCAGGCAACCATTGATCACTTGTTGTCGCTCCGCCGAGACGCGCACTCGCGATCCGGAAGCGTAGACCTCGGACCCGAGTTGAGCGCAGCGGCCGAGCGCTGGCAGCGGATGTTCGCACCTCAGCATCGCCGGCTCCTGGTCTCCGTCCCGGCTGTCCTGTCACCGGTCCGGACGTCGGTTGCGGCCCTGCAGCAGATCCTCGACGTTCTGCTCGACAATGCCCTCACGCATGGTGCCGGCGAGGCCCGCATCGCCGCCCATGAACGAGGCGACGCGGTCACCGTGGAGGTCGTTGACGAAGGGCCGGGCCTATCCGGTGACCCGGAATCCGCTTTCACCCGGCGAGCCGCGCTGGCACGCGGCCACGGCATCGGCCTGGCCCTGGCCCGGTCGCTCGCCGAAGCCGAAGGCGGCCGGCTCCTCGTACGAGACATTGGACCGAAACCGGTGTTCGCGCTGTTCCTTCCCGCCGCCGACACGGTCGCGGCGGCCCCGCGGGACCGTCAGAGCGGTCAGGGCTCCAGCTCGTACCGGTAACCGTGTCCGCGCAGCGTCGTGATCCGGTCGACGCTCTCACCCCGGTCGGCGAGCTTGCGCCGCAGCGCCGAGACGTGCACATCGAGCGTCTTCGTCGGGCCGAACCAGTTCTCGTCCCACACCTCTGCCATCAGCCGCTCGCGGGAGACGGCGTGCCCCGCGTCGGCCACGAGCACGGCCAGCAGGTCGAACTCCTTGGGTCGCAACGTCAGCTCGAGCTCGTCGTACACCGCGCGACGAGCTGCGAGGTCCAGGCGTAGGCGCCCGACATCGAGCTGTTTTCGCCCAGCGCCTGCCACCGGCCGTCTTCGCAGGTGCGCGCGTAGCCGGGCAAGCAGCTCGCCCAGGCGGAACGGTTTGGTCAGGTAGTCGTCCGCGCCGGCGTCCAAGGCCACGATGACCTCGAACTCGGCGGTGCGGGCCGTCAGTACGACGATGACCGCGTCCGGCACGAGCTGGCGCAGCTCGCGGCACAGCAGCACGCCGTCAACGTCGGGCAGACCGAGGTCGAGCAGAACGAGGTCGGGTGCCCTAGCTTCCACTGCCCGCCGCGCGTCCTCGCCGCTGCACACCCACGTGGCCGGCAGCCCTGAGCTGTCCAACGCGGTCCGCAGCTCGGCGCCGATCGTCGCGTCGTCCTCGACGATCAGCACCTGTGTGGGCTCCATACGCCGAGGCTACGGTGGCAACGGCCACGCGATCGATGCGGTTCACGCTGGGAATTGCCAACGAGCTGCGTACGCCGAGCGCGTACGACATCGTGGTGTGGCGTGAAGCGGAAAGGAGCGGACATCCATGGCCTCCAACGCGATCCCGCCCACGGCACTGCGGCGACGTGAGGCGTAGGCTGCCCGGCATGTTTCGCCTCTTGCGTTGGGTCGCTTTTGGTGGGGCCGCTTGGGTCGCATACCAGTCGATCCCTGACATCAAGCGCTACCTGAAAATGCGCTCAATGTAGAGCGCGCGGCATTGGGCGGTGGACGCGGAAGCGACCTCCGCTCATCTCAGCTTGACAGCGCCGGCGACGCACCTCACCCTGACGCTTCGGCCGCGGCAGCGCGCCGCTCCACCGCGGCGTCGAAGTCGGTAACCGGATCCGAAACGCTGCGTCGTGGCATCAGCAGCAACGCGACGACGCCGAGTACGCAGCAGCCGACGATGTACCAGCTGATTCCACGTGCTCGAGTTGGTGTGCTTGAGAATCGCGGTTGCGATCAGAGGCGCCGGGCCCCGCCACCCCCGGCGCCGCTGGGCGGGACCAGTCCTTGGATGCTGTCGATGATGCTGCCATGGCTGCCTCCCGAGGCCGCGCTGCCAGGTCGCAAAGTGCCCACCCGCGCAAAACCCGGCAAACCACGTACCGCCGGTGCGGACTTGTGAGTCAGGTAGCCGCTCGCCAGTCGAGCATCGCGGCGAGTAGCCGGTCGGGGCATTCCAGCGGAGTGAAGTGTCCGCAGTCGGCGAGCTGGGTGACCGCCGCTGGGAGCAGCGCATGCAGCCGGGTGCCGACGGCCTCCCACGACTGGAAGATGTCGCGCATCCCCCACACCAGCTGAACCGGCATCCCTACCTGCGGCAGCAGAGCCGGCAGCCGGGCGGTGTCGGCGGGTGTCAGGGCGGCCAGATGTCGCTCGAAGCCGGCGCGGCCGCGGCGGTCGGTGAACTTGCCGTCCCAGAAGATCCGGTCGCCGTCGATCGCGTCCAGCAATCCGGGGTCGGCGAACCCGCGCCGGATCTCGCGCCGCAGGTACGGGTTGGGTGCCAGGTGGAGGGCGGCGGTCGGGCGGAAGAGGCGGGCCCGGGCCGCGATCGTCGAGATGCGAGCGCGCGGAGCGGGCCAGGCGCCGTGCGCGACGGAGTTGGTGAGCGTCAGCCGGGACACCACCTCGCTGTGATCGACGGCGAGGAGTTGGGCGACCGCACCGCCGAGGTCGTGCCCGACGACCCAGGCCGGCGCCAGCCCGGTCCTGGCCAGCCACGCGGCCAGCAGCCCGGCGGTGCCGGCGAGGGAGTAGTCGGCCGCGGGCTGCAGCCTGGTGTCGCCGTAGCCGGGCAGGTCGGGTGCGAGGCCGGAAAACCCGGCCGCGGCCAGCCCGGTCAGCACCTGACGCCAGAGCTCGGCGCCGGTTGGCACACCGTGCAGAAGCACGACCGGTTCCCCGGTGCCCGCGGTCAGCACGGACAGGTGGCCGCCGGACACGTCGTACCGGGTGCGCGTCACGGCCAGCACAAGATCACCGTACGGCCTTGTCGACTCCCCTGTGCACCTGCCACGATCCAGGTGCGGGGCCTACCGGTGCTGGGGGTGCGACGCCGTGCCCGACGACGCCGTTTTGCCAGAGACCAGGTGGACGGCCGCGCTCGTTGCGCCGTTCTTGTTGGCCGGGGGAGGCGTGCTGTACCTCTTCCCGGGCCGGACCGATCACCTCTGGGCCTGGACGGCGCGGCCGAACATGACCGTCCTGGTGATGGGCGCGGGCTACCTCGGCGGGGCCGTCTTCTTCCTGCGGGCCGCTCGCTCACACCGCTGGCACACACTCGGCATCGGCCTGCTCGGGGCCGACGTCCTGGCCACGCTGCTTCTCATCGCGACCGTCGTGCACTGGGATCGCTTCCACCATGGCAACCCGGCCTTCTGGATCTGGACCGCTCTCTACATCGTCACGCCGGTGCTGCTTCCGGTCTTGTGGCTGCGCAACCGGGGGCACGATCCGCATGTCGTCGAGCCGGGTGACCGGGTGCCCCGACTGGTCCGGCTCATCGTGGGCGGGTTGGGGGCGGTGCAATTCCTCGGAGCGCTGGTGGTTTTCGTGCGCCCCTCGATCTTGGTGCGCATCTGGCCATGGGTGCTCACGCCGTTGACGGCCCGGACCATGGCCGCCTTCTTCGCCTTCATCGCGGTCACCTGGCTGGCCTTCCTGTTCGAGGCGCGCTGGAGCGCCCTGCGCATCCATGTCGAGAGCGCGACGCTCGGCCTCGGGCTGGTGGCGCTGGCCACGCTGCTGGCCCGCGGCGATCTGCACCATGGGCCGGTGCCGGGCTGGGGCTTCGCACTGTTTCTCGGCGTCGTGCTGGTCGGGCTGATCTGGCTGCTGGCCGCCATGAGAGCGCGGACCAGGCGCCCGGCAGGAGAGCAGACCCCGTGAGCGGCACGTCTTCGGCGCACCGCGAGTCGGTCGTCGGGTACTACAACGACACCCGCTGGGACTACCAGCGGCTGTGGAGCAGCAACAGGACGCTGGCCCTGCACTTCGGCTACTTCGACCAGCAGGTACGCGGGCATCGCCAGTCGTTGCTCAGGATGAACCAGGTGCTGGCCGACAGGGTGGGCGCGGTGCGGGCCGACCGGGTAGTCGACCTGGGCTGCGGGATGGGCGGCAGCGCCATCTGGCTGGCGGGATCGACCGGCTGCGAGGTCACGGGCGTCAACATCACGTCGTACCAACTGGAGATCGCCCGCTCGGCGGCCGGCCGAGCCGGCGTCGGCGCGCTGGTGCGTTTCGAGCTGGCCGACTTTGCCGATACCGGTCTTCCCGGCGGGGCCTACACGATGGTCTGGGCGCTGGAGAGCCTCGTGCACGCCGAGCGTAAGCAGGACGTGCTGACCGAGGCGTTTCGGTTGCTGGCACCGGGTGGGCGGCTGCTGATCGCGGAGTACGTGCTGTGCGACCGGGCGTCGGCCGATGCCGCGGACCGGGATCTCCTGGCGGCTTGGTGTGGCGGCTGGGCGATGCCGGGCCTGCTGTCCGAGTCGCAGTACACGGAGATGCTGCAGCGGATCGGCTTCACCGGCATCGAGATGGACGACATCACCGAGCACGTCGCACCCTCGCTGGCCCGGATCGGGCGCATCGCCGGCGGGGTCCGGCCCGTCGTGGGGCCGTTGCACCGGCTGGGCCTGCTGACCCGGCGTCAGGTAGCCAACGCTCAGGGATCCCGTGCGCAGGTCCTGGCCCTGAAGCGCGGGCTCTGGCGCTATCAGGTCATCTTGGCCCGACGTCCGTCGTGAGCTACCCCCGGACCCGCTCGTAGAGTTGCACCGTTGCCGCCGCGACGGTGTCCCAGCCGAACTCCTCGACCACCCGGACCCGGCCGGTGATCCCCATCTGCGCCGCGAGCGCTGGATCGCCGAGCAGCTCATTGACCCGCGCGGCCAGCGTGTGCTCGAAGTGGTGCGGCCTGGTCTCGTCGTACGGCACCAGGAGGCCGGTCTCGCCGTCGTCGACGACCTCGGGAATCCCGCCGACGGCGGCGGCCACCACGGCGGTGCCGCACGCCATTGCCTCGAGGTTGACGATGCCCAAGGGCTCGTACACCGACGGGCAGACGAACACCGACGCGTGGGTCAGCAGTTGCACGAGGTCTGTGCGCGGCAACATCTCCCGTACCCAGATGACGCCGCCGCGCGACGCCTGCAACCCCGCGACCGCCGCAGCGGTCTCCATGCCCAGCTGCGCCGTGTCCGGCGAGCCGGCACAGAGCACGAGCTGGGCCTCAGGGTCGAACTCTGAGGCCGCCGCGATGAGGTGGCCCACGCCCTTCTGCCGGGTGATCCGCCCGACGAACAGCACGTAGGGCCGGCCCGGCTCGACGCCGAGCCGCTCCAGCACGTCGGTCGCCTGGTCCGGTGCGTAGAGGGTCGTGTCGATCCCGTTGCGGATGACGTGCACCCGGTCGCGGTTGAGCGCGGGATAGCAGGCCAGGATGTCCGCCCGCATCCCGTCGCTCACGGCGATCACCGCATCGGCGGCCTCGTAGGCCGTGCGCTCGGCCCAGCTCGACAGCGCATAGCCGCCGCCCAGCTGTTCGGCCTTCCACGGCCGGCGCGGCTCGAGGCTGTGCGCGGTGACGACGTGCGGCATGCCGTAGAGCAGCTTCGCGAGATGACCGGCCATGTTCGCGTACCAGGTGTGCGAGTGCACGACATCGGCGGTCGTCGCCGCGGCGCACATGGCCAGGTCGACCGACAGCGTCCGAAGTGCGGGGTTGGCCGCCGCCAGCCGGGGGTCGGAATGGTGACCGGTGGCGTCCTGCCGCTCGTCGCCGAAGCAGTGCACGTCGACGTCGACCAGGCCGCGCAGCTGGCCGACCAGGAAGTCGACGTGGACACCCGCTCCGCCATATACGTCGGGCGGGTACTCCCTGGTCAGCACGGCGACACGCACCTATCGACCCTAGCGCCGACCGGGCCGCCGTCCGGGTGCGAACATGGGTGGGTGACGATCCGTCCGGAGGACCTGTTCGAGGTGGTCGCCGACGCGCCCGGCGACGGCGCGCGGCCGGTTCTCGTACACACGTTGCAAGGATTCATCGACGCGGGCAACGGCGGGCAGGTGCTCGCCCAGCACCTGATCGACACGCTGCAGGGCTCGGTCGTCGCGACCTTCGACGTCGACCTGCTGATGGACTACCGGTCCCGGCGGCCGGCCATGGTGTTCGAGGACCAGGCGTTCACGTCGTACGAGGAGCCGCGGCTCGAGCTGCACCGACTCGCGGACGCGACTGGTGAGCCGTTCCTGCTGCTGTCCGGGCCTGAGCCCGACCTGCTCTGGCTACGTTTCATCGATGCCGTCGACCTGCTGATCGACCGGTTCGGCGTCCGCCTGACGGTCGGGTTGACGGCCATTCCGTGGGCCACTCCGCACACCCGGCCGCTGGGCGTGATCGCGCACAGTTCTGATCCGGCGCTGGTGCAGGGCTACCAGGCCTTCGGCGCCGCCGTACGCGTGCCAGGGCACCTCGATGTCCTGCTCGAGTACCGGCTAGGTCGACGTGGACGTGCCGCGATGGGCTTCGCGGGGCAGGTGCCGCACTACCTGACGCAGGTCGAGTATCCCGACGCCGCGGCCAGGCTGCTGGACTCGCTGTCCGGTGCCAGCGGGCTCACGCTGCCGACCGGGCCGTTGCTGGAGGCCGGCCAGGTGGTCCGCTCGGCGGTCGACGAGCAGATCTCCGGATCACCTGAGACGCTGGCGATCGTGCATGCCCTGGAGGAGCAGTACGACGCGGTGCTGCTCGCGGGGATGGCGGGTTCCGACGATGATGCGGGTGCGGTCACTTCCGCGGGGGAGGATCTCGCCGCACAGTTCGAGCGGTTCCTGGCCGAGCGTGAACGCGGTGGCGGCGCCAGCTGACCGGTTGACCGGTTGACCGGTTGAGCGGTTGGCTACCGGCTGCCCGACTCTGGGTAGAGTGCCGGGCGTGTCACGAGCCCGCCGAAGTCGAAGACGAGGGCGCGGACCTCAGCCACCAACCTCACGAGCAATTTCCGGGAAATCGCTGCTTCAAGCGGCGCTGAAGCCACGTTTTCCCGGAAATTGCTCAGACTTTACCGGTCCCGGCGTGACCGATGGTCCGGCTCATCTTGACGATCTCGCCGGTCCACGAGCAGGCCGCGCACCAGGTGAGGAAGCCGCGGGCATCAAACCAGAGCGGCCCGACCCCGATCGTCCTGGCCGAGCACAAGTCGCCGGTATACGACCCGGCCGGCATCACGCCGATCACCTCGAGCGTCCGCCGGGCCCGCGCCGATGCGCTCGACCCCGAGATCCACCACAACAATCTGCTTACCTCGATCCTGGCCAAGATCGAGGCCAACGTGGCCGGCGCCGACGACGCGCTGATGCTCGACGACCGCGGTTTCGTGGTCGAGACCAACGCCACCAACGTGTTCCTGGTCACCGGTGGGGCTGTGCGTACGCCGACCAGCCGGGCGCGATCACCGGCACTGCGGTCGTCTCAACCTGAGGTCGACCAGGGCCGGGTTACAGCCAGGTGGACACGCGCACGACCGTGCCCCGGGCGCCGGAACGGATCTGGACGAGGTCGCACAACTGGTTGGCCATCCAGAGCCCGCGACCGCCCTCGGCGCTGGGCGCCGGTTTGCGCCGGCCGACCATCGGGTCGCCCATCTGGCCCGCGTCACGGATCTCGCAGACGAGTGCGCCCGGCTCCCGCCACACCCGCAGCATTCCCCGGCCACCGCCGTGGCGGAGGCTGTTGGTGGCCAGTTCGTGCATGGTGAGCCCGAGCTCCTCGACCCGACGCCAGCACATTCCGGTGCCGATCGCCTGCCGGATGACCGTGGACCGGGTCAGCGCGAGGTCATCGGGCCCGAAGAGCAGGTCCTCGGTGTACCCGGAGGGCTCGGCCAGCTCATCGGCGAAGATCTCATCGACGTGGTTGGCGCCGCCGTAGACGGTGCTCCCGCGATAAGCCCTTTCGTCGACGGTGATCGGGTGGCTCCGATGCGCCTCGCGGACCACGGACGGGTCAAGGGCCGCGACGTCATAGGGGCAGCGCAGCCACAGCGGGGTGTCGGGTGACACGGCGACGTTGAGCAACGCCTCGTGCAGTTGGCACTCGATGAGCTCGGCGGGTCGACGACCGGCCCAGATCGGCTCGCCGACGCCGCGGACGGGGCGGCCATCGGCTGCGTACTCGTCGACGAATTCCTGCCAGCCGGGGATGATTCGCGCCGGATTGTGCCCGAGCTCGACCATGTCGACGAACAGAACGCGCTCAGCGTCGGCGCCGAGCGCCGAACGGATCCGCTCCAGGCGGGGTTCGATGACCGCCACCATCACCGGCTCACCGGCCCGCACGCCGTCGCGGATGAAGGGCACCGTGCCGGCCAGGAACTCGTCGATACCGCGGCACAGGAACGCCTCATGGCGGTATCCGGTGTGTGCCGCGGTCTGCAAGCCAGCCGTCTGCGTCATCCCGACCGTTTCGTGGGCAGTGAAGCGCTCCGGCCAGCCCCATCACCGACCAGGCACTTGGCTATCGTACGCGAGCAATTCTGATGCCACGACGCAAGCACTAGCCGGATCCGGCCCGCCAACTCGGATCGCGGCCCATCCACGCGGCCAGCCGGTCGCTGATCGGAGCGCTTTCGGGCACCGCCACCTCGGGCCCGAAAGCGCTCTTGCCATCTGGCCCTCGGTACTCGGCCTTGAGGTTTGCCCGCGCCCATTCCAACGAGAGTTCCGCCAGGTCCGGGTCGGCTCCCGTGGGCTGGCCGGTTGCCTTGGCGATGTCCCACCCGTGCACGACCAGATCGGTGATCTGGTTGTCCAGGCGTGATCGCGCCGCATCCTCGGGCCGATCCTGCGCCTGCCACGCCACCATGAGACTGCCGGCGGCCGCCGTGTAGGAACCGGCCCAGTCATCGCCGATGACGTCGTCGTCGCTTTGTTGCCAGTCGCCACCCCTGACCATCGTCTCGAAACCCTGGATGTCGAGCACGACATGGTTGATCAAACTCTTGACGTCGAACGAGGCGCAGGGGGTTGGCAGCACGCCCTGGTCGGCCGCCACCAGGGAGATCAGCGAGCCGGTGTGGTCCAATGCCCGGCCAAGCTGAGCGATGGCGTCGATCATCGCTGGCATCCGCACCCCTCGTGTCCCTTGTCGTTCGTGTCCCTTGTCCTTCGTGGTCCCTAGTCCCTCGTGTCCAAACCGCGCCGGGCTGTGCTGGCGCCCCCTACGCTCGAGCCCTGATTCTGGGGCGCAGCCAGTCCGCGAGGTTGTCTGGGTCGGTCCGCTGGCGCGCGGCCGAAGGGCCCTCGGAGCTAACGTAGGCCTCGCACGCGGGAGCTCTGGAGGTCGCAATGGCAAATTTCCATCGCATTACCGGGTCCGGTGATCACCGGGTGATCGCCCTCCACGGCTGGTTCGGCTCGGCCGCCGGGTGGGGGTCTCTGCCCGACTATCTCGACGGCTCGCGGTTCACGTACGCGTTCATGGACCTGCGCGGCTACGGCGGCAGCCGCGACAGCACGGGCGGCTACACCGTCGAGGAGGTGGCCGGCGACGTGCTCGCGCTGGCTGACGAGCTGGGCTGGAGCGACTTCTCGCTGGTCGGCCACTCGATGAGCGGCAAGTTCGTCCAGCGGGTGCTGGTCGATGCTCCACAACGGGTGCGCCGGCTCATCGGGATCAGCCCGGTGCCGGCCGGCGCCTTTCCCTTCGACGACGACAGCTGGGGCCTGTTCTCCGGCGCCCCGGACAGTCGCGAGAACCGTTACGCGATCATCGACTTCACCACCGGCAACCGGCTCACCCCGACCTTCGTCAACGCCGTCACGCAGCACTCGCTGGACCACTCCTCGCGCGACGCCTTCGCCGCCTACCTGCTGGCCTGGGCGAAGAGCGACTTCGCCGACCAGGTGAAGGGCAGCGAAGCCGCCGTCAAGCTCATCGTCGGTGAGCACGACCCGGCGCTGGGTGCCGCGACGATGGAGCAGATGATCATGCCCTCCTATCCCAACGCGGAGCTCGAGGTGCTGCCCAACGCCGGCCACTACTCGATGTTCGAGACGCCGGTGGCGCTGGCCACGAGCATCGAGGGGTTCCTGTCCCGCTGACAGCCGACACCGCCGTCATCTTCGACCCGTCCACTTACGTCGATGGCGTTCCGTACGACGTCCTGGCCCGGCTGCGCCTCGATCGTGGAGTGGTGTGGGTGGACGAGGTCCCGGTGCTGGGCTGGCCGGGTGGGCCGGGCTTCTGGCTGGTGCTGCGGCATGCCGACGTGGAATCGGTCCTGAACCAGCCGAAGGCCTACTCCTCCTGGCTCGGCGCGACCCAAGTCCGCGACCCCGCCTCACCGGAGGCGCTCGGCTACGTCCGACGAATGATGCTCAACATGGACCCCCCGGAGCACTCTCGGCTGCGCCGCCTGCTCGGCCGCTCCTTCACGCCTCGGGCGGTCGCCGGGCTCGAGGAGCGGATCCGCGGACATGCCCGCGGGATCGTCGACCGGTTGATCGGGACGGCACTGGCCGGCCAGTGTGACTTCGCCAAGGACGTGGCGGCCGATCTTCCCCTGCTCACCCTCGCCGACGTCCTCGGCGTGCCGGAGCAGGACCGCTACTTGCTCTTCGACTGGTCCAACCGGGTGATCGGCTACCAGGACCCGGATTACGCGTTGTCCGCCGCGTTCGATCCGTCGTCGGGTACGGCGATGGCGCGGGAGGCGTCGGCGCTGCGGCCTCGGCCCGGCCCGGGCGGCCGGATGCCGGACCCACGTACCCGGGAGGGCATGCCCGACCTCTATGCGTACGCGAACCTGCTCGCTGCGCGGAAGCGCGCGCAGCCGGGCGACGACGTCATGTCGCTGCTGCTCGCCCAGGTCGACGATGACGGCGGCCAGGTGTCGGTCGAGGAGTTCGAGAACCTGTTCTGGCTGTTTGCGGTGGCCGGGAACGAGACGCTGCGCAACGGCATACCGGGCGGGATGGTGGCCCTGTTGGAGCATCCGGAGGCGCAGGCCGCGCTGCGGGCGAACCCCGCGCAGGTGGACTGCGCGGTCGAGGAGATGCTGCGCTGGTGGACGCCGGTGATGACGTTCCGGCGCACGGCGACCGCGGATTGCACGATCACCGATGTGGCGGTTCGGGCCGGCGACAAGGTGGTGGTGTCGTTCAGCTCGGCCAACCGCGACGAGAGCGTTTTCGCCGATCCGGACGCGTTCGACATTCGGCGGCAGTCGAACCCGCATTTCGCCTTCGGCCACGGGCCGCACTTCTGCCTCGGCGCTCACCTGGCCAAGGTGCAGATGCGGGCGCTGTTCACCGAGTTCCTCAGCCGGACGACCGAGGTCGCCTACGCGGGGCCGCCGTCGCTGCTGCGGTCGAACTTCCAGCGAGGGGTCAAGCGTCTGCCGATCCGATGGCGGTCCTGACCGCCAACCTGCGCGGCACACTGAGGGTGCGTAGGCTACGCAAGCGTAGGTTTCTTCGCCTCGACCATCTCGGACGGAGGCCATGCATGCCGACAACGGACACTACGAGGCTGCTCAGCGACCTCGAGCCAGCTGTCACCGAGAACCTCGACCGGCACCTGGCCATCGCCAAGAAGTGGCTGCCGCACGAGTTCGTGCCGTGGAGCCAGGGGAGGGACTTCGCCGATCTCGGGGGCCAGCCGTGGTCCGTCGAGCAGTCGACGCTGTCGCCGATCGCGCGCACGGCGCTCGAAGTCAATCTGCTCACTGAGGACAACCTGCCGGGATACCACCGTGAGATCGAGCGGGCGTTCGGCCGGGACAGCGCGTGGGGCACGTGGGTCAACCGCTGGACAGCGGAGGAGGGGCGGCACGCGTACTGCATCCGGGACTACCTGCTCGTGACGCGCGGCGTCGATCCGGTCGAGCTGGAGCGGGCTCGCATGCAGACGATGGAGATCGGCTTCGAAAGCGAGCGACCCATGCTCGGCGTGCTCGCCTACGTGTCGTTCCAGGAACTCGCGACCCGGATCTCGCACCGAAACACCGGCCGCTACACCGAGGACCCGATCGCGGAGAAGTTGCTCGCCCGGGTGTCGATGGACGAGAACCTGCACATGATCTTCTATCGCAACCTGGTGGCCGCCGCCCTGCAGATAGCTCCCGACGCGACGCTGCGCGCCGTCGCCGACGAGGTCATTGGATTCGAGATGCCGGGGGCGATCATCCCGGGCTTCGCCCGCAAGGCCGTGCAGATGGCCAAGGCCGGCATCTACGACCTGCGGATCCACCATGACGAGGTGGTCATGCCCCTCATTCGCCAGTGGGGCGTCTTCGAGCTCGAAGGCCTCGACGCCGAGGGCGAGCGGGCGCGGACGGAGTTGGCTGCCGCGCTCGCCGAGCTTGACACGGCGGCGACCCGGTTCGTCGAACGCCGCGAGGCGGCCGCCGCGACGAGGGTCGCCCGCACCGGCGCCTGAAGCCGGTCCAGGCGACGGTCTAGGCGCGTTCTGGCAGGCTGGCCCGCATGGCTCGCTACACCTACCAGTGTCCGATCCGCTGGTCGGACATGGATGCCTACGGTCATGTCAACAACGTGCCCTTCCTCACGTACTTGGAGGAAGCCCGCATCGACATGCTTCAGGACCTCATCGCCCGCGCGAGGCACGACGACGGGTTGAGCGCCGGAGTGCTCGTGGCGAGCACGTCCATCGAGTACAGGACGCCGCTGGTGCACCGAACCACGCCGGTCCCCATCGATGTGTGGGTCACCAAGATCGGCGGAGCGCACTTCGATCTCGCGTACGAGGTGAGGGAGGGCGAGAGCCTGGTCTACGCCCGCGCCACCTCGCGCATGGTCACCTTTGACTTCCGCACCGAGCGGCCCCGCCGGTTGCGACCGCACGAGAAGGCGTTTCTAGAGCGGTACCTCGAACCGGCCGCCGTTGACGGGAGCTGACCTGGACTACCGCTTGTCGTCTCGCTCGTCGTCCGGTGTGTCGTCCGTCTCTTCGTTCTGGTCGTCGAAGACCCGGCTGCCCAGGAAGTCAGCCGGCTCGAGGCGTTGCAGATCTTCCTTGGTGACCCTCGCGCCAGCTTCGCCCACCAGCCGGTTGGCGTGCCGCAGCCGGGCGCGCTCGATGGCGTTGCGCACGCTGCGGGCGTTGGCGAACCGTGGTTGGTGCATCCGACGGTCGAGATAGTCGTGCAGCACCTTTTCGGTGTCGTCGGGAAGCACGTACTCGTGCTCGGCGGCGATCAGCTTGGCGATGGCCCTCAGCTCGTCGAGTGAGTAGTCGGGGAAGTCGATGTGGTGGGCGATGCGCGAACTCATGCCGGGGTTGGACCTGAAGAAGTCATCCATCCGATCCTTGTAGCCGGCCAGGATGACGACGAGGTCATCGCGCTGGTTTTCCATGACCTGCAGCAGGATCTCGATGCTCTCGGCGCCATAGTCGCGTTCGTTGTCCTCTTTGTAGAGGTAGTAGGCCTCGTCGATGAACAGCACCCCGCCCATCGCGCGCTTGAGTACCTCCTTGGTCTTGGGCGCGGTGTGCCCGATGTACTGCCCGACCAGGTCGTCGCGCGTCACCGAGACGAGGTGGCCCCTGCGCAGATAGCCCAGCCCGTGCAGCAATTCGGCCATCCGCAGCGCGACGGTCGTCTTTCCGGTGCCCGGGCTGCCGGTGAAGGACATGTGCAGCGCGGGCCGGGTGGAATTCAGCCCGAACCGGCTGCGCATCCGGTCGACCAGGAGGAGCGCGGCAATCTCCCGGATCCTGGTCTTGACCGGTGCCAGGCCGACGAGTTCGGCGTCGAGGCGCTCGAGCACCTTGTCCACGTCGGACTGGCTACGGATGTCGTCGACCTCGAGCACGGCGTCGTCTGGCAGCTGCTCAGGCTCGTGGTCCGGCCCGTCTTGCTCCGTTGACGGCTCCCTACGCCCGGGCCGCGGCATCGAGAAACCGGCACTGCCCCTATCGGTCATCTAGCTCAGCACCACCCCTCCGCAATTTCCGGGAAAACGCTGCTTCGGCGGGGCCTCGAGGCGACAATTTCCCGGAAATTGCGCGCGGGGCGGGGGCGGGGGGAGGGGGGAGGGGGGGAGGGGGAGGTCAGCCGCGCCCGTAGCGCTGGCCTTCCGGATCGTTCGCGGCGTACGAGCGCAGGGTGTAACGGACGACCCGGTCGTGCACTTCTTGACGTTCGAGGTGGAAGCCGGGCTCCTCCTTCGGGCGCTGGACGATGAACGACAAGGCCGTGGTCTGCCGGTGATAGCGGGGGTCGTACGCGGTCACGCGCACGTAGTGGTCGGGGTAGGCCTCGCGGCAGGCGTCGACCTCGAGCATCGCTCCGGCCGCATCGGATACGTCGAACATCGGCAGCGCCCACATCTCCCAGTAGATGTTGCGCGGATGCGGGTCGTCGGTGAACTCGACGGCGATCGCCCAGTCGTTGTCGATGGCGTACTGGACCTGTGCCCGGATCTCGTCGTCGGTGAATTCTGGCAGATAGGAGAACGTCCCCTGAGTGATGTGCACGGTCTGTCTCCTGTCTCAGGCGCTGGTCGGCGTGGGGGTGACGTCCGGGGCATCAGTGGAGGCGTAGTCGAACGTGATGTCGCCCCACGTGTCGATCGCGACCTCGAGCGGCTTGCACTTCTTTGCGGCCTTGCGGAGGATCTCGTCGCCCTCCTTGAGGAAGTCGCGGCCCTCGTTGCGCGCCTTGATCATCGCTTCGGTGGCGACCCGGTTGGCGGTCGCTCCGGCGGCGATGCCCATCGGATGACCAATCGTGCCGCCGCCGAACTGCAGGACGACGTCCTCGCCTAGATAGTGCAGCAGCTGGTGCATTTGGCCGGCGTGGATCCCGCCGGAGGCGACCGGCATCACCCCGGCCAGCGAGGCCCAGTACTGATCGAAGAAGATGCCGTTGGCGGGGTTCTCCGGGATGTGGTTCAACCGCAGCGTGTCGTAGAAGCCCGCGGTCGTGGCCGGGTCACCCTCGAGCTTGCCGACCACGGTGCCGGCGTGGATGTGGTCCACCCCGATCAACCGGCACCACTTGGAGATCACCCGGAAGCTGACGCCGTGCGTCTTCTGCCGCGTGTAGGTGCCGTGCCCGGCCCGGTGCAGGTGCAGTAGCACGCCATTGGCCCGGGCCCAGTGCGACATCGACTGCATGGCGGTGTAGCCGACGGTGAGGTCCTGCATGATGACGACACTGCCGAGTTCCTTGGCGAATTCGGCCCGCTCGTACATCTGCTCCATCGAGGCGGCGGTGACGTTGAGGTAGTGGCCCTTGATCTCGCCGGTGGCGGCCTGCGCCTTGTTGACCCCCTCCATAGAGAAGAGGAAGCGGTCGCGCCAGCGCATGAAGGGCTGGCTGTTGATGTTTTCGTCGTCCTTGGTGAAGTCAAGGCCGCCCTTGAGCGCCTCGTAGACGACCCGGCCGTACATGCGCGCGGACAGGCCGAGCTTGGGCTTGACGGTGGCCCCGAGCAGCGGCCGACCGTATTTGTTGAGGTATTCGCGCTCCACGACGATGCCGTGCGGTGGACCCGGAAACGTCTTCACGTAGTGCGTGGGTATCCGCATGTCCTCGAGTCGCAGCGCCTTGAGCGGCTTGAACCCGAATACGTTGCCGATGATCGACGACGTGAGGTTGGCGATCGACCCCTCTTCGAACAGGTCGATGTCGTAGGCAATTCGCGCGATGTATTGGTCGGTGCCGGGCACCTTGTCGAGTTGGTAGGCCTTGGCCATGTACTGCTCGTGTGCGGTGAGCCGATCGGTCCAGACGACGGTCCAGGTCGCGGTCGAGGATTCCCCGGCCACGGCGGCAGCCGCCTCCTTGGGATCCACGCCTTCCTGAGGGGTGATTCGGAACGCCGCGAGGATGTCGGTGTCCTTCGGGTCGTAGTCCTCGTTCCAGTAGCCCATGCTGGCGTACGGCTGCACACCGGCGGCCCATCGTTCATCACTCTTGGCTTTGTCCCCGCTCATGAGTTCACCCTAGCCCCGGCGTAAGCCAACCTCTTTTCCGTCCGTTGGTCCGAACCGGTCGAGACACTCGGCCGCTACCTGCCCGCTGCTCACCAGGGGGCGGGCGGCGGCCCGAGGGGAGCTAGGGCCGCCCTCACCCACAGGGGGTTAGTCGGGCGAGCGCTCAAGCCGTAGCGTGAGCATCAGCCCGGCCCCAGGAGGACCGCATGCCGCACAAGTTGATGTCGATGGAACGCGCCCGGCCCAACATCACGACCGTCCGACCGTTCGTACTCGGCATCGCTGGCGACAGCGCCGCTGGCAAGACCACCTTGGCGCGCGGGCTCGTCGAGGCACTGGGAGCAGAGCGCAGCACCTCCATCTGCACCGACGACTACCACCGCTACGACCGCACCGAGCGCAAGGACAAGCCGTTCACCGCGCTGCATCCGGACTGCAACTACGTGTCGATCATCGAGCAGCACCTGCAGCTCATGGCCACCGGCCAGCCGATCCTCAAGCCCGTCTACAACCACGAGACCGGGACGCTCGACCGGCCGCAGCTGGTCGAGCCCAAAGAGTTCGTCATTGTCGAGGGGTTGCTGCCCCTGCATACGAAGCTCATGCGGTCGTGCTTCGACCTCACCGTCTATCTCAACCCACCCGAGGACGTACGCACGGAGTGGAAGCTCAAGCGGGACACCGGCGCGAGGGGCTACACGCGCGAGCAGGTGCTCGCCGAGCTGCAGCGCCGCGAGCCCGAGGCCGAGCAGTTCATCCGCTCGCAGAAGGCGAGCGCCGACATCGTCGTACAGTTCGCGCCGATCCCCGGTCGCAACGATCCCCCAGGCACGCCCTTGTCGGCGACGCTGTTGCTGCGACCCACCGTGCCGCATCCTCCGATGATCCGGATCGTCGAAGACACCACAGCGGTGCACCTGAAGATGGTGCGCGATGACGACGAACGTCCGGTCGACGCGCTGCACGTTCACGGCCACGCGAGTCCCGACGACACCGACAAGGTTGAGCAGCGGATCTGGGAACACACCGGGCTCGACGAGCAACTTCCGCCGACCCTGGGCGACCTCGGATCAGGCAAGCGCAGCGCGCCCCTGGCCGTCACTCAGCTGGTCATCCTGCACCATCTGCTGTCCACAGAGGAATGACGGCTTCGGGGCTTGCTCAAAGCTCGGCCTGGTGCTCCTCAGCGTCCGCGGACGATGGGATGCGTACGGCGATCTCTCCGCCGAGCCGCGCGCCGGCGGCGAGTGGGAGCTCATCGCCGCTCCAGAAGCGGCCGGGGTCGTACCAGTTGGGCCGGTGGCTTCGGGGCAGCAAACCCATTGCCTCGTAGGTGACGGCGACGACCTCGGCGCAGTAGGCGGTCTCCAGGTCGGCCGGTGGCGCCGCACCGGTCAGCGACGGAACCCGGCCCCGCAGCCAGCGTGACGCGAGCCGGGCGGTCGAGGGGAAAGGTGTGCCGTCGAGGCGGGCGATGATGGCCAAGACCGCGTCCTCGACCTGCGGCGTGATCGGATGCTCGAGTTGGCGCAGCCACGCCCGCTGGCCGTATCTCGCGGCCCAGACCAGCACGGATTCACGCAGGCCGTGCAGTTGCACGCCGCGGTGCCTGGATCCAGACCATACGTCCGGCAGCGATCTGCCCAGCTCGGCGTGCCACATGAGAGGGGGCAGGTCGTCGAGCACGACCGACATCCCGACGTGGTTGACCGGGCTGTTCGTCGTCAGCTGGATGGCCCGGTCGGCGGCCGTACGCCCACGGAACAGCCACAGATCACCCGTGCGAGTGATCTCGAGGGCTTCGTCGAGATTCAGACCCGTCGCCGGCACGGTCGTAGCCTAGGCAGATGCGATGGTGGAAAGTGCTCGGTCTGGCCGGTGTCGTCGGAGTGGCCGCTACCGGCGTGGTGGTGGCTCGGGCGGAACGGCAGCGCCGCGCGTACACACCCGAAGAGGTGCGCGCTCGGCTCCGCGAGAGGCTGGCCGGGCGCGAGGGCGCGCCAAGCTAGCGGTGTGACAGCAAGAGCCAGGCCAGCATCGCCACGGCGAGCGCGACCACCCCGGCGGTGATGACAGCGGGCGCGCGACCTGACGCCGGCAACTGCCCGGCTCGCATGCTGCGGTCAGCCGCGCGGTACCGGATGTAGCCGCTGGCGGCGCCACCGGCGCCCAGGGCCACCAGGGCGAGCCCGATGCCGGCGGCAACTGCCTGGTGGCTGAACTGCACGAGCACGAAGCCCGCGGCTTGCAGGCTCAGGGCGGTGCGCAGCCACGCGAGCAGGGTGCGCTCGTTGGCCAGCAGGAACCGCGCGTCGACATCGCGGTTGCCGGCGGCCTCAGCACTCACCGCCGGCCTCGCTGGCGCGACGTCGAGCCAAGGGATAGCAGCCCGCGCGATCGTAGGGCCGCCATCAGGCTCAGCCCGTCTGGCGCCCGAATCTCCGGTACGGACAGCTGTGCCGTCGGGCCGAGTCGCTCGGAAAGCGGCTCAGGCGTGCCGTGCGTGAGCACCTGCTCGGTCGGGCTCAGCTGACGAATGATCACGGCGCGCACGCGATCGCTTCCTGTCGCCGCGGCCTCGCGGTACAACTCCGGATCGTGCTGGCCGTCGTCACCGACGAGCAGCCACGTCAGTTGCGGCAACTGGGCGAGGAGCCGGCGCAGCTGGGCGCGCTTGTGCTCTCGGCCGGAGCGGAACCACCCCTCCGAGGTCGGCCCCCAGTCGGTGAGCAGCATCGGACCGCGCGGGAACCCGTACTGCTGCAGGAACTGCTGCAGCGAGGGTGCGACGTTCCATGGGCCCGTCGACAGGTAGATCACGAACGCCTCCGGATCCTCCGCGGCCAGCTCATGGAGAAGATCGGCCATGCCGGGCACCGGCCGGCGTGAGCTCTCGGTCCTGATGAAGGTGTTCCAGAATGCGAGTAGCGGGCGGGGGAGTGCCGTGATCATCACCGTGTCGTCGACGTCGCTGACGAGACCTAGCCGCGCGTGCGGACCGACGACGCGCAGGGCCGCGGTCGACGGCGGGGCCTGCTCGACGGACAGCCGCACATAGCCCCAACCGGGCGCCAGGTCGGCGGGCACGACCGCGTCCACGTAACCCCCTCGGCCGCTGATCACCTCATGGCGCCGGCCGCCCACGTCGACAGTGACCGGGACCCCGCCCACCTTGGCGGAGAAAAAGCGGCGCCAGCCGCGACCCGATTCGACCTCGCCCCGGCGGGTGCCGGGCGGGGTGAGCAGCACCCGCGCGAGCACCCGTACCCAGCCGTCGGTGCCGTAGCCGGGGTAGCCGATGACCCGGGGGCGCCATCCTCGGCGGCGCAGGACCCGGCCGAGGAGTAGGTAGAAGCCGTCCTCGACCCGAGCAGCGCGATGCGGGCGAGGGGGCGGGGAAGTCGCTGACACCGACGTGTCGTACCCCATTTCGGTCACGGAGAGTCGATCTTGTCGGTCATCACTTCAGCAGGCTCACTCCCTTGGCGATGACCAGGACCGAAAGGACGATGGCCGATACCGACTCGGCGGCCATCAGCAGCTTGGCCCGGTGAGATAGCGGCATGGTGTCGGTGGGGCTGAATGCCGATGAATTCGTGACCGATATGTACAGGTAGTCGATGAAACTCGGTGTCCAGCCCGACTTGGCCGACGAACCGGCGGCCACCTCGGCGATCGCGTCGTGGTCCTCATCCTGCGGAAAGCGGAAGTCGGCGGGAGGGAGTTGGGTCCGCGCCGCCTGCGTGCGCCTGACCGGGCCGCCGCGGTCGAACTCCCAGAAGGCCAGCGCGAACACGATGATGTTGGTCGCCCACACCTGCCCCGCCGTCAGGAGCAGCGTTGGACCCTGGTCGGCCTTTCCGCCGACCAGTTCTCCGATGACGAGCACCAGCGCGACCGCGTTGGCGGCCGCGATCAGCAGGACCAAGGCGATGGCGATCCGTCGCAGCATCCGGGTCTGCTTCGTCATCCGGCGGGGGTTGGCGGCCAGCAGAGGGACGAACAGGAGCAACTCGAGGGCAGGCACCGCGTAGCGGGGACCGATGATGAGCTGGCTCGGCAGGACGGTGTACAGAATGATCGCGATCACCACGGCGACGGCCGCGGGGATCCGATGCTCCCCGGGATGGGCCGACTGCTTCGGGCGCTGAGTTGTCATCGCGCCCTTCTTACCCTGCGGGCGGTTATGGGGTGATCGAGAGCGCCGACCAGCCCACTCCGACGATGCCGCGGCCGCCGGTGAGGCGACCGGCCCCGGCGCCGGGGTAGAGCAGCAGGTTGCCGGAGCTGTCGCGCGCCAGGATGTCCGGTCTGCCGTCACCGGAGAAGTCACCAGCCCCGATGATGGCGGTCATGCCCTCCCAGCCGATCCCGATCACGCTGGCGGCCGACAGACCCGCACCCGTGCCGGGGTAGAGCAGCAGTCGGCCCGCCGCATCACGTGCGATGACGTCGTCGCGGCCGTCGCCGGTGAAGTCGCCGACGCTGAGCAGCACCGTCATCTGGCTCCAGCCACTGCCGATGACGGTGAACGACCCGGTGAGCCGGCCCGCCCCGTTACCGGGGTACAGCCGCAGTGAGCCGTCCGATTCTCTGGCGAGTACGTCAGGATGGCCGTCGCCGGTGAAGTCCCCGTCGCTCACGAGCGCCGTCATCCCTTGCCAACCGACGCCGATGGTGCTCGGTGTCGTCGTCAGGGTGGTGCCGCCGCCGGGGTAGAGCAGCAGGTTGCCGGAGCTGTCCCGCGCCATCACGTCGTTGTTGCCGTCGGCGGTGAAGTCGCCACCGCTGAACAGAGTGCGGGTGGCGAGGCCGGTGCCGATCGTGGAATAGCCGGCCATGAACCCGCCGGTCCCGTTACCCGCGTACTGCCGCAGGTTGCCGTAGGCGTCCTTGGCGAGGACGTCCGCATTGGCGTCCCGGGTGTAGTCGTGCCGGCGCGGCGTCGTGCCCCCACCGGAGTTCGTGATGTTGTCGTAGCGGATCGGCGTGAAGGTTCTCCACCAGGAGTTGGTGAGCGACACACCGGTGTCGACCCGCGTTCCCGTGGCCGTGCCCGCCTCTTCCTGCAGCGTGAATGTCGTGTGTGCGGCGTCGTCCCACTTCACGAACAGCGCCGTGTGGTGCGCGACTGAGTCGTAGCGCAGGAGGGCGTCGCCCGGTTGAAGTGCCGCCCAGCTGATCGGCGTTGTGACCGAGGGCATCGTGGCGGTGACAACGCCGGGAGCGGCGATCCCCCAGGCCTGGGAGACGAAGCCCGAGCAATCCTCGCGCCACCCGGATGGATTGTCGCCGGCCGCGTCGCCGTAGTAGTTGGTCGGCGACGCGAAGTAGCGGTCCTGGTTGTAGGGGACGTTTGGCCGGGCGGACACCCAGGCCTGGGCCCGGCTGACCACCGTGCTCCGGCCAATCGGCGCAGCGGCCGACGCCGCCGCAATCGAGGTGGTCGCGAACCCCTCCGGTCCGGACAGCCCATTCAGTGCGGAGGGTGCCAATGGTGCGGAAACCCCCGCTGACGCCGAAGGTGCCACCGGCGCGGAAGGCGCACCGTGGGGGCCGGCTTGAGCCGGTCCAGCGGTGGCGGTGCCCAGCGCGATGCAGGCCGCGACCAGGGTGCCGACGCCCACGGCCCGCCGCCGGGAGGGGGGGTCGGGCGGATTTCGGCTCACTGTCAAGATCCTCCTGGAGGGCCTACGGGACTCTATCCCTTTGCCCTCGACCCGGTGGGGGCGGGCCTTGAGCCGCGACGCGGCCCTGATGGCTCGGCACCACTCGGGTCCTTACAGTGGGTGGCACAAGCTCCCCCGTGGAGGATCTGTTGACGTTCTCGCTCAAACCCGGCACCTCCTGGAACGACGTCTACGCCCGGGCACGCTCGGCGGCACCTGAGGCCTTCGAGGTGGATCGCATCCGCAACCTCGTCGGCGGCGAGTGGAAGAGCATCGGGAAACCGGGCCGGCACACCACCCCGGTCGATGGCAGCCCCATCCCTGGGCCGCCCCGGATTGGCCATGACGACGCGGTGGTTGCCGTGGCGCAGGCCGCCGACGAGCACAAGAAGTGGGCGGCCACCGATCTCGACGAACGCAAGAGGCGGGTGGCCGAGGCCGTGGCCGCCATGCGGGAGCAGCGCGACACGCTCGCCCTCCTGCTGGTGTGGGAGATCGGCAAGCCGTGGCGGCTGGCCTGCGCCGATGTGGACCGGGCGCTTGACGGCGTCGACTGGTATCTCGGCGAGATCCAGCGGCAGCTCCAGGGCCGCTCACCGCTGCACGGGCCGGTGAGCAACGTCGCCTCGTGGAACTACCCGATGTCGGTCCAGGTGCATGGAGAGTTGGTCCAGCTGCTGGCCGGCAACGCCGTCGTGGCCAAGACGCCATCTCAGGGTGGGTTTCACACCCTGACGCTGGCTCACGCGTTCATGCGCAGGGCGGGGCTGCCGGTCACGCTGGTCTCAGGCCGGGGCGCGGAGCTTTCCGACGCGCTGATCACCGCTCCCGAGACGGGGGCGCTGGCCTTCGTCGGTGGCCGGGCCAACGGGCGCAAGGCCGCCACCCGGCTCGTCGACACCGGCAAGCGCCATCTCCTGGAGCAGGAGGGGCTCAACGCGTGGGGCGTCTGGGACTTCTCCCAGTGGGAGCTGCTGGCGGGTCACCTCAAGAAGGGCTTCGAGTACGCCAAACAGCGCTGCACCGCCTACCCGCGCTACGTCGTGCAAAGGGAGCTTTTCCCCGCCTTCCTTGACGCCTACCTGCCGGTCGTCAAGAGCGTGACCTTTGGCCACCCGCTGGCCGTCGAGCACCCCGGCGACGCGTTGCCGGAGCTGGACTACGGGCCGCTGATCCACTCCACCAAGGCGGAGGAAGTCCGCAACGCCTACGACGAGGCCGTCGCAGGCGGCGGGATACCGCTCTATCACGGCGACGACACGGCCGGTCGCTACCTCGACGGGCAGGACACCGGCGCCTACCTGGCACCCGCCTGCCTGCTTGATCCGCCATCATCGTGGTCGCTGGCACACGCAGAGCCTTTCGGGCCGCTCGACTCCATCGTGCTCGTCGACACCCGCTCAGAGCTGATTGCGGCGATGAACGCCTCCAACGGTTCGCTGGTCGCCTCGGTGGCCACCGACGACGCCGACTTCGGCGCGCAGGTGGCCGAGGAGTTGCAGGCCTTCAAGGTCGGGATCAACAAGCCGCGCTCACGCGGTGATCGCGAGGAGGCCTTCGGCGGCCGTGGCGCCTCCTGGAAGGGCGCCTTCGTTGGCGGCGACCTGCTCGTGCGGGCCATCACCGAAGGGGAGGGCCAGCTGTACGGCAACTTCCCCACGTACTCGCTGTATCCGCAGACGTAGGGCGCTTTGTCGGCATTCCTGGAACCGCCACGGTTTCCCCGGGGAACACGTCTCCATCCTGGCGCCGGAAGCAGCAACAAGTCCGGGTAAACCGGAAGGTCCCTTTAGCCCTGACGGCTGGCACTCACCTCCGCGCAGCCGTCGCGCCTGGGGTCGGCGGCGGCGTGCAGGCTGCCGTCGGATCTGCGCAGCGCCGCTCCGACACCTCCGAAGTACATTGATGCCGCACCGTGCAAGCGGGTCGGCCACGGCAATGGCGGCAAGTCGAGGCCGTCTTCGTACTCGACGGTCGGGCCGCCGTGCAACCGGACGTGCAGCCGGGGATGCGTGATAGCCGTCGCCAGATCCAGGCCACCACTGGTGAAGCCCGCCAGCACCTGCACCAGCGCCGTCGTGATCCGGTCCGCGCCGGGTGAGCCGATCGCGAGCACGGCGCCGTCGTCGGCCCGCCCGACCGTCGGCGCCATGTTCGAGGGCAGGCGGTCGCCGGGTGATCGCGCGTGCGGGCCGCCGGCGTTGAGCTCGGGCTCGCCGAGGCAGTTGTTGAGCCACAGCCCGGTGCCCGGCGTCATCACCCCAGAGCCGTAGCCGGCCGATGACGTCACGGCGCAGGCACCGCCCTCGGAGTCGACGGCGGAGACGTGCACCGTGGACGCCGGGCCGGTCAGCGCCGCTATGCCCTGGGCACCGACGAGGTCGAGGAGTCGCTGGCCCCCGGCCAGCCGATCCTCGGCGAGGTCGAGGTGATCGAGCCGGTAGCGCAGCACGGCCTCCTGCACGCGAGCCAGCACAGCGACGTCATCGGGACGCCAGGCGCCACGTGGCCGGCCGGCGAGCAGGATGAGCATCGCCGCGAGCACGGCGCCGCCGATCGCGGGCGGCGGGTTTGTCGCGAGCTGCCATTCGCCGTGCCGGACGCTCAGCGCGGGGCGCTCGATCGGGCGGTACGCCGCGAGGTCCTCGGCCGTGACCAGACCGTCGTTGGCGGCCATGTCGGCGGCGATGGCAGCGGCCAGGCCGCCGGAGTAGAACGCGCTGGACCTCTCGTCGGCGATCAGTTGCATCGAATCGGCGAGATGGGCCACGGTCACCGGGGCGCCGGCCTCGAGCAGTCCGTCGGCGTCGTGCAAAGCGGCGTGGCTGTCGGGATGCCAGCCGTACACCTGCTCATGCACGAAGCTCAGGTAGTACGAAGATGCGCTGCCCAGTGGGAAGCCCCTGCGCGCGACCTCGAGAGACGGTGCGACCACCTCGCGCCACGGGGCGCGGCCGTACCTCTGGTGGGCCAGGTCGAGCGCCGCCAGCGCACCAGGCGTGGCAACCGACCCGTGCCCGATCGTCATGGTGAGGCCACCGCCGTAGGAGGTGGTGATCTCCCGCAACCCGCGGCCGAAGGCCTCCCGCGGCAGTCCGCGGCCGGGCATCTCGACGTTGCCGTCCACCGTGACCGGTGGCGTGCCGTCGGATGGGGCGACGGTGACGAACGCGCCACCCGCCGGCGAGCAGACCCCCGGCTCGCACACCATCGCCACGAGAACGGCCGCGAGTGCCGCGTCGACCGCGTTCCCACCGGACTCGGCCAGACGCAGGGCGGCGTCGGTCGCCATGGAGTTACTCGCGGCGACGGCAACCCCCATGGACACGCGAGCATCCTGGCACGGCGGGCAGGATGGCCTCATGTCTCTCTCTTCCCTCGAGGTGCAGCAACAACGTGGCCTGCGCCGGATGAAAGCCGGCTCCACCGGGCTGCTGCTCGGCGCGGTGGTCGTGTATGTGGTCGCGCATCGCTGGCGAGCGGCCGGCGGGCCCGCCTGGGCCGGGTACCTCGCCGCGGCGGCCGAGGCCGGCACGATCGGCGGCCTGGCCGATTGGTTCGCCGTCACGGCGCTGTTCCGGCATCCGCTGGGCCTGCCGATCCCGCACACGGCGATCCTGCCCAACCGCAAGGCCGATCTCGGCCGCAGCCTGCAGAGCTTCGTGGCCAGCAACTTCCTCTCCGAGCCGGTGATCCGCGACAAGATCGCCCGCCTCGGCGTCGCGGCCAGGCTGGCCGGGTGGCTGTCCGATCCGGCACATGCGACCAGGGTCGTCAACGAGTTGGCCACCGTGGTGCGGGGCGTGGTGTCGGTGCTGCGCGACGAGGACGTGCAGCACCTGCTGGAGCAGGTCGTCGTACGCCGCGTCGCCGCGGAGCCGCTGGGACCGCCGGCCGGCCGGTTGCTCGGGGCGCTCGTGGAGCAGCGCTCACACCACCGCCTCGTCGATCTGGCGATCGACCGGGGCATCGAATGGCTCACCGACAATAAGGAGGCCGTGTTGCGCGTGGTGAGCGAGCAGGCGCCTGGATGGACGCCCCGATTTGTCGACGTCCGGGTCGCGAACCGCGTCTACAACGAACTGATGCGCTTCCTCACCGAGCTTCGCGCCGGCCCGAGCCACAGACTGCGGCTGGCCCTCGACGCCTACCTCGCCACTCTCGCCGATAAGCTCCGACACGACCCGGCAACCATGGCGCGGGCCGAGGAGATCAAGAACCGACTGCTGGCCCACCCGGAGCTGCGGCGCGGGGTCGCCGCCCTGTGGGGAGCCATCAAGGGGGTCATCGTCGAGGCCGCGGCGGACCCAACGAACGAGCTACGCAAGCAGGCCGCCGAGGGACTTGCCTCGATGGGGAGGCGGCTGAGCACGGATGAGGCGCTACGAGGCAAGATCGACCGCTGGGTGGAGGACGCCGCAACCCACGTGATCACCACGTACCGCGACGACGTCACCGCCGTCATCAGCGACACAGTGGATCGCTGGGATGCCAAGGACACCTCGCGCAAGATCGAACTCCAGGTCGGCCGCGACCTGCAGTACATCCGGATCAACGGCACCGTCGTGGGAGCGCTGGCCGGGCTGATCATCTACACGGTGTCCACCGCCCTGCTGTAGCCACACTCTCTTCTGACATTCCGACGACGTGAGCGGCGGCCGGCGCTGCCATCGTGGTGCGCCGGGTTAGTCACCGGTCTCCCCTGTCGGGGAGCGCCCTTCTGGGCTGAAAATGGTGGTGCGGTCGCCCGTTGACGTCGTGCTTCCTTGGTCCGTTTGAGGCCGTGGGTTAGTCGGGCGCCGGGAGTTGTGCTGTGGGCCGT
>JBBPZR010000030.1:0-59538 GCA_038276285.1 Mycobacteriales bacterium | reverse complement strand
GTCGGGCTCAATCGCTTTGACGGCATCAAGGCGCATACGTCCGAGCAGGTGCGCGAGGCGCTCGGCGTGTCGGGCGGTGTGCCGATCCTCGACTGCGACGCGCGCGACCGCGCCTCGACCAAGACGATGCTCATTCACCTGGTCGAGCACGCCATGGCCCGCCGGACCCACGCCACCTTGGCCCAGCGGCTGATCTGAGCCGACAGTGATTGTGTGACGTCACGATTCGGAGTCAACCGAAGCGCCCTACTCGTCGTTCTGGCGCTGACGGCATTGTTGTGCACCACGGCCAAACCGGCCGGGAACGTCGTGCGGCCGACCTCATCGCCTGCGTCGGCCATCCCGAGTGCGTCGCCCTGTCCGTCTAGTCCCAAGGTCAGCGCGTGGCCGGGGGTCGTGCCACCGGAGCTGCCACTGCCGCCGGGGCTGCACGTGATCGAGACGAGGCGGGCCGGGATATCGGATGTGATCCGGTTCAGGACTGGTCAGTCGATCAAGGAGGCGTCGGCTTTCCTGGCGCAAGGGCTACCGTCGACCGGCTTCACCCTGCACGGCGGCGATTCCGAGGCAACCGAGGTCGACCAGCCGTTCAGCGGACACGGACGGCGCGGCACCTTCAAACTGCACGCCACCGGGCCATGCGCTGTCGAGGGTGTCCTGGTGATCTCGCCGGCCTAGCAGGCACCGCCGATCGTGTACGGCGCACCGGTGCCGACATCGGGAGCCTTGTCAACCGGCGCGGTGTAGCGGAGGCCGGTCCCGTCCACCGTGAAGGCCCCGTGGTCGTCGGCGTAGGGGTTGCCGGCCACCGTTCCGTTGGCCGGGTTGCCGATGTTGACGCGGTCGATGACCCAGCGGATGGTGCCGTTGGGCCCCGGCGTGAACGTGCCGCCCGGTGTGCCGGTGGCCGTGAGCGTCCCGCCACTGAACGTGCCCACCGAGTACGACTGCGCCCCGGGCCCGTTGGTGCTCGCCTCCACGTAATAGGTGGTCGCGCCGATGGCAAAGTACCCGAACCACAGGCTGGACACCGTGCCGGCGGCAGGCGTCTCTGACAGGTTCTTCAGCGTCATGGTGACTGCGAGGTGCGTGAGATCCGGCGTCGCCAAGCCCATGTTGAGGATGTCGAAGGTTTCAACGTTCTGCACGTCAGCGCCGACCTGGGCACTGCCGTGCGCGTCACCGGAGAAGTCCACGACCTGTGGCCCCGGACAACTCGTGCCCTGCGGTATCGCCAGCGGGACGAAGCTCGTCGTGCTCAGCCTGGCTCCGGTGAGAGCGCTGAGCCCGCCGTTCTGCCGGGTGTAGGTGGTTGAGGCCGTGCCAGGTGTGGCGTAGTCGTTGGCGTAGGCGATGTTGGCTCGTCCAACACTGTCGACCGAGACCTGGAAGAAGTCGAGCAGCGTCCGGTCACCCGTGAAGCCGGGGACGTCACATAGAGTGCCGTTGTTGCAGATCGAGCCCTTGTGGATCGGCGGGGTTGCCGCGGTGGTGTACGCCTTGACCGTGGGAGCGGCCGCACCGGCCCTGTTGACGTTGGTGGCGTTGAACAGTTGCGCGAAGGCGACAGTCCATGTCGTGGTGCCGTTGGTCGCGTCGTCGGTGCCGGGGTTGCGGTAGAAACTGGTGTTGCCGCCCTCACCGTGGTACCAGACGACGTCGAGCTTCCCCGTGCCGCCGCCCGCGATCCACGGGAAGATGTCCGCTCGACCGGCATCCGGTGTCACGCCCCGGTTGTCGGTGTTTATCTGGTAGGTCTTACTCCACGTCGCGCCGCCGTCCTTCGAGGTGGCGTACTGGATGCGGTAGGTGTCGCTCCAGGCCGCGTACAGGCCACCCGCGTTGTCGACGGCGATGACCGGGAAGAGCATGTTGAGTTCCCGCCGCTCGGACGGCGCCGTACTGAAGATCGGCGTGTCCGCCCAGGTCAGGCCGCCGTCGGTGGACTTCGCCAGGTAGACGGTGTCGACGTGGTTGTAGCCGCTGTCGGTCTGGGACGTCGCGGCGTCGGCGGCGTCCCGCGGACCGGCGAAGATCGCGTAGAGCGGGTGGATCTGCTCGCCGCTGATGAGGTACGTCTTGCCGCTGACCGGGCGGCTGTAGTCGGTGACGATGTTGCCGATCTGGTTCTGCGGAAGCGTGTACGAGTGCGCGGGGTCGATGATCCCCGTCGCACCGCCCGGCGACAGGCTGACGTACGTCTGGCCACCGTCGCTGGACAGGCTGTCGACGATCTGGCCGGTGTCGACCTTGTGGTAGATGAGATGGTTGGTCTTCACACCGTCGAAGGTCTGCCACTGCCGGTCGGTCAGCGTGTGCTGGGTGGCGTAGGGGTTGAGCAGGTCGAAGCTGCGGCCACAGTCGGTCGACCGGGCGACGGTGAAGTTGTCGAGCAGGTCGATGTTGTGCAGACCGGAGTAAGCGATGGTGGAGCATCCCGTGGCGGGATTCACCTGACCGACGGAGATCTCCGAGTCACCACCGCCGGTGCCGAGGTCCGGCTGGATTGGCGGGCTGCCCCTCATCGAGTGGGTGCCGTCGGGGTTCGTTATCTCGTCGACCCGCCAGAAGTTGCTGCCCAGCCCGGTCGGTGCCGAGATGTAGGCGGCGGCCGGATCCTTCTGGCCGGCGGGTGCGTTGCGGATGCTCGGCTCCGCTCCACCACCTGCGAGCATCAACGGCGGCGTGAAGGCCGGCCCGCTGGTGGCTGCGTCGGCGGCCACGTTGACGGCGAGGGGTACGGCGGCAAGACCGGCGACAAGAAGCGCGGCGGCGGCGAGTCGGACGCGCGCGGACACATGCTCGGTGAGCATCGGGCCTCCAAGGAATGGCAAGCAGAAAGACGACGACCCCCCATGCGTCTGCTACCCACAACGAGGCGCACCGATGCCCGGTTACGGGCTACGAAGCCTCGAGCCCGCTGTCGCCAATCGACCCAAACGGCCCCTGACCAGCGCTTTTCGCTTGGCCAGGGCCGAACTGATGCTTGTGGCAGGTGTTGGGTTCGAACCAACGTAGGCTGAGCCGGCGGTTTTACAGACCGCTCCCTTTGGCCACTCGGGCAACCTGCCAAGGTGCCGCCGTACCTCTCAGGCGGCCGCAGGAGGCAGGATAGCCGGTGACCCGCAACAGGCGCCAAGCCGATCTGCACCAAGGAGCATCCACGTGGCGGACCCCTCGTTCGACGTCGTCAGCAAGGTCGACCGGCAGGAGGTCGACAACGCGCTCAACCAGACCACCAAGGAGTTGTCGACCCGCTTCGACTTCCGCGGCGTGAACGCCTCGATCGGCTGGGCCGGCGATGACGCTGTCGCGCTACAGGCCGACACAGAGGAGCGGCTCAAGGCCGCGCTCGAGGTGTTCAAGGAGAAGCTGATCAGGCGCGGCATCTCTCTCAAGGCGCTCGACCCCGGCGAGCCACAGCCCTCCGGCAAGGTCTACAAGCTCAGCGCCAAGATCAACCAGGGCATCGCCGCCGACAAGGCCAAGACGATCGCGAAGAAGATCCGCGACCAGGGCCCGAAAGGCGTTCAGGCGCAGATCCAGGGCGATCAGCTACGGGTGTCCGCCAAGAAGAAGGACGCCCTGCAGGCGGTCATTGCCCTGCTCAAGGACAGCAACTTCGACATCCCGCTGCAGTTCACCAACTACCGCTGATCCAGCGCGTTCGCACAGGTCGGCGAGTTGGATCAGCCGTCAGTCCGCACTGAGCCGCAACCTGCCCAAACGGCTCGTCCGGCGGCGAGACGATCGCGGAGTTGCATTAGACAAGCCCCCATGGTTTTCACTCATACTCAATCAGGTCGGAACCACCGAGCAGCAAGGGCCACCAAAAATGAACGCCGGTACCGTCGCCTCCCGTGACGAGTTGACGAGCCTCGGCTTCGAACCACATCAACTCCAGTTCCGCAACGTCGACTCCTGGGAGCCGTTCTGCGAGTGGGACACGATGGGCACGATTCCCAACACCGCTGGCCTTTCCGCCTTCGTCCTGTCTCCGCAGGATCGCCCGGACGAGCTCCGGGTCACCTATGTCGGCCTCACCGACAACCTGTGGATGGTGACGAAGGGACGCCTGCCCGACGGCGGCTCACGACCTGCCCAGCAGTACGGTCGGCACAAGTACGCTGGCGCCACCCGAGCGCGCGTCAACGGTCTCGTCGCCGAGGCCAGACGCACCGGATTCGAGGTGACACATTGGCTGAGTCGTCGCTCGATCGCCTCGGGCGAGCGCGCGCAAGTTGCGCTTGCCGTGCCAGAACAGGGACTGATCAGCCTATGGGATCTCGTGCGCACAGGCTGGAACCTAGGCTGAGCCTGCCGCGGGTCAGTTGGCGATCCGAAGACGTCAGCGTAGACGTCCTTCGCCGAACCATCGAAGTAGTTCGCGTGGGTGATCTGCACGGTCTCAATGGAGTCCGAGCCGACCAACACGATATCCATGTGCGGACTGTCGCGGTACTGCTCCTCTAGCGCCTCGTACTTGCCGACAGCGGCCTGGGCCTCGGTGCCGAAGTCCAACTGCTCCACCAGGTGTCCGGCACGACGGTCGAAGACCAAGATGAAGTGCTGGATCTTCGCGGGTCTAGTGGACAGACTCATTGACACCTCCTTGCAAGTACGGCAACGCATCGAGTCTACGTTGGTGGTGCAGTGTAGCCATTTCCTTAGGGACTGGGTGCCCTTCGGCCTGGAGGGCGATCATGTCTGCGGCGACCGCGAGGAAAATCTGGATCGGGTGCGTTCCGTCCTGCTTGAGGTTCTCGCCCATGACGGCCGAGTAGTGCTCCGCGGCCAGCGCCCACGCGTGCATAGACTCAGTCCGGAGTTGGATCTCGATGGCCCGATCCCGATACGGCACGACGACGTGGACGGCCCGATAACCCGACACCCGGGGATTCAGAGCGTAGTCGGCGTAGCTGATCACGGGCAGCCGATCGGTGATCCGCGCCTCCAGCCGTCGCAGGTCGTCCATGTTCGCAACCACCGCGCGGCAGCCGCCGATGTCCTGCATCCGCGACAGGTCGAGGGTCGGCTCGCGCCGGAGCTTCTCCAGGATGGTCTGCCGCCGCTTGAGCCTTGAGTCACCTCGGCGGCCACGCCGGCTGTCCGCGCCCGCGACCGCAGCCCGTTGTTCGCGGTCACCAACGGAACGTAGTGCCCGCGGCGCCACGCCTCCATGACCTCCAGCGCGTGCATGACCGCCGCCTCGTCGTTCAGCTCGCCGCGCAGGTACTTGCGCAGGGTGCTCCCAGCCTTCTTCACCTGGCTCTTGCTGGGAACGTCCACATGAGCATCGTAGGGACGGCCACCGACGGCGCTTCGAGCCGGAGCAACGGCCTACCGTGACGCAGGGGCGACTTTCCCAAGCGAGACGCTGCCATGCGTTTGCCCAGACTGCGGGTGCCTGAACGACGACGTCGTGCTGCGCAGCCGGATCACCATTCGCGTCTGCTGTACGGCCGACTGCGGGGATGTCCACGGGCCCGCAGGCCACACCTGGAGCACCGGCCCCTGAGAGCCCCGGTCTGCCAGTCCGCAGACAGCAGCCAACACCCCCTGATGACCCACCCCGACCGTGCAGCGCAGACTGGTGTACACGCTCAATCGCGCCCCAACCAGCAGCACCCGCACCGGGCCCGTACACCAGCTACCGCTGACGGCTAGGGCAGAGGTCAGGACACGAGGGTTTAGTGGCCGTAGACGCCGTGCCCGGCCATCTCCTCCAGGCGGGCGATGCGCTGGTCCATCGGCGGGTGCGTGGAGAACAGCTGCCCGAGCCCACCCGGCCGGAACGGGCTGGCGATCATCAGGTGGCTCGTCGTGACCAGCTTGGGGTCCTGCGGCAGCGGCCGGGCCTGCGTGCCGAGTTCGAGTTTGCGCAGGGCACTGGCCAACGCCAGGGGGTCCCCGGTGCTACGAGCGCCGGACTCGTCGGCCTGGAACTCCCTCGACCGGCTCACCGCCATCTGGACCAGCCCTGCGGCCATCGGCCCGAGGAGGAGGAGCAGCAGGCCGGCGATGGGGTTGCTGCCCTGGTCGTCGTCGGAGCCGCCCATCGGCAGGAAGTACGCCATGTAGGCGAGGTAGGTGATCACGCTGGCCAGGGCGCCGGCCACCGAGGAGATCAGGATGTCGCGATTGTAGACATGAGAGAGCTCGTGCCCGAGCACGCCGCGCAATTCGCGGCGGTCGAGCAGCGTGAGGATGCCCTCGGTGCAGCAGACGGCGGCATGCCGGGGGCTGCGGCCCGTGGCGAAGGCATTGGGCTGGTCGGTCGGGCTGATGTAGAGCCTCGGCATCGGCTGGCCGGCGCCGGTGGCCAGCTCGCGCACGATGGAGTACATCACCGGCTGCTCGACCTCGGTCACGGGATAGGCGTGCATCGACCGGAGCGCGAGCTTGTCTGAATAGAAGTAGCTGAAGCCGTTGACCCCGATCGCGATCGCGAGCGCGATCATCAGCCCACCCCGGCCAAACAGCGACCCGACGAAGACAATGAACGCGGACATCAGGCCGAGCAGAACCGCGGTCTTGAGTCCGTTGTGATGCCCGAACACGTGTCCTCCGAACCATCATGGTGTGCCTACCTAACAGGCAACGCCACCTGAAGCCGGGGCGTTCCCGGGCCTCAGGGCAGCCGGGTCACGGCAGCCGGGTCACGGCAGCCGGGTCACGGCAGCCGGGCGAGGTTCCCGATTCCCAAGACCACCTGTGGCGCGAAGCCGAGCAGCACCGTGACGGCGAACGAGACGGTGATCGCCGCGGTGAGGGCCACCGACCGTGGCGGGTTCGGCCGCGGAGCGGCGTCCTCGGCGGGCGCGACGAACAGCGACGCGGCCACCCGCAGGTAATAGTAGAGCCCGATGACGGTGTTGATGGCCATGATCACCGCCAGCATCCCGGCGCCGCCGATGAGCGCGGCCCGGAACACCACGACCTTCGCGAACAGCCCGGCCAGCCCTGGCGGCAGCCCGGCCAGGCAGAGGAGGAAGAACGCCAGCGCGACGGCCACCAACGGGGAGCGGCGGACCAGCCCGCGATAGTCCTCGAGTGCGTTGCGCGGCGTGCGGCGGGTTACCCAGGCCACGCAGGCGAAGGCACCCACGTTCATCGCGACGTACAAGGCGAGGTAGGCCAGTGTCGCCGCACCGGCGGTGCGCAGGGCATGGTCGGACCGCCCGTGAGCAGTCGCGGCGACTCCTAGCGGCAGCAGGATGTAGCCGGCCTGGGCCACCGAAGACCAGGCCAAGAGGCGGACGAGATGCCGCTGCCGCAGGGCCACCAAGTTGCCGAGCGTCATGGAGAGCACGGCCAGCACGGCCAGCACCGGCCCCCACACATCGGCGTACGGGCGGAAGCCGATGAGCACCACGAGCAGGATCCCGGCCACGCCGGCCGCCTTCGACGCCGTGGACAGGAACGCCGCCACCGGGACCGGCGCGCCCTGGTAGGTGTCCGGCGCCCACCAGTGGAACGGCACGGCCGACACCTTGAACGCGAAGCCCACGAGTACGAGGAGCACGGCCGCGGCGGTCAGCGGGAGGTGCCGCAGGTCGTCGCGCTGGCCCAGGGCGGCGGCCACCCGGTCGAGATGCACCGCACCGGTCAGCCCGTACACCAGGCTCACCCCGAACAGCGTTACCGCACCGGAGAGCACCGAGATGAGGAAGAACTTGACCGCTGCCTCGGCCGAGCGCGGGTCGGCCCGCCGCAGCCCGGCCAGCACGTAGATCGGCAGCGTGAGCACTTCGAGCGCGATGACGAGAGTGATCAGGTCGCGGGCACCGGCGAGGGCGAGCATGCCGACGAGCGAGGAGAGCACGAGGAAGGCGTACTCCCCCGCCGGCAGCCGATCGGTCGTGACCGGTAGCACCGAGAGCAGCAGGCAGACCGCGGCCGCAGAGCAGAAGATCACGGTAAGCAGCAAGGTGAAGTGATCGAAGACGAAGGAGCAGGAGACCCCGACGTGTACGCCGTGTGGCAGCGTCGCGGCGGGCGTGCAGAAGGTGCGCCGCTGGGTGCCGCCGACGGACAGCCCCACGACAAGCGCGGTGACGGTGCCGGCCAGCGCCAGCCATACCGCGAAGGGCCGCCGGGCGAGAGGAAGGAAGAGGTCCGCGACGAGCACCGTCAGGGCGGCGCCGGCCACGACCAGCAGCGGTGAGAGCGCGGCGTAGTCGATCCGTTGCAGTTGACTCATGAGTACGCCCGCAGGATGAGGTCGACGGCCGGCCGGGTGCACTCGAGGACCAGCGCCGGGAACACCCCGAGAACCACGGCCAGCACGGCCAGCGGCACCCAGGCCAATCGCTCGGCCGGCCGGACGTCGGGGAGCAGCGGCCCGTCCGGCGCCGGCCCGGCAACGACCACGCGCAGCACCCGCAGGAAGTACACCGCGGCCAGGGCGGCGCCGACCGCGGCGATCGCGGCGAGGACGAGGTACGGCGTACGCGGCAGCCCGGCCGCCGGCCGGTAAGCACCGGCCACGGCGAAGGCCTCACCCCAGAAGCCGGCCAGCCCGGGCAGGCCGAGGCTGGCGATCGCGGTGAGCGTCAGCAGCCCGCCGAGGGCGGGAAGGCGAGCGCCGATGCCGGCACCGAGGTCGGCCATCACCCCGGTGTGGAAGCGATCCTTGAGCCCGCCGACGAGGAAGAACAACAGCCCGGTGATGACGCCGTGTGCGATGTTGCCGATGAGGGCGGCCTGCACGCCGACGGCCGTCAGGGTCGACAGGCCCAGCAGCACGAAGCCCATGTGCCCGACGCTGGAGTAGGCGATCAACCGCTTGAGGTCGGTCTGCGCGAAGCAGCACAGCGCGCCGACGATGATCCCGGCGACGGCGAGCACGGCCAGTGCCGGCGCCAACTGCTTCGCGCCGGCCGGCACGATCGGCAGCGCGACGCGGACGAGGCCGTACGTGCCCATCTTCAGCAGCACCCCGGCCAGCAGCACCGAGCCGACCGTCGGCGCCTCGGTGTGCGCGTCGGGCAGCCAACTGTGCAGCGGCCACAGCGGGCTCTTGACGGCCAGGCCGAGGAACAGCGCCAGGAAGGCGAGCACCTGGGTGGAGTGCGCGATGCCCGCGCCGCGCCTGTGCGCCAGCGCGGCCATGTCCAGGGTGCCGGCGCTGGCGTACACCGTGAGCAGTCCCACCAGCAGCAGCACCGAGCCGAGCAGCGTGTAGAGCACGAACTTCGTGGCCGCGTGCCGCGCGTTGGCGCCACCCCAGACCGCGATCAAGAAGTACATCGGCGCCAGGACGACCTCGAAGAACAGGAAAAAGAGCAACAGGTCACGCGCCAGGAAAGTGCCGACCATGCCGACCTCGAGCAGCAGTACGAGAGCGAGCATGGTGCCGGCGCGCCCGGGTGGCGGGAGGCTCTGCAGTGTGTAGACGGCGCACAGCAGGCTCAACAGGGTGGTCAGCAGCACCAGCGGGAGGCTGATCCCGTCAACGCCGAGATGGAAGCGCAGGCCGATGGCCGGGACCCAGCGCGCATTGACGCTCTGCCAGTCACCCGCGGCGCCCGAGTGGCGGCCGGCGATCAGCGCCAGGCTGACGACGAAGGTCGCCCCGGTGATCGCCACGCCGAGCAGCCGCGCGACGCGGTCGAGACGCACCGGCAACAGGGCGAGGACGAGGGCCCCGACCGCCGGGATCAGCAGGACGGCAAGCAGCGTCACGTCAGCACCGCCACCCCCCCACCCCGGTGATCAAGGAGTTCACGTCATCGCACCCGGGCAAATCGGGCGCGATTTCGACGTAAACTCCTTGATCACCGCGGATGGTGGGGCTGGGGGTGGGGCTGGGGCTGGGGGTGGTGTCACCGAAGCACCGCCGCGAGGGCGAGCAGCGCGGCCGTAGCGAGTACTCCGGTGGCATAGGTCTGCACGTTGCCCGTCTGTAGCCGGCTGAGCCGACCGGACAGCCAGCCGGCGCCGCTGCCCGACCCCTCCACGGCGCCATCGACGACCCGCGAGTCGAGGGAGAGGACCGCCCCGGACAGCCGGTGGTAGGGGCGGCTGACCAGCGCGTCCTGAAGCTCATCGAGGTAGAAGGCCCGCGACAGGATCGGCCGGGGCGGGATCGGGTCGCGCTCGGGCGCCCGGCGCCAGGCGGTGACCACCGCGGCGACCGCGGCGACGCTGAGCAGGAACGCCGGCACGGCGGTGACGACATCGGGGCGCAGTGTCACGTGGGGTGCGCCGAGCCAGCGCGGCAGCCACGGCGTCGCGAGACCGAGGAGCACGGTCGGCACCGCCAGCACGACAAGTGGCGCGAGCATGACCCTGGAGAGCAGCGTCGGTGTCGTAGGCGCGCGCGGTGCGCCGAAGAAGGTACGCAACCACAGGCGCGTCGCGTACGCAGCGGTGATCGCGACCGTGAGCAGACCGGTCACCAGCACGAGCCAGCCGACCCACGAGGGGACCGGGGTCTCGCCCCGAGCGGCGGCATAGGCGCCGCCGAGCACGGCCTCCTTGGAGAAGAAGCCGGCGAATGGCGGCAGCCCGATGAGGGCGGCCAGCCCGCACGTCATGGTCACGAAAGTCACCGGCATCGACAGCCGCAGACCGCCCAACTCCGACATCAGCGCCCGGCCAGTAGCGTGCAGCACGCAACCCGCCGCGAGAAAGAGCAGCGCCTTGAAGGCGGCGTGGGTGAGCAGGTGGAACACAGCGGCGGATGGTGCGCCGACGGCCAGTCCACCGGTCATGTACGCGATCTGGCTCACCGTCGACCAGGCCAGCACCCGCTTGATGTCGTCCTGACCGAGCGCCGCCAGGGCACCGAGCAGCATGGTGATCGCGGCGATCACGCCGAGCACCGTCAGTGGCACGGCGTTGACCACGAAGACCGGATAGAGCCGCGCGATGACATAGATCCCGGCCGCGACCATCGTGGCCGCGTGGATCAGCGCGCTGATGGGTGTGGGGCCGACCATCGCATCGGGCAACCAGGTGTGCAGCGGGAACTGCGCGCTCTTGCCGGCCACGCCCAGGAGCAGCAGCAGCCCGGCGGCAACAAGGGTGCCCGCCGGGAGGTTCGCGGCCCGGTCGAGCACCACGCCGATCCGGAAGCTGCCGGCGCCGATACCCAGGACCAGCACGCCGAGGAGGAAGCCGATGTCGCCCACCCGGGTCACCAGGAACGCCTTCACCGCCGCCGGCCCGGCCTCGGGCAGTTCGCGGTAATGCCCGATCAGCAGGTACGAGCAGATGCCCATGACCTCCCAGCCGACCAGGAGCATGATCAGATCGGAAGCGAATACGACGTCGAGCATCGCGGCGCTGAACAGCGACACCTCTGCCGCGTACCGCGGATAGCTGTCGTCACCGTGCAGATAGGGCACGGAGTAGATCTGCACCAGCAGCGCGACCACGCAGACTGCCACCGCGACAACGGCGGCCAGGCCGTCGAGCCGGATGCCGGCCTGCACGTGCAGCGCACCGAATCGGGCGATCGTGGTCGCCGTGTCGACGCGCCGCCCGCTCGGCTCCCGGACCGTCACGACCGCGAGGGCGACGGTGAGCAGCGTGGCGAGGCCGAGCGCGGACACCGCGAGCACGGCCGCCGCCCGGCGGGCCCGCTGGGGCAGCAGGAAGCCGACGACGGCCGCCACGAAGGGCAGGGTCGGCACCAGCCAGGCCCACCCGGTCATCGGGCCGGCTCGCTGTGACCGGGCCGGTCAGCCGACGGCTCGGCCGGCGGCTCGGTCAGGTCGTCGAGCTGATCGATCGCCACCGTCGCCCGGAGCCGGAACGCCTGGAGCACGATCGCAAGGCCAACCCCGACCTCGCCGGCTGCCAGTGCTATGACGAACAACGCGAAGGTCTGTCCACTGTGGAGGGAGTCACGCAGCCACACGTCGAAGGCGACCAGGTTGATGTTCACCGCGTTGAGCATCAACTCGACGGACATGAGGACCAGCACGGCATTGCGCCGGGCCAGCACGCCGTACACGCCGATGCTGAATAGCACCGCGGCCAGCACGACGGGGAGGACGAGATGCACGTCAGCGACTTCCGGCCGCGCCGACGCTGGGTCGGGCCAGCGTGATCGCCCCGATCAGGGCGGCCAGCAGCAGGACCGAGAGAATCTCGAACGGCAGCACCCACGTACGGAAGATCGACGCGCCAAGGACCTTGGCGGTGCCGGGCCGGTCCAGGGTGACGAACGACGAGTGGAAGGCCTGGAGCAGCAGGGTGACTAGTGTGGCCGCGGTGGCCAACGCCACCACGAGGGCCAGCGGCCGGTTGCCGGAGTCGAGCTGATCGCTCGGTCCGATCGGCGCGCGGGTGAGCATCACACCGAACAGGAGCAGCACGACGATCGCGCCCAGATAGATGAGCACCTGCACCCAGGCGATCAGCTCGGCGGTGAGTACGAGGTAGCAGCCGGCCACCGCGCCGAACGTGACCACCAGCCAGAGCGCCGCTCGGACGACGTTGCGCGTCGTCACGACCAGGAGCGCGCTGCCGATGGCGATCACCCCGAGCAGCGCGAAGACGACGTCCTGCGCGGTCACTGGGCGTCCTCCGCGGTATCGGCGTCCTCCGCGGCATCGGCGGCATCGGCGGCATCGGCGGCCTGCGCGGCCACTTCAACGGCTTGCGCGGCGGCCACCTCCTTGGGCGTCTCGCCAGCAGGGTCGTACGCCGGCGGCGGCGGCACCGTCCACATCCACTCGCGGAGCCGATCCATCTCATGCGTCAACTCGGAGATGTCGTACTCGGAATATTCGAACTCCGGCGACCAGAACAGCGCGTCGAACGGGCAGACCTCGATGCAGATCCCGCAGTACATGCACAGCGCGAAGTCGATGGCGAAGCGATCCAGCACGTTTCGCTGCCGCGGCCGGGCGGCACCGGCGACCTGGATCGTCTCCTTGTGCGAGTCGATGTAGATGCACCAGTCGGGGCACTCGCGCGCGCAGAGCATGCAGACGGTGCAGTTTTCCTCGAACAGCGCGATGACGCCACGGCTGCGGGGCGGGAGGTCGGGCTTCACCTCGGGGTACTGCCGCGTGTGCGAACGCCTGGTCATCGTGCGCAGCGTGATCGCGAGCCCCCGCGCCAGCCCGCTGCCGGGCATGGAGGTCATGCGATCGCCACCCGTACGACGCCGGTGAGCACCAACTGCCCCAAGGTGATCGGTACGAGGACCAGCCAGGCGAGCCGCTGCAGCTGGTCCTCGCGCAGCCGGGGGTAGGTCGCGCGCACCCAGATGACGACGAAGGACAGCGCGAACACCTTCAGCAGGGTCCAGAGCCAGCCCAGCTGGTCGTCGAAGAACGGCCCCTTCCAGCCGCCGAGGAACAGCACGGTGGTCAGCGCGCTCACGACGATGATGCCGGCGTACTCAGCGAGCAGGAACAGCGCGAATCGCAGCCCGGTGTACTCGGTGAGATAACCGAACACCAGCTCCGATTCGGCCGTCGGCATGTCGAAGGGCGGCCGCCGGATCTCGGCCAGACCGGCGACGAAGAAGACGACCATCGCCGGTGCCTGCCATAGCAGCCACCAGGGCCGCCACGCCTCGACGATGCCCGACAGCGACAGGGTCCCGGCCGCCATTGCCACCGAGGCGCCGGCCAGCACGAAGGGCAGCTCGTAGCCCAGCAGTTGGGCCGCCCCGCGCAGGCCGCCGAGCAGCGAGTACTTGTTGGCTGAGGCCCACGCCGCCATCAGCATCCCGATCACGCCGAGCCCGACGATGGCAAGGGCGAAGAACAGCCCGATGTCGAATGGCTGGGCGACCAGGCCATGCGGCCCGATCGGGATCGCGACCAGAACGAGGAGGTACGGCAACAGCCCGACCGCGGGCGCCAGCTTGAAGACGGCCCGGTCGGCGGCGGCCGGCGTGACGTCCTCCTTCTGTACGAACTTCACGCCGTCGGCGACGAGTTGGGCCCAGCCGTGGAAGCCGCCGGCGTACATCGGCCCGAGCCGCGACTGCATGTGCGCCATCGCCTTGTGTTCCATCTGGCCGACCAGCAGCGGTAGCGTGAGGAACGCGACGAGTACGGCGAGCACCCGCAGCGCCACCTCGATCCACGCCGGCATCAGGGCGCCTTCTCCGGAGGCTCTCCGGCGGCCTCGTCCCCACCCAACACACCCGGTGATCCAGGGAGGATTGGTCCGGCTCCAACCGGCCTAGCCCTCCCTGGATCTTGAGGCGGATGGGTTGGGTCGACCCCTTCACCCGCCGTGCCCGGTGATCCAGGGAGGATTGGTCCGGCTCCAACCGGCCTAGCCTTCCCTGGATCTTGAGCGGGGCCGGGCGGCGAGGGGTCGAGGGCGACGCTAGGGCCCCAGTCCGCGGGATCGGGCACTCCCGGCGGGCGCATCCGGCGACGGACCGGGCCGCCGTGGCCCTCCCCCGGCTCCCGGGCCCCGGGCCAGTCCTTGGCCACCCGCGAGGCGAGCACGAACTCCTTGCGCAGCGGATGGCCCTCGAAGCCGTCCGGCAGCAGCAACGGCACCAGATGCGGGTGGCCGTCGAAGACGACGCCGAACATCTCGTAGGTTTCCCGCTCGTGCCAGGCGGCTCCGGCGAAGACACCGGTGAGGGTGGCCAGGTGCGGCGTCTCGAGCGGGAGGCGGGTACGGATCAGCAGCCCGTGTCGCTGCTCGATGGACCAGAGGTGGCACACCACGGAGTAGCCCTCGGCCAACTCGTCGACGGCGGTCAGCCAGTCGAAGTACCGGCAGCGCAGCAGGTCGCGGGCGGTCGTCACCGCGGTGACCCAACTGGACGCGGGCACGTCGACGGTGATCTCGCCGAATGCCTCCGACGCGGTGCAGTCCTCACCGACGGCCGCGGCCAGCACGTCGCCGATGCTCATCAGGGCCGGCCGATCGGCGGCCGGACCGGCGGCGCGGTCAGTCCGGCGGTCAGCGCGGGGCCGGGTCGGGAGCCGCCGACCAGCGACATCGACTCGCCGGCGATCTTCTCCTGCAGGCGCAGGATGCCCTGCAGCAGCGCCTCGGGCCGGGGTGGGCAGCCAGGCACGTACACATCGACGGGGATCAACTGATCGACGCCCTTGGTGACGCAGTAGGAGTCCCAGTAAGGCCCGCCGCAGTTCGAGCAGGCGCCGAAGGAGATCACGTACTTCGGCTCCGGCATCTGCTCGTAGAGGCGGAGTACCGCGGGCGCCATCTTGTCGGTGACCGTGCCCGACACCACCATCAGGTCGGCCTGGCGCGGGCCGTGTGCGAAGGGAATGACGCCGAGCCGGATGAAGTCGTGCCGGGCCATCGAGGTGGCGATGAACTCGATGGCACAGCAGGCGAGCCCGAAGTTGAACACCCACAGCGAATAGCGCCGGCCCCAGTTGAGTACGAACTTGACCGGGTCGGGCAGCGTCGGGTTGGTGCGGGCCGTCAGATCCACGTGAGGACCCGCTTGCGCCAGGCGTACAGCAGCCCGATCGCCAGGAAACCCACAAAGACGCCCATTTCGACCAGTGCGCCCACCCCGAAGCCGGGCAGCGCGAAGATCGTCGCCCAGGGAAACAGGAAGATCGATTCGACGGCGAAGACGACGTAGAGAAAGGCGAAGACGTAGTAGCGGACCTGAGTCTGCGCCCAGTCGTCGCCGACAGGATCGACACCGCACTCGTAGGTGAGCAGTTTCTCGTGGGTAGGCCGGTGCGGTCGCAGCACCCAGTTGGCGGCGAGGGCGACCGCCACGAAGCCGACGCCGAGCAGTAGCAGCACGCCGAGCGTCGCGTAGCCACCGAAGTAGCTGGTCATGGCACCTGCCTTCCGGTCGCCGCCGGTCACCCGCTCCCGCCGGAAACACTAGTGCCCGTTGTCCCCCGAAAGCGCAAGGCGACCCACGGTACGGCCCCCGCGCGAGTACGCTGGATATCGTCCAGGCACCCTACGGAGGCCCAGCCCCGCAAATGGCCAAGCAGGTCCAACAACTTGATCGGGTAGTGATCCGCTTCGCCGGTGATTCCGGCGACGGCATGCAGCTCACCGGGGATCGCTTCACCTCCGAGACCGCTGTCTTCGGCAACGACCTCTCGACGCTGCCCAACTTCCCGGCCGAGATCCGCGCACCGGCCGGCACCCTGCCCGGGGTGTCGAGCTTCCAGGTGCAATTCGCCGACCACGACATCATGACACCGGGTGACGCGCCCAACGTCCTCGTCGCCATGAACGCCGCCGCGCTGAAGGCCAACATCGGCGACCTGCGCCGCGGCGCGGACATCATCGTCAACACCGACGAGTTCGGGTCCCGCGCACTGGCCAAGGTCGGCTACGAGTCCAATCCGCTCGAGGACGGCTCGCTCGAGGGCTATGCCCTGCACCCGGTCGCGCTCACCTCGATGACGGTCGAGGCGCTCAAGGCCTTCGACATCTCCAAGAAGGACGCCGAGCGGGCAAAGAACATGTTCGCGCTCGGCCTGCTCACCTGGCTGTACGACCGGCCGGTTGAGGGCACGCTGAAGTTCCTGCAGAGCAAGTTCGCCAAGGTGCCCGAGATCGCCGCGGCCAACATCGCGGCATTCCAGGCTGGTTGGGCATTCGGCGAGACGACCGAGGACTTCGCGGTCCAGTACGAGGTGAAGCCCGCGGTCATGCCCCCCGGCACCTACCGCAACATCTCCGGCAACGTCGCTCTGTCCTACGGCCTGGTCGCCGCCTCCGTGCGCACCGGGCTGCAGCTCTTCCTCGGCGCCTACCCGATCACGCCGGCGAGCGACATCCTGCACGAGTTGTCCAAGCACAAGAGGTTCGGCCTACGGACCTTCCAGGCAGAGGACGAGATCGCTGGTATCGGCGCGGCGCTGGGGGCCGCCTTCGGCGGTGCACTGGGCGTCACGACGACATCCGGCCCGGGCATCGCGTTGAAGTCCGAGACCATCGGCCTGGCGGTGTCCTTGGAGCTGCCGCTGGTGATCATCGACGTGCAGCGCGGCGGCCCGTCGACCGGGCTGCCCACCAAGACCGAGCAGTCCGACCTGCTGCAGGCGATGTTCGGCCGCAATGGCGAGGCGCCGGTGCCGATAGTCGCGCCGCAGTCGCCGTCCGATTGCTTCGACATCGCGATCGAGGCGGTGCGGATCGCGATGAAGTACCGCACGCCGGTGATGCTGCTCTCCGACGGCTACCTCGCCAACGGCTCGGAGCCCTGGCTGGTCCCCGACCCCGCCAACCTGCCCGACCTGTCAGTCGAGTTCGCCACGGAGACCAACCACGACGGCGAGTTCTGGCCGTACCTTCGCGATCCCGAGACGCTGGCCCGGCCGTGGGCCGTGCCCGGCACCGCGGGTCTGGAGCACCGGATCGGCGGCCTGGAGAAGGCCGACGGCTCGGGCACCATCTCTTACGACCCGGCCAACCACGACCTGATGGTGCGAATCCGGCAGGCCAAGGTCGACGGCATCTGCCGCGACATCCCGCCGCTGGCGGTCGACGACCCGTCCGGGCGCGCGCGGGTGCTGGTGCTGGGGTGGGGGTCGACCTACGGGCCGATCGGCGCCGCCTGCCGGCAGATCCGCCAGAGCGGCCGGCCGATCGCCCAAGCGCACCTGCGCCATCTCAACCCGTTCCCCGCCAACACCGGCGAGGTGCTCCGCCGCTACGACCGGGTGGTGATCCCGGAGATGAATCTCGGCCAGTTGGCTCTGCTGATCCGCGGTCGCTACCTCGTCGACGCGATCGGCTACAACAAGGTGCGCGGGCTGCCGTTCCGCGCGGAGGAGATCGCCGGCGTGCTCGAGGAGGTGATCGCCCATGTCTGAGTTGATCGACGCGGAGTCCCTGCGCCTGGTGCCCAAGAGCGACGCCGCGCAGAAGGCCAAGGACTTCAAGACCGACCAGGAGGTCCGCTGGTGCCCGGGCTGCGGCGACTACGCGATCCTGGCCGCCGTGCAAGGCTTCCTGCCCGAGCTGGGCCTGTGCCGGGAAAACATCGTCTTCGTCTCGGGCATCGGCTGCTCGTCGCGGTTCCCGTACTACATGAACACCTATGGCATGCACTCGATCCACGGCCGGGCGCCGGCGATCGCCACCGGCCTCTCGGTATCGCGACCCGATCTGTCGGTTTGGGTGGTCACCGGCGACGGCGATGCGCTCTCGATCGGCGGCAACCACCTCATCCACGCGCTGCGGCGCAATGTGAACCTCAAGATCCTGCTCTTCAACAACCGGATCTACGGGCTGACCAAGGGCCAGTACTCTCCCACCTCGGAGCTCGGCAAGATCACCAAGTCGACGCCCATGGGGTCGCTGGACTACCCCTTCAACCCGGTGTCACTGGCGCTCGGTGCCGAGGCGACCTTCGTGGCCCGGACCATCGACTCCGACCGCAAGCACCTGACGTCCGTGCTGCGGGCGGTCGCCGAGCACAACGGCACCGCCCTGGTGGAGATCTACCAGAACTGCAACATCTTCAACGACGATGCCTTCGAGCCTCTGAAGGATCCGGCGACCCGCGACGACTACACGATCCGGCTCGCGCACGGCCAGCCGATCCGCTTCGGCAAGGATCTCGAGAAGGGCATCTTCCGGGCTCCCGACGCCACGCTCCAGCCGGTCGAGGTCGCCGCGGTCGGCGAGGACGCGATTCTGGTGCACGACGCGCACGCCGAGAATCCCGACCTGGCCTTCGCGCTGTCCCGGCTGGCCGACACGTCGCTGGCGCGCACGGCCATCGGGGTATTCCGGGCGGTCCAGCGGCCGACCTACGACCAGCTGATGGCCGGTCAGATCGAGACGGCGCAGGCGGCCTCGGCGGCCGACCTTCAGGACCTGTTGCGCGGCAAGGACCCCTGGACCGTCGGCGTCTGAGCCTGCGGCCGGTGAGCCGCGGCGGTCAGCTGCGCAGCAATTTCCGGGAAATCGTCACTTCCCGGCAGCCGGAAGCCGCGTTTTCCCGGAAATCGCGAAGGCAGGGCCGGCGAGCCGCGGCGGTCAGGTGCGCAGTCGCAGGACTGGTACGCCGGTCGGGGTGCGTACCTCTAGTTCGGCCAGGTCGGACTTGTGCAGCGCGGTGGCCGCCGTGATCTTGATCTGCTTGCCGGATATCACTCGCCAGGTGGCGACCTGCTCGCTGTGGCCGGTGCGGTCGGTGGCCACCAGGAAGTAACTGTCCGGGGAGTACTGCGTGGAGCCGGTGTAGGTGCAGCGCAGCTCGATCTGGGTGCCCCACGTCTTGTCGACCAGCGCCGCGGTTGCCGAGATGGGCACCTGGCCCACGCGGGCTAGCGCTACCTGCGACGGCTGGCGTGACGAAGGGGTCAGCACCGGCACCAGCAGCACGACAGCGACCGCGGCGGCCGCGGTCGCCAGGGCCGACGCCACCCGAAGCCGGCGGCGCGATCGACCGCGTTCGGACCGCACCGCGACGAGCAGGGTCGGCAACAGGTCGGCCGGGAGTGGCGGAGTCGATGATCCGACCGCCTTGACCGCCTCTACCGCCTCGGGCGGCAGCCGGCTCAGCAGGCCAGGCAGGCCCGCGACCTCGGCCAGTGCGGCCGCACAGGAGGCGCAGCCGGCAATGTGCTCTTCGTACGCATGCCGCTCGTCGGCTGACAGCGCACCGAGGAGGTACGCGCCGTCCTCGCGAACCCACGGGCACGTCACGGCGTCACCCCCATCTCCTGCAACACCAGCCGCAGGCTCCGCAGCGCATAGTGCGTGCGCGACTTCACCGTGCCGGGCGGTACGCCGAGCTGGGTGGCGGCCTCGACCACAGTCCGGCCGCGGTAGAAGCACTCCACGAGGACCGACCGGTGATTCGGCGTCAGCCGCTGAAGGGCCTCAGCGACCAGCCACGACTGCATGGCCTCGTCGATACCGTCCGGACCGGGCAATTCCGGCAACTCGTCGGTGACCACCTCGGGCCGGACCGACCGGGCCCGCCATTCGTCGATGACGATGTGCCGTGCGGTGGTGAACAGCCACGCGCGCTGCGACCCGTGAGCGGGCTCGAGCACCTCGGGATGGCGCCACGCTCGCAGCAGCGTCTCCTGCACCACGTCCTGGGCTCGCCCCCTATCGCCCCCGGTGAGGCGCAGCGCGTAGGACCACACCGCCGCGGCGTGCTTGTCATGCAGCGCGCGCATCAGCTCCGGCTCTGTGCTCGACACGCGCACCTCCTGCCTGTTACCACGTAGCCGGTGGGCAGCCGGTTCACCGCGGCTCATTGCATCCACCCGTACGGCGCGATTATGGGCCTCGCTCCGCACCCACTCGCCGCCGGGGAACAATGGCGCCGCCGCCCGGGGTTGCCGCTGAAGTGACGCGATCCCGCCGCGGGCTCGGACTTGGCGCGGCCGCCTACCTGTTGTGGGGGCTGTTCCCGCTCTACTGGCCGTTGCTGAAGCCCGCCCGGTCGCTGGAAATCCTCGCCCACCGCTTCGCGTGGTCGCTCGTGGTCGTGCTGGTCATCCTCGCCGTGCAGCGCCGCTGGGCGTGGATGCCGGTGCTGCTCCGCCAGCCGCGCCGACTGGCCCTGCTGGTCGCCGCCTCGGTCATTATCGCGGGCAACTGGGCCACCTACATCTACGGCGTGAACTCCCACCAGGTCGTCGAGACGTCGCTGGGCTATTTCATCAATCCCCTGGTGACGGTCGTCCTGGGCGTGGTCGTGCTGCACGAGCGGCTGCGACCCGTGCAGTGGGTGGCGCTGGGCATCGGCGCGGTGGCCGTAGTGATCCTCACTCTGGACTACGGCCGGGTGCCCTGGATCGCTCTGGTGTTGGCCGGCACCTTCGCGATGTACGGCCTGATCAAGAAGGTCATCTCGATGGACACCGTGCAGAGCCTCACGGTCGAGACGGCGGCGCTGTTCGTCCCCGCCGTCCTTTATCTGGTGCTGATCGGCGGTGGCACGTTCAGGATGGACGCACCGGCTCATGACGCCCTGCTGATTTCCTCCGGGCTGGTCACCGCGATCCCCTTGCTGCTGTTCGGAGCCGCCGCCCGGCGGCTGCCCCTGACCACGATCGGCCTGCTGCAGTACCTCGGGCCGGTGTTGCAATTCCTGATCGGCGTGCTCGTGCTCCGGGAACCGATGCCGGCCGGGCGGCTGGTGGGCTTCATCCTGGTGTGGATGGCATTGTGCGTTCTCACGGCTGAGACGCTTCACAACCGCCGGCGTCAAGAGCGGGTGCCTGTGGAGATGGAGCCCGCAGTCAGCTAGCCGCTACATCGGCGGCCGAGCATGCGACGCCGGCCTGCGGTGTCGCGGGCCGCCGACCGGTGCCCGGCGCTGCCGCCTGATCGATGCCAGCAGTAGGGCGGCGATGACAATCGCCAAGCTCCACACTCCGACGGCGGCAGGGTTATCGAGCGCACGCGAGACGAGAGCGACCACTGTCTTCGGGAGGGCGGCGATGCTTCCCAGGAGTGCCCTGGCCAGCTTCGGGGGGGCGCCGGCGGCGTGATTCCCACGTGCCGCGCCGACGACGAGCCCACCGCCGATGGCACAGGTGCCGGCAGCGGGCCGGTTCGAGCGATCACCGGAGTAGCTGGCGACGAAGCGGTAACTGCCCGCCGCTGTGGTCGTGAACGCACCGGAGGCATAGTTGCCGTTTCCCTTGACCGGGCTGGTGTAGGTGGCCAGTGCTTGTGTGGCGCACATCGGGTCACCAGGTCCGTACAACCGGAAGGTGAGCGTGCCGGTCGGCGCGTACCCCGTCAGCGTCGCCATGTCGGTGATCGCTCCGCCCAGGGCCGGCTCGCCCTCGGCTCGCTCGGTCAGCACGGTGGTGGCCGCGGTCACGATCAGCTGACGCGCGCCCAGGCAAGTGGCCGACGCGGCCGCGTTGCTGAGGTCGCCGGAGAAGGACACGACATAGCGGTAGACACCGGCGATGAGCGGGTTGAACGAGGCCGCCGAGTAGGCGCCGTTGCCGCTGACCGGCCGGGTGACCCGGAACACCGGCGGCTGGCCGCAGGTGGAGTCGCCGGGGCCGTAGAAGGTGAAGGTCAGCGCACCGCCCGGCGAGAGGCCCCTTGCCAGGATGGCCTGGTAGGCGACCGGGCCGCCGACCGGGACGGTGTCCGTGACCCGGCCCAGCAGGCTCACCGCCGCCTTGGTGAACGTGGCATCGGTGGTGCAGTCGCCGGCTGTACCCGGGTTGCTGGCGTCGCCGGAATAGGTCGCCGTGTAGTGATAGGTGCCGGGAACGGTCGGCACGAACCCGCTGGAACGATAGGCCCCGGGGCCTGAGACCGAGCTGACCGAGGTGAACAGCGGCCTGGCGGCACAGCCGGGGTCGCCCGGACCGAACACGCGGAAGGTCAGCCGCCCGGTGGGACGGAATCCGCCCGCTATCTCACCGACCAGAGCCAGAGCTTGGCCCACGACGGAGCCGCCGATAGAACGCACGGCCAACGCCGGCGCGATCCCCATGACGGGGACCTCTTGCGCCGAGCCGGTACAGCTGTCGGCGGCGGCGAGGTTGTTGGCATCGCCGGAATAGGACGCGAGGAAACGATAGGTGCCCGGTGTCGTGGCGACGAACGGGCCGGAGTGGTACACGCCGATTCCCTCGACCGGCGTGGGGGTGGTGGACAGGGGACGCAGGCAAGTGGAGTCGCCTGGCCCGTACAGCCGGAACGTCATGGTCCCCGTGGGGCGATAGCCGCCGGCGACCACGGCAGTGTCCGAGATCGCTCCGCCGATGGCCGTGGCGCGAGACGCGTGCGCCGTGACCACGCTGGCGGCTTTGGCCACAGTGGTCACCACGGCCTGCCGGTCCACCCCGGCCGGCCTCCCGCTACCCGTCAGCTCACTGAACGCTCCGGCCGTGGCCACGGTGACGGTCTGCAGTCCGTTGGTGGACGGATCGGCGTCGATCGACGGCGGCTTCAGCGCGTCGAGGCCGAAGGCGATCCGGCAGAGGCGACCGGCGGCGGGCGGCGGGCGCAGAACAACCAGTGCCGAGGGCTTGAACGCGTATGCGCCACGTCGGTCCGGACCCACGACGTCGAAGGACCGGCCGGCGCATCCGCCGGAGCCGGTGGCATGTCGCGAGAGCCGGAACACGCCGGGGTCCGGGCGCTGGCACAGGGCGTCGCCGCAAGAAGGGTTGACGGTGATCCGCGTGACGGTGAGCGGGCCGAGCTGGATCGACCGATTGAGCAAGGCCAGGCTGGCGGGCACCTGGCCGTGGCCGAGGGTGAACGCCGCCGGCACACCAAGGGTGACCCGCAGCCCGATGCCGTCGACGGCGCGCGCGACCCCGAGAAATGGCGCGGTCACCAGCGCCGGAATGAGCACGAGCAGGCACAGTCGCGTCCTGACCGACCGGTGCCTTCGATGCATGACCCTCCTCCACGAGCGACGTAGCGAGGCAGCCGCAATTTGGGCGCCGCGTCGTACGTACCCCGATAGCGATGGTTTCATCCGGGAAGCGCGCAGAGAGAGGGTATCGGGCAATTCGCGGCAGCAGACCTGGCACGCCCGCTTAGGGCGCCGGAAAGCGTGAGATGTGGATCGTCAGCCGGTACGTGCCACCACAAAATCCGCCAGCGATTCAAGAGCCGACCGCGCGGGCACCTGCGGCAACGGTCGCAGCAGGTCGCGGGCCTGCGTCGCGTACGCCACCAACGTCTCCCGCGCTCGGTCCATCGCCGGCGAGCGCCGCAACAGGGCGAGCGCCTCGGCGTGCAGGGTGTCGTCGTCGAGCGGCTTCGCGATCAGTTCGCGCAACCGCGCCTCAGCGGGATCGTCGGCCGCCAGCGCGTACAACACCGGCAGGGTGGGCACCCCCTCGCGCAGGTCGGTGCCCGGTGTCTTGCCCGACTCGGTGGCCTCGGAGGCGATGTCGAGCAGGTCGTCGGAGAGTTGGAAGGCGACGCCGATGACCTCACCGTACGAAGAGAGCACGTCGACCGTAGCCGGGTCGGCACCGCCGAACATCGCTCCGAAGCGGCCCGACGTCGCGATCAGGGAGCCGGTCTTCTCCGCAACCACGCCGAGGTAGTGCGCCACCTGATCGGCGCCGCCGGGCGCGCCGACCGTCTCGTGGATCTGGCCGAGGACCAGCCGCTCGAAGGTGCGGGCCTGGATCCGCACGGCACCCGGGCCGAGGTCGGCCAGCAGGTCCGACGCCCGGGCGAAGAGGAAGTCGCCGGTGAGGATCGCAACGGTGTTCGTCCATCGGGCGTTGGCGGACACCGCGCCCCGGCGAACGATGGCCTCGTCCATCACGTCGTCGTGGTAGAGCGTGGCCAGGTGGGTGAGTTCGACGACGACCGCGGCCGAGGTCACCCCGGCACCGGCAATGTCGCCGAACGCCGCCGCCAGCAACACCACCAGCGGGCGGAATCGCTTGCCGCCGGCCTCGACGAGGTGACGGGCGGTCTCGGCGACGAACGAGTCGTCGGAGTGCACGGCGGCCAGCAGCAACTCCTCCACCGCGCCCAGCCCGGTGCGGACGGCGACCTCGAGCTCGGGATCGGAGAACGCGATCCCGGCGAGGCCGTGCGCACCAGCGGGCATGGCTATCCGACGAACCTGGCCGCGTTCGTCGCAAGGTCGAGCATCGGCTGCGGCGCAACGCCCAAGATCAGGGTGGCCAGCACGCCGAGGGTCACCGCAGCGGAGGTGAAGCCACCGGGGAGGACCACGGACGGCCCGGTCTCGGCCGGTTCGGACAGATACATGAGCACCACGACCCGAAGGTACGGGAAGGCCAGCACGGCACTCGCGATCACGCCGATCACCACCAGCGGGGTGGCTCCGCCGTCGACCGCGGCCGAGAACACCGCGAACTTGCTGGTGAAGCCGCTGGTCAGCGGGATACCGGCGAGGGCGAGCATGAAGAAGGTGAACACCCCCGCCACAACTGGCGAGCGCTGGCCCAGGCCGGCCCACTGCGACAGATGGGTCGCCTCGCCGTCGGGAGCGCGCACCAGCGTGACCACCGCAAACGCACCGATGGTCGTGAAGCCGTACGCCACGAGGTAGAACAGCGTGCTCGAGATCCCGGTCTTGGTCAGCGCCACGACGCCGACCATGATGAAGCCGGCGTTGGCGATGGATGAATAGGCCAGCAGTCGCTTCACGTCGGTCTGGGTCACCGCGAGGATCGCGCCCACGATCATAGACACGATGGCCACGCCCCACACCAGTGGCCGCCAGTCCCACCGGGTGTTGGCGAAGGCGACGTACAGCACCCGCAGGATCGCACCAAAGGCCGCGACCTTGGTGCAGCCGGCCATCAGCGCGCTCACCGGTGTCGGGGCGCCCTGGTAGACGTCGGGCGTCCAGGAGTGGAAGGGCGCGATACCGGCCTTGAACAGCAGCCCGATGATCAGCAGAGCGAGGCCGAGGAAGAGCAGCAGGTCGTCGTGGGATGACGTCTGAGCGGCCCGGAAGATCTCCCGGAGCTGCACCTTGCCGGCGTACCCGTACAGCAGGGCGACGCCGTAGAGGAAGAACGCCGACGCGAAGGCGCCGAGCAGGAAGTACTTCACCGCCGCCTCCTGCGAGAGCAGCCGGCGGCGGCGGGCCAGGCCGCAGAGCAGATACAGCGGGAGGGAGAGCACCTCGAGCGCGACGAACATCAACAGCAGGTTGTTAGCGGCCGAGAACAGCATCATCCCGGAGAGCGCGAAGGTGGTCAGCGGGAAGGACTCGGTCTGGGAGTACGCCGCCGTGCGCAGCCGCCGGTCAGCGGGCGAGCCGGCCGTGACAGCGGCTTGGGCCACGAACCCCCCGCCGGTGTCGACCGACCGGTCGGCCAGCATCAGCACGCTGACGATGCCGAGCACGGACAGCAGGCCCTCGATGAACAGCGCCGGCCCGTCGATGGCCACGGCGCCCGCCGCGGTCGTCTCCTCGGCACCGGCCACCATGATGACCGCCACGAGGGATGCCAGCAGCCCGGCCAGCGCGACCGCGGTCTGCACCAGGTGCCGGTGGGCCCGCGGCACGAAGGCCTCGACCAGCACTCCGACGCAGGCCGCCCCGAAGAGGATCAGGATCGGCGAGAGGTTGACGTAGGCAACATGCGGCGCCTGGAAGTCGCCGGCTCCCAAGGACGACAGGGCGAGCGCGGGCACCGGGCTCACTTGTTGCCTCCTTGAGTCCTCGAGCCGGCCGCTGGGACGCTCGGCATTGGATCGGTCTTGCCCACATCGTGCATGGTGGCGTTGACGGCGGGCGTGATCACGTCGAGTAGTGGCTTGGGGTAGACGCCCAGGGCGACGACCAGCGCCAGCACCGGTGCGATCACCCACGCCTCGCGCGCGCTCATGTCCTTCATCGGGGGCAGCGTGGGGTTGGTCGGCCCGTGCATCGTGCGCTGGTAAATGATCAATACGTAGAGCGCCGCCAGGATCATTCCCGTCGTCGCGATGATCGCGATCGGCTTGTTGACGGAGAAGGTGCCCACCAGCACCAGGAACTCGCTGACGAAGCTGTTGGTGCCCGGCAGCGCCAGCGCCGAGAGGCCGGCGATCAGAAAAGCACCGGAGAGCAGGGGCGTGGCTCGGGCCATGCCCCCGAAGTCGGTGGTGAGCCGGCTGCCGCGGCGGCTGATCAGGAAGCCGACGATGAGGAACAGCGCGCCGGTGGACAGGCCGTGATTGAACATGTAGAGCACGGCGCCCGATCCGCCCTGCGAGGTGAACGCGAAGATGCCAAGGGCGATGAAACCGAAGTGCGCGACCGAGGTGTAGGCCACGAAGCGCTTGAGATCGTGCTGCCCCATCGCCAGCAGCGCGCCGTAGAGCACGCCGACGACGGCCAGGACCAGCACCAGCGGCGCGAAGTACGTCGAGGCGTGCGGGAACAGCGGCAGGCACCACCGGAGAAACCCGAAGGTGCCCACCTTGTCGAGCACGCCCACGAGGAGCACCGCCGTGCCTATCGGTGCTTCGGCGCCCGCGTCGGGCAGCCAGGTGTGAAAAGGCACCAGGGGCGCCTTGATGGCGAAGGCGACGAAGAAGCCGAGGAACAGCCACTTCTCGGTGCCGGCGGAGATCTTGAGCCCCACGAGGTCGCCGAACGCGAAACTGTTGACGCCCTGGTTCTTGGCGATGACGTACAGCGCGATCACCGCGGCCAGCATGAGCAGGCCGCCGGCGAGGGAGTACAGGAAGAACTTCACGGCGGCGTACTGCCGGCGCGGGCCGCCGTAGGACCCGATCAGGAAGTACATCGGGACCAGCATCGCCTCGAAGAAGACGTAGAACAGGAAGAGGTCGGTCGCCGAGAAGACCCCCATGGTGCACGTCTCGAGTGACAGCAGGAGGGCGAAGAAGGTCTTGACGGGCCGCTTGACCGGCTCGGCGTCGTACCACGAGGCGAGCACGACGACGGGGGTGAGCACAGCAACCATCGCGATGAGCACCAGGGCGATGCCGTCGGTCCCGAAGCCGAAGCGGACCCCGAACTGCGGTATCCAGGAATAGCTCTCGAGGAACTGGAAGCGGGCTCCCCCGGCGGCGAACTTCGCGCACATGACGATCGCCAGCACCAGCTCGATCAGCGAGAATCCCAGCGCCACGACCTTGGCGAGCTGCCGGCGTGACGAGGGCAGCGCGAGCACGACGCCCGCGCCGACCAGCGGCAGGATCGTGAGGACCGGGAGGTAGGGGATCATCGCAGCTTCACCGCCAGCAGAGCCGCGATCACGGCTACCGAGCCGCCGAGCATCGTCAGGGCGTACGACCGCACAAATCCGGTCTGCACCCGGCGCAGGCGGCCCGAGCTACCCCCGACAAGGGCGGCGAGACCGTTGACCAGCCCGTCGATGCCGCGCCCGTCGAACCACACCGAGAGCCGGGTGAGCCACTGGCCGGGCCGCATCAGGACGACCTCGTTGAACGCATCGGCGTAGAGGTTGTTGCGCGCGGCAACGGTCGTCGGAGCGACCGTGGTCGGCGCGGTCCGCGGCACGGCGCGCCGGCCGAAGGCGTACCACGCTCCGGCAACTCCACCCGCGACGACCAGCAGGGTGATGACGCTGAGCACGACCGGGGAGATGGTGTGCGCGCCGACCTCCACGGACGGGCCGACCGAGGGCGTGAGCCAGTTCTGCAGGCCACCGCCGAAGACCAAGAGGCCGCCGCCCGCGACCGACCCGACGGCGAGCAGCATCATCGGGACCGTCATCACCGGCGGCGACTCGTGCGGATGGACCTCCTCGGTCCAGCGCCGCTTGCCGAAGAACGTCATCACCATCAGCCGGGTCATGTAGAACGCCGTAATACCGGCACCGACCAGCGCGCAGATGCCGAGAATCCAGCCCGACACACCACCCTTGTCGAAGGCGGCCTCGATGATCTTGTCCTTGGAGAAGAACCCGGAGAACGGGATCATGCCGATGATGGCGAGGTAGCCGGCCATCATCGTCCAGAAGGTCACCGGCATCACCGTGCGCAGGCCGCCGAAGCGCCGCATGTCGACCTGGTCACCCATCCCGTGCATGACCGAGCCGGCCCCGAGGAACAGGCCGGCCTTGAAGAAGCCGTGGACGAGAAGGTGCAGGATCGCGATGGCGTAGACGCCCTTGCCCAGGCCCGCGGCCAGGAACATGTAGCCGATCTGGCTGACCGTGGAGTAGGCCAGCACCCGCTTGATGTCGTCCTTGGCGCAGCCGATGATGCAGCCCAGCAGCAGCGTGACCGCGCCGATCACGGTGACCACCGTGCGGCCGTCCTGCGTCAGGTTGTAGATGGGTGCCGAGCGCGCGATCAGATAGACGCCCGCCGTGACCATCGTCGCCGCATGGATCAGCGCCGACACCGGTGTCGGGCCCTCCATCGCGTCGGGCAGCCAGGTCTGCAGCGGGAACTGGCCGGACTTGCCGCACGCGCCGAGCAACAGCAGCAACGCGAGGGCGGTCAGGGTGCCGCCGCCGAGGTGACCGGCGCCGGCGAATACACCGGCGAACGACGTGGTGCCGAGCGTGGCGAACATCAGGAAGATCGCGAGGGTCAGCCCGACGTCACCGACCCGGTTGGCGATGAAGGCCTTCTTGGCCCCGGTGGCCGCCGCGGGCCGGTCGTAGTAGTAGGCGATCAGCAGGTACGACGCGAGGCCGACGCCCTCCCACCCCACGTACAGGGAGAGGTAGTTGTTGCCCAGAACCAGCAGGAGCATCGCCGCGACGAAGAAGTTGAGGTATCCGAAGAACCGCCGGCGCCCCGGGTCCCCCGCCATATAGCCGATCGAATAGATGTGGATCAGCAGGCCGACACCGGTGATGAGCAGCACGAACACGGCCGCCAGGGGATCGTAGAGCAGCCCGAGGTCGACCTTGAACCCGTTGACCGGGATCCAGTTGTAGAGGTGCACGGTGACCGAGCGGTTGGTCTCGCCGCGCAGCGCGAAGAAGTAGATCAGGCCGAGGGCGAAGCTCGCCGCAATGGTCAGGCAGCCCAGCAGGTGCGCCCACCGGTCGGCGCGGCGACCGGCCAGCAGCAGCACGGCCGCTCCCACCAGCGGCAGTGCGATCAGCAGCCAGGAACTGCTGAGGGCCCCGCTGGCGTCGGCGTACCGCGCGGGCGCGGCGGCGAGCAGGTCGGACACGGCCATCCTCTCGGTCAGTACTTGAGCAGGTTGGCGTCGTCGACCGAGGCGGACCGCCGGTGCCGGAAGATCGCCATGATGATGGCCAGGCCCACGACCACCTCGGCGGCGGCAACGACCATGACGAAGAAGGCCATGATCTGACCATCGAGGGTGCCGCTTATCCGCGAGAACGTGATCAGCGTGAGGTTCACCGCGTTCAGCATCAACTCGATGCACATGAACACCACGATGGCGTTGCGGCGGACCAGCACTCCGACAGCGCCGATGGTGAACAGCGCGGCCGAGAGCAGCAGGTAATACGTCGGTGTCACCGCTCGCTCCTTCGGGCTATCTGGCGGACTGTCATCGCCTCGACGGCAGGATCGACGCTGCTGTCGGCGGCCGTGCCGTCAGGCAGCAGGGCCGGCGTGGCCACGGAATTCGAGGTGGCGAAGACACCCGGGCCGGGCAGCGGGCCGGGGTAACCCCCGTCGCGGAACCGCCGCCGCGACATCTCGCGCTGGCTGACCCGGTCCTCTTTGGGCCGCTCGACATGGGCCAGCACCATGGCACCGACGGCGGCCGTGATCAGCAGCGCGCTGGTCACCTCGAAGGCGAATACGTAGTCGGAGAACAGCAGCTTGGCGATCGCCTCGACGTTGGTCTTGTACCCGTTGGCACGGCCGAGGCCCTTGGCGTGTACGGAGGACAGCGCACGGGCGAGCGCGGCCACCACCAGCGCGGCGAAGCCGATCCCGAGCACGGCGGCAGCCACCCGCTGGCCGCGCAGCGTCTCCACGATCGAGTCGGCGGATTCTCGGCCGACCAGCATGAGGACGAACAGGAACAAGATCATGATCGCGCCGGTGTAGACGATGATCTGCACCATGCCGATGAACGGGCCCTGCTGGATGACGTAGAAAACGCCGAGGCTGAACATCGTCATGACCAGGAAGAGAGCGGAGTGCACGGCATTGCGGGCCAGCACCATGCCGATGCCCCCACCGAGGGCCACCGGTGCCAGGATCCAGAAGGTCACCGCCTCGCCGGTACTCACAGAACCGGCGGCGGCAAGGACACCGCTCACTGATCACCTCGCGGGGAGCCGGGCTCGAAGGTCCGCCGCGGCGGGCGTCGTCCGGCCTGCAGGGCGCCTTCGGCCGCCGCCACCGCCTCTGTCGTCTGCGCGCCCTCGGACGCGCCGGGGTTGCGCATGGCGCCGACGTAGTACTCGCGTTCGGTCTCACCCAGCCGCATGGGATGCGGGGGCTGCTCCATGCCGGGCAGCAGCGGCGCCAGGAGTTGCTCCTTGGTGTAGATGAGGTCCTGCCGGCTGTCCGACGCCATTTCGTACTCGTTGGACATCGTCAGCGCCCGGGTCGGGCAGGCCTCGATGCACAGCCCGCAGAAGATGCACCGCGCGTAGTTGATCTGGTAGACCACGCCGTAGCGCTCCCCCGGTGAGTAGCGCTCCTCCTCGCTGTTGTCGGCGCCCTCGACGTAGATCGCGTCGGCCGGACAGGCCCACGCACACAGCTCGCAGCCCACGCACTTCTCGAGGCCGTCCGGATGCCGGTTGAGCACATGCCGGCCGTGATAGCGCGGCGCGGTCGGCCGCACCTCGAAGGGATACTGCTCGGTGGCCACCTTCTTGAACATGGTGGCGAAGGTCAGGCCGAAGCCCTTGACGGCATCAAGCATCGGGCTCGCCCCCGCTCAAGGCGTCAGTGGGCGGCGTCCGCGCGCCCGTGACAACCAGTTGTGACGACGGTTGGGACGGCGAAGGTACGACGAGATCCATGGGCGGAATCGGGTAGTCCGACGGCTGCTCCTCCACCTCGGTGTCCGGGTCGACGTCGGTGGGCGTGCGCTCCGGCCAGAAGAACACCACGAGCAGCAGGATGGCGAGCGGGATACCGAGGATCACCATCAGCCGGCCGCGGCTGTAGTTCTGCGTACCGAGCACCCGCACCGCGTCGACGAGCAGGATCCACAACAGGCTGAGAGGCACGAGAACCTTCCAGCCCAGCCGCATGAACTGGTCGTAGCGCAGCCGCGGCAGCGTGCCGCGCAGCCAGATGAAGACGAACAACGCGATGAAGACCTTGCCGGTGAACCACAGCAGCGGCCACCATCCGGTGTTCAGCAGGCCGCCCGGGTGCGCCGCGTCCCGGCCGACGAGCGACAGCGGCCACGGCGCCCGCCAGCCGCCGAGGAACAGCGTCGTGGCCAGCGCTGAGACCGTGACCATGTTGATGTACTCGGCCAGGAAGAACAGCGCGAACTTCAACGAGGAGTATTCCGTGTGGAAGCCGCCGACCAACTCCGACTCGGCCTCGGGCAGATCGAAGGGCGACCGGTTGGTCTCGCCGACCGCCGAGATGAAGTAGATGACGAAGCTCGGCGCGAGCATGATCGCGTACCACGACGGCAGCGACAGCGTGGCGCCCAAGACATGCAGGGTCGAGCCGTGCGCCTGGGCCGCGACGATCTCGCTCGTCGACAGCGAGCCCGCGGTGAGGAAGACGGCAACCATCGACAGGCCCATCGCGACCTCGTAGGAGATCATCTGCGCGGCACTGCGCAGGGCACCCAGCAGCGGGTACGACGAGCCGCTCGACCAGCCGGCCAGCACGATGCCGTAGACCCCCGACGAAGAGCAGGCGAGCATGAACAGCACGGCGACCGGCAGATCGGTGAGCTGCAACGGCGTGTGGTGGCCGAAGATGCTCACCGTCGGGCCGAAGGGGACGACGCTGAACGCGAGGAAGGCCGGGATGGTGGAGAGGATCGGAGCCAGGATGTAGACCGGCTTGTCGACCATCACCGGCACGATGTCTTCTTTGAAGGCCAGCTTGAGGCCGTCGGCCAGACTCTGCAGCAACCCCTGTGGACCGACCCGGTTGGGGCCGATCCGATTCTGCATGCGGGCGACCACCCGGCGCTCGAGCCAGATGGTGAACAACGTCATCACGACGAGGAAGCCGAAGATCATGACGGCCTTGGCCAGCACCAGCCAGACCGCTTCGCTGCCGAAGTCCTCGAGCTTTGTCGCGGGAACCGCCAAGCTCACTGCTTGCCACCTCCCCTGATCCGGACCAGCGATCCCGCGTCGGCACCGAGCGTGGCCCGCACGGTCGACGGCGAGGACTTCGTAGGCAACCACACGACCCGGTCGGGCAGGTCGGCCAGCACGAGCGGGAGGGTGATGCTGCCACGATCGGTCCCAACGTTGACCAGATCGCGCTCGGTGACCCCGATCTCGGTCGCCGTGGCCGCGTTGAGATGCACGCGCGGCCGCTTGGCCGTGCCGGCGAGATGTGGCTCGCCCTGCTGCAGGGTGCCGTCGTCGAGCAGCCAGTGCCAGGTGGCCAGGACGGCCTCGCCGTAGCCAGGCGTGGCCGGCTCGGCGGCGGCGACGGCCGGCGCGGACGGCCGGCCCGGAGGGGCCGCGCCGAAGCGCTGCGCCTCGGCCTGCGCGGCCTCGACGCTGGCGGTGCCCAACTCGACACCGAGCTCGCCGGCAATGGCGTCGAGAACACGCGCGTCGGTCAACGCGCCGGTGCCGTGCAGGGTGGCCTCGAACGACCGGGGGCGGCCCTCCCAGTCGACGTAGGTGCCGGCCTTCTCCACCGCGGGCGCGATGGGCAGCACCACATCGGCTTCGGCGGTGACCGCCGACGGCAGCAGCTCGAGACTGACCACGAAGGCCGCCGCCCGCACCGCCTCTAGCGCCAGGGCCGGATCCGGCAGGTCGGTCAGGTCGACGCCACCGACCAGCAACCCGGCCAGCTGACCGTCACGGGCGGCAATGAGGATGGCGGTGGTGTCCCGACCGGGAACGGCCGGCACGTCACCCACGCCCCACAGGCCGGCGACGTCGGCCCGGGCCACCGGGTCGGCCACCCGCCGCCCACCCGGCAGCATGTTGGGCAGCGCACCCGCCTCGAGGGCACCTCGCTCCCCGGCCCGTCGCGGCACCCAGGCCAGCTTCGCGCCGGTCGCCTCGGCCAGCCGGGCCGCCGCGGACAGGCCACCCGGCACCGTCGCCAGCCGCTCACCGACCAGGATCACCGCGCCCGTCGTGCGCAGTTCGCCGGCCGGCTCCAGCAGCTCGCCGTCCTCGGAGAGCAGCGCGTCGAGCATGGCCGGCTCGCCGCCAGGGCCGGTGCGCAGCAGGGTCCCGCCGCACTTGCGCAGGCCGTCGCTGGTGAACGGTGCGATTGCGAAGACCTTGGTGGCGTGCTCGCTGGAGGCCTTGCGCAACCGCAGGAAGACGATCGGTGACTCCTCCTCGGGCTCGAAGCCCACCAGCAGGACCACCGGTGCCGTTTCGAGCTCGGCGTAGGACACTCCACCGGCGCTCGGAGCCGACCGCACCACCCGTGCGGCGAGGAAGTCCAGCTCCTCGTCGGAGTGCGGCCGGGCGCGCATGTCAATGTCGTTGGTGCCGAGCGCGACCCGGGCGAACTTCGCGTACGCGTAGGCGTCCTCGACCGTGAGCCGCCCGCCGGGCAACACGCCGACGCCACCGCCGTTGTCGCGCGCCTCGCGAAGCCCTTCGGCGGCGCGCTCGAGCGCCTCGGGCCACGACGTGGACACCAACTCGCCGGTTTCGTCACGAACCATCGGCGTCACCAGCCGGTCGGCCGCCGCTGCGTACGTGAACGCCCACCGACCCTTGTCGCAGTTCCACTCCTCGTTGACCGCCGGATCCTCACCGGCCAGCCGGCGTAGCACCTTGCCGCGCCGCCAGTCGGTGCGCTGGGCACAGCCGGATGCGCAGTGCTCGCACGCCGATGGCGTGGACAGCAGGTCGAAGGGCCGGGCCCGGAACCGGTAGGCGGCGCCGGTAAGCGCGCCGACGGGGCAGATCTGCACGGTGTTGCCGGAGAAGTAGGACTCGAATGGCTCGTCTTCATAAACGGCCACCTGCTCGAGCGCCCCCCGTTCGAACAACTCGATGAACGGGTCGCCGGCGATCTGCTGCGAGAAGCGCGTGCACCGGGCGCAAAGCACGCAACGCTCGCGGTCGAGCAACACCTGCGAGGAGATCGCGATCGGCTTGGGGAAGGTGCGCTTGATGTCGTGGAACCGGCTGACCGCCCGGCCGCCCGACATCGCTTGGTTCTGCAGTGGGCACTCGCCACCCTTGTCACAGACCGGGCAGTCCAGCGGGTGGTTGATGAGCAGCATCTCCATGTTGCCCTTTTGGGCCTTGTCGGCCACGGGCGAGGTGAGCTGGGTCTTGACCACCATGCCGTCGGTGACCGTCACCGTGCACGAGGCCACCGGCTTGTGCTGGCCCTCGACCTCGACGAGGCACTGGCGGCACGCGCCTACGGGGTCGAGCAGCGGGTGGTCGCAGAAGCGGGGGATCTGGATGCCCAGGTGCTCGGCGGCCCGGATGATCAGGGTGCCCGCGGGTACCTGCAATTCGAAGCCGTCGATGGTCACGGTCACGTAGCCACGCGGAGCGGCGTCGGGGGTCTCGGCCGGTTTGGCGGCACTCGTCGTCGTGTCGGTCATCGCACTCAGTGCACCCCTACCAGGCGCTGGCCATGGCTCAGCGGGCAGCCCCGGCCCTCCCAGTGCTGTACGTACTCCTCGCGGAAGTACTGGATCGAGGACACGATCGGGCTGGTGGCGCCGTCGCCGAGTGCACAGAAGGCGCGCCCGAAGATGTTGTCGCAGGTATCGAGCAGCGTCTCGATGTCCTCGGCGGTGCCGGTGCCGTTCTCCAGACGCTGCAGGATCTGCACCATCCAGTAGGTCCCCTCGCGGCACGGTGTGCACTTGCCACAGGACTCGTGGGCGTAGAACTCGGTGAACCGCAGCGCCGCCCGCACGATGCAGGTGTTCTGGTCGAAGATCATCAGGGCGGCCGTGCCCAGCAGCGAACCCGCCTCGACCATGCCCTCGAAGTCGATCAGGGCGTCGAGATGCTCGGCGGTGAGGAACGGCGTGGACGAGCCACCAGGGGTCCAGAACTTCAGCTCCGAGCCGTCCCACATGCCACCGGCCAGGTCGATCATCTCGCGCAGGGTCGTGCCGAGCGGCACTTCGTACTGACCTGGGTTGACGATGTGCCCCGACAGGCTGAAGATCTTGGGCCCGGGCGACTTCGGGGTGCCCATCGACCGGAACCACTCGGCCCCGCCGAGCACGATGAAGGGCACCAAGGCGATCGTCTCGACGTTGTTGACCACGGTCGGCGCGGCGTAGAGCCCGTGCGTGGCGGGGAACGGTGGCCGCAGTCGCGGCTGCCCGCGGTATCCCTCGAGCGAATCCAGCAGGGCCGTCTCCTCGCCGCAGATGTAAGCGCCCGCTCCACTGTGGATAGTCACCTCGAGGTCGAAGCCCGAGCCGAGGATGTCGGTGCCGAAGTAGCCGGCTTCGTAGGCCTCGGCGACCGCCGCGTCGAGCCGGCGGCGAGCATGCACCAACTCACCACGCAGGTAGATGAAGGCGTGATGGCAGCGCACGGCGTAGGAGGAGATGATGATGCCCTCGAGCAGCGAGTGCGGGTCGGCCATCATCAGCGGGGCGTCCTTGCAGGTGCCCGGCTCGGCCTCGTCGGCGTTGACCACGAGGTAGTGCGGCTTCGCGGCCTGCCCTTCGGTGCCCTGCGGGATGAAGCCCCACTTCATGCCGGTGGGGAAGCCGGCGCCGCCCCGCCCGCGCAGGCCGGAGTCCTTGACCAGGGAAATCAGCGCGTCGGGCTCCATCCGGAGCGCCTTGCGCAGCGCCTGGTAGCCCTCGGTGCGCCGGTAGGTGGCCAGGGTCCAGGAGTCCGGCTCGGCCCACCGCTTGGTGAGTACGGGCGTCATCCTCGCCATCAGGCGCCCTCCCCCGGGTAGGCCGGCGCGGACTCGGCCCGCTCGGCGGCCAGGCGGACACCCACCAAGGTCGGCTCGCCGCTCGGCCCGTGCGCGACCGCGTCCGGCCGGGGATCGCCGAAGCCGGCCAGCAGACGGCTGATCTGACGCAGGGTGCACAGCGGGGCGCCGCGCGTCGGCCGCGGGCGGTCGCCGTCGGCCAGGCTCTCGACCAGCGCCAGTGCCGATGTCGGGGTCCGCTGGTCGAAGAACTCGTAGTTGACCGTCACCACCGGGGCGTAGTCGCACGCGGCCAGGCACTCGGCGTGCTCGAGAGTGATGCTGCCATCGGCCGTCGTCTCGTCGTGGCCAACGCCCAGGTGCTGTGACAGCGCCTCGAAGATCGCCTCGCCACCCAGGACGCCGCACATCGTGTTGGTGCAGACGCTGACCAGCCAATCGCCGGCCGGGCGCCGCTTGTACATCGTATAGAAGGTGACGACCGCGCCGACCTCGGCCTTGGTCAGGCCGAGTTCTTCGGCGCACAGGGCGACGCCCGCTGGGGTGACATAGCCCTCCTCGGACTGCACCAGATGCAGCATCGGGAGGAGGGCCGAGCGCGGTTGCGGATAGCGCGCGATGATCTCGCGCGCCAACAGTCGGGTCTCGTGGGTGAGCGTCAGCGGTCCACCCCGCCCATGACCGGGTCGAGTGATGCCACCGACGCGATCGCATCGGCGATCAGGCCGCCCTCGCACAGCGCACCGACCGCCTGCAGGTTCACGAAGGACGGGTCGCGCATATGCACGCGGTAGGGGCGGGTGCCCCCGTCGCTGACCACGTGGAAGCCCAGCTCGCCGCGGGCGGACTCGATGGGGACATAGACCTGGCCCACCGGCACCCGGAAGCCCTCGGTGACCAGCTTGAAGTGGTGGATCAGCGACTCCATCGACTGCCCCATGATGTTCTTCACGTGGTCGAGGGAGTTGCCCAGGCCATCGGCGCCGAGGGCCAGCTGCGCCGGCCAGGCGATCTTCTTGTCCTCGACCATCACCGGCCCGGGGGTGAGCCGGTCCACGGCCTGCTCGACGATCCGCAGCGACTCGCGCATCTCCTGCACGCGCACGGTGTAGCGGCCCCACGCATCAGCGCTCCGCGCCGTAACGACATCGAAGTCGTAGGTCTCGTAGCCGCAGTAGGGCTCCACCTTGCGCAAGTCCCACGGCAGGCCGGCCGAGCGCAGCACCGGCCCCGTGACGCCGAGCGCGATGCAGCCGGTCACGTCGAGGTAGGCGACATTCTGCAGCCGCATCTGCCAGATCGGCTGGCCGGTCAGCAACTGCTCGTACTCGTCGATCCGCCTACGGAGGTAGGGCACCAGCTCGCGCACCTTCTCGACCGCACCCGGAGGGAGATCCTGTGACAGGCCGCCCGGGCGGACGTAGGCCATGTTCATCCGCAGCCCGGTGATCATCTCGAACACGTCGAGGATGTGCTCCCGGTCGCGGAAGCCCATCGTCATCATGGTGAGGGCGCCGATCTCCAGGCCAACGGTGGCCAGCCAGACCAGGTGCGAGGCGATCCGCTGGAGCTCCATCATCAGCACGCGGATCGTGGTGGCCCGCTGCGGCACCTCGATACCGAGGAGCTTCTCCACGGCCAGGCAGTAGCCCGTCTCGGTCAGCAGGTTGGCCAGGTAGTCGGCCCGGGTGACGAAGGTGACGCCCTGGGTCCAGTTGCGGTATTCGGTGTTCTTCTCGATCCCGGTGTGCAGGTAGCCGATCACCGTGCGGGCCTGGGTGACGGTCTCACCCTCCAACTCGAGCACGAGCCGCAGCACGCCGTGGGTGGACGGGTGCTGCGGGCCCATGTTGATGACCAGCCGCTCGGAGCTGATCGGGTCGCGGTCGCCGAGGACATCGCCCCAGTCGCCGCCGGTGACCGTGTAGACCCGGCCCTCGGTGGTCTCGCGCGCGGGGGCGATCTTCTCGGCCAGCGGATCGGACGTGGTACTCACCGGTAGGCCCTCCGCTCGTCCGGCGGCAAGATTTCAGCGCCCTTGTACTCCACCGGCACGCCGCCGAGGGGGTAGTCCTTGCGCTGCGGGAAACCGTCCCAGTCATCGGGCATGAGGATGCGGGTGAGCGCCGGGTGCCCGGTGAAGACCACGCCGAACATGTCGTAGGTCTCCCGCTCCTGCCAGTCGGCGCCCGGGTAGACGGCGGTGACGCTCGGGACGTGCGGCTCCTCGACGCTGGTCGAGACCTCGAGCCGGATCCGCCGGCGGTAGGTCATCGAGGTGAGGTGGTAGGCGACGTGCAACCGCTCGGCTCCGCCGACCTTGTCGGCCCCAGCGACGTTGTCGACGTAGTCGACTCCGGAGACGCTCGAGCACAACTCGAAGCGCAGCGCCGGGTCATCACGCATCGTGCGGCACACATCGGCGATGTGCTCCTTGCGTACCGAGATCGTCAGCTCGCCGCGGTCGACGACGACCCGCAGCACCGCGTCGTTGAACTGGGGGTACGCAGCTTCCAACGCGTCGGCCACATCGTCGAAGTAGCCGCCGTAGGGCCGCTCGGTGGAGCCGGGGGCAACCTGTTTGCGCACCAGCCCGCCGTAGCCGGAGGTGTCACCACTGCCGCTGACCCCGAACATGCCGCGATCGGTGCCGGTCACTTCTTCGCGAACCTCTCGGACGACGGCTGGACGCCGTATCGCGGGCCGCCCTCGATCTGCTTCTGCCGCCGCTCGCCGAGCGGCTCGTGCAGGATCTTCTCGTGCAGCCGGAGGATCGCGTCGATGAGCATCTCGGGCCGGGGTGGGCACCCGGGGAGGTACATGTCGACCGGCACCACGTGGTCGACGCCCTGCACGATCGCGTAGTTGTTGAACATGCCGCCGCTGCTCGCGCACACGCCCATCGACAGAACCCACTTGGGCTCCGGCATCTGGTCGTAGATCTGCCGCAGCACGGGAGCCATCTTCTGGCTGACCCGGCCGGCCACGATCATCAGATCGGCCTGGCGGGGCGAGGCGCGAAAGACCTCCATGCCGAAGCGGGCCAGATCGTAGCGCGGAGCGCCCGACGTCATCATCTCTATCGCGCAGCAGGCCAACCCGAAGGTCGCGGGCCACAGCGAAGACTTGCGGCTCCAGTTCACCAGCTTCTCGACGCTGGTGAGCAGGACGCCGCTGGGCACCTTCTCTTCTAGTCCCATATCAGTCCCAGTCGAGCCCGCCGCGCCGCCAGACATAGGCGTACGCGATGAAGACCGCACCGATGAAGAGCACCATCTCGACCAGCCCGAAGACGCCTAGCGCACGGTTGGCCACCGCCCACGGGTACAGGAAGATGATCTCGATATCGAAGATGATGAAGAGCATCGCCGTCAGATAGAACTTGACCGGAAAGCGTCCCGCGCCGATCTGCTGAGGTGTCGGCTCGATGCCGCACTCGTAGGCATCGAGCTTGGCCCGGTTGTAACGCTTCGGCCCGATGAAGCCGGCGATGCCGACAGAGAAGACCGCGAAAAAGGTGGCGAGGACGAACAATGCCACTATCGGGAGGTACGGAGTCAGCACGTATTCCTCCCTTCACCGCGCGGCGCTAGCCCGAACGCGACCACCCTACGGGGGGATGCGGCGCCCCGCTGCAGCGCCCTGATCAGGTGCTGCGTGAGCCGCCGTGACATGCGCGGGCTCATGCGCGGGCTCATGCGCCAGCTCATGCGCTGGGGGCCAGTCTGGTGAGACCGTTGATCACCCGGTCCATGGCGTCGCCGGCGTGGGGGTCGGTCAGGTTGGCCATCAGCTTCAGCGCGAACTTCATCAGCAGCGGATGGGGCAGGCCGTGCCGGGTGATCACCTTCATCGTGCCGGGATGGCCGATCAGCTTCACGAACAGCCCGCCGAGCCGGTAGTAGCCGCCGTAGGCACTCTCCATGGCAGCCGGATAGGCCCGCAGGGCGCGCTCGCGACCTAGCCCGGGTGAGCGTGACAGCGCGGTCAGGGCCACCTCCGCCGCCATCTCCCCCGACTCGATCGCGTAGGCGATCCCCTCGCCGTTGAAGGGGTTGACCGCGCCACCGGCATCGCCGACCAGCAGGAGGCCACGGGTGTAGTGCGGCTTGCGGTTGAAGCCCATCGGGAGGCCGCCGCCACGGATCGGGCCGGTGGCGTTGGCCTCGATGAAGCCCCATCCCTCGGGCAACCCGTCGAGCCAGCTCGTGAGGAGCTTGCGGTAGTCGGTGTTGCGGTACGCGCCGGAGGAGTTGAGGATCCCGAGGCCGACGTTGGAGGTGCCGTCGCCGACGCCGAAGATCCAGCCGTAGCCCGGCAGCAGTTGCTCGCGACCTCCAGTGGACGTAGCGGAAGAGTCCGCGAGCTCCACCCACGACTCGAGGTAGTCATCGTTGTGGCGAGGGCTGCGGTAGTAGCGACGCACGGCAACACCCATCGGCCGGTTGTCGCGCTTGGTCAGCCCGAGGCTCAGGCCCAGTCGGCCGGACACGCCGTCGGCGGCGAACACCAGCGGCGCGCGAAATGTCGCGGGCGTCTTGTCCGGCCCGACCTTGGCCTCGACGCCGACGACCCGCCCAGCGGTGTCGAGCACCGGGCCGGTGACGTTGGTCAGTTCGTGCAGTTGGGCGCCCGCCTTCTGTGCCTGGCGTACCAGCACCTCGTCGAGGTCGGCCCTCGGCCGCACCAGGCCGTAGTCGGGATAGGTGGCGAGCTCCGGCCACGGGATCTCGAGTCGTGAGCCACCGCCGATCACCCGCAGCCCGCGGTTGCGGATCCAGCCGGCGTCCTCCCGGGTGTCAATGCCCATCCTGAGCAACGCCTTGACCGAGCGTGGCGTGAGGCCGTCGCCGCACACCTTCTCTCGTGGGTACGCGGACTTCTCGAGTACCAGCACGTCGAGGCCGGACTGCGCGAGGTAATGGGCGGTGGCCGCGCCCCCCGGCCCGCCGCCGACGACAATCGCATCGGCATCGGTCACCGGGGCGCCGGCTGTCCCTGCGGTCACGGATGGTCCCCCCTCGAGCGTCAACTTGCGCTTGTGAATGCCTTCACGAGCTTGCCTGGAAAGTCTACGACGTCGGGCTCGGCGTGGACACCGGGGCCTCAGTGGCTCGAAATACCGAGTTTCGGCGGCGGCGGCGGGTCCCTCGCCCTGCCGGCTGCCCTTCTTCGGCGCCCGTCTGATCCAGTAGCCCGCCGGCGACCGTCTGCGAGGTCGTGCGCTCGCTGCCCCGCCGGCCGACCGTCTGTCAGTGCGTGAGTCATAGCGCACGATTCGGCAGACAGTCGGACGCGAGGGTCGCTCGGTGCAGAGCCACTATCCCGCCGGTCAGGTTGCGCCATTGCACCCGCTGCCAGCCGGCTCGTGCGATCCGGCTGGCCAGCGCCGGCTGATCGGGCCAGGCCCGGATCGACTCGGCCAGGTAGACGTAGGCGTCGGGGTTGCTGCTCACCCGGCGGGCCAGCTCGGGCAGCGCCCGCATCAGGTACTCCAGGTAGACGGTGCGAAAGGGCGCCCACACCGGCCGGCTGAACTCGCAGACCAGCAACCGCCCGCCCGGCCGGGTCACCCGGGCCATCTCGACGAGCGCCTGATCGGGGTCGGCGACGTTGCGCAATCCGAAGGCGACGGTCACGGCGTCGAAGGACTGATCGGCGAAAGGCAACGCCATCGCATCACCGGCGACGAGCGGCACACCCCGGCCGCGACCCACCCGGAGCATGCCGAGGGAGAAGTCGCAGGCCACCACGGCCGCCCCCGATCGAGCCAGCTCGACCGACGACACCGCCGTACCCGCGGCCAGATCGAGCACCCGCTCGCCGGGGCGCAGCCCCAGCGCCAGCCGGGTGGCCCGCCGCCAGTGCCGGTCCTGGCCGAAGGAGAGCACCGTGTTGGTGATGTCGTACCGGCGGGCGACCGCGTCGAACATCGACGCCACCTCGTGCGGCTGCTTGTCCAGGGAGGCGCGACTCACGCCGGCGAGCGTGTCACGGAGGTCTGAGCGACCGCGGGCTGGGTAGGCGGTGAGCCATGCAGAAGACGGAGATTCGACCGCTGGGACCGCACGAGTGGGCCGTACAGGTCACCGAAGGGCAGGACACCACGAGCCATCTGGTCACCGTGCCCGCCCGGCTGATCGATGACCTGATTGACAACACCGGCATCGTGGACGTGGACGAGGAACGGCTGGTTCGGGAGTCCTTCACCTTCCTGCTCGAGCGCGAGCCACCGGGAGCGATCAAGCGAGAGTTCGACCTCGACGAGATCTCCGGCTACTTCCCCGAGTACGTCGGCGAGATGCGCGACGTACTGGGCGGCTGAACCGGTGAGGTGCCTGCCCTCGTACCCTCTTTCCGTGACCACCGCGTCGATCCGGGCAGTGCGGACTCCGGCCCGCACCATCCGGATCGACGATCCCGGCGGCCTGCTCGCGCACCTGCCGGATGCCGCGCCACTGGCCTGGCTGCGGGGCGGCGATGGGTTGGTCGGCTGGGGAGAGGCGGCCCGCCTCGACGTCGGCCGCGGCCACGATCGGTTCCGCCGGGCCGAGGCCTGGTGGCGCGACCTATGCAGCCGGCTCGACGTCGACGACGACCTGAACGTTCCGGGCTCCGGACCGGTGGCCTTTGGCAGCTTCAGCTTCGACGCCGATATCCCGGGCTCCGTCCTCGTCGTGCCACGCGTCGTGCTGGGTCGATCCGGCGGGCTCGCCTGGCTGACCACGATCGGCGACGCCCAGCGCAGGCTCCTGCCGGTGGACCCTCCGCTTCCCCCGACCCGGGTGCGCTACGCCGACGGATCGCTGCCGGCCCTCGACTGGCAGGCGGCCGTGAGTGCCGCGGTCCAGGAGATCCGGGCGGGGCGCCTGGAAAAGGTAGTGCTCGCCCGCGATCTGATCGCGACGAGCGACACCGACATCGACCCGCGATTCCTGCTGCATCGGCTGGCCGCGCGCTTCCCCGCCTGCTGGACCTTCGCCTGCGCCGGGCTGGTGGGTGCGACCCCTGAGCTGCTGGTCCGGCGAGTCGGCGACCGGGTGGAGTCCGGCGTGCTGGCCGGATCCGTCCGCCGGGGCCGCGACGCCGCCGAGGACGCGGAGCTGGCCGCCTGGCTGCTGGCCTCGGCCAAGGACCGCCAGGAGCACGCCATCTCCGTACGGTCGGCCAGCCAAGCGCTCTCGCCGCACTGCGCGGATCTCGACGTGCCGGAATCACCCACGCTGCTACGGCTGGCCAACGTCCAGCACCTGGCGACCGACATCACCGGACGACTGCTCGACAACGCGACAGCACTGGGGCTCGTCGGCGACATGCACCCGACCGCCGCCGTGTGCGGCACGCCCAGCGATGTGGCGGCGGAGCTGATCCGGCGGACCGAGGGCATGGATCGGGGCCGCTACACCGGCCCGGTCGGGTGGACCGGCGCCGACGGGGACGGCGAGTGGGGCATCGCGTTGCGGTGCGCCGAGCTGGCCGGCCCCTCTCTGCGGCTCTTCGCCGGCTGCGGCATCGTCGCCGGTTCGCAAGCCGAGGCCGAGCTGGCCGAGGCGCAGATGAAGCTCGCCGCCATGCGCGACGCGCTCGAGGGGCTCTGAACCCTATTTCGCCCCCTCGACCCATCTTCCTACGGCCAGGTGACCCGGGACGCCGCGCCGCAAGTCACCCCCCGCGGTGAGTTGCCCCCGCCCTCCCGCGCCGCAGAACTGCCACCCGCCGCGGTGATCATGCACTTTTGCAGCGCGACACGCCGTGGGGGCCCACCAAAGGTGCATGATCACGCCGCAGAACTGCCCCCGCGCCGCAGAACTGCCACCCGCCGCGGTGATCATGCACTCTTGCAACGCGACACGCCGTGCGGGCCCACCAAAGGTGCATGATCACGCCGCTGACCCGCGCGACCGGGGGTGGCAAGGGGGCGACCTACGGGTTGGTGACCGTGAGCGACCGCTCACGATCTGACAGACAGTCGACGGTCAGTCGGCTGGGTGCGGCGGCGCGCTGCCGTAGACCGCAGCGGCGGGACCCGCCGTCGGCTGGGGCCACCGGCTGCGGGCGTTGGCGATCCGCACGACGGCGGCCGAGCTCTGCCGGCCCAGCTGCTGGTCGATGCTGAGCCGGAGCTTCGCCGCGGCCACCTGCACCGGCGTCACCTTGATGGTGTGAGCTGCCATGGCTTCGTCATTCCTCGATGATCTCGACATCGTCGGGCGCTATCCCCTCGGTAAGTTCAGCGTACGCCTGAGCCGGCTCCGCCAGGACGGCATCGGTCACTGCCGCCACCAACTCCAGATCCTCCGGCTGGAGCAGCTCCGAGGACCGCAACGCACTCAGCGTGGCGATCCCCACCCAGGCACGCGGGTCGTCGGCGCCTGCCGCGAGCTCCACGGCCCACCGCAGCAGGCGCATCGTCTCCTCCCGATGGTGCCAGGTGTCAAGCTCTGTCGCCGATCGACGCGCCCACCAGTGGCCGGCGATGGCGCCGAGGAACGCGAACAGCGGAGTGGCGAGCGACAGGAAGATCGCGAGCCAGCCGGAAAGATTCACGTCGGACATATTGCCCTGCCGGTCCGACAGTGCGGCGATCCGTCCAGCGCGCCGTCGACAGCGACCTGGAGCCGCCGGTGCAGCGCGGCCGTCTCGTCGCGCCGGGTGCGTACCTCGATCAGCCGGAGACCCTCGCCACGCAAAGCGGCAGGCAGCCCCGCGAGGTCGGCCAACAGGGTGTACGGGGTGGACGTCGCCGCGGCCAGCAGTGCGAAGTCGACGCCGTGCGGTGTGCCGAAGACGCGCTCGAAGCCCGGCTGGTCGGCCTGCTCCAGGGTGGAGAAGATGCCGCCCCCGTCGTTGTTCACCACGACAATGGCCAGATCCGGCCGCGGCTCGTCCGGCCCGATCACCAGGCCGTTCTGGTCATGCAGGAGCGCCAGATCGCCGAGCAGGGCATAGGCCGGGCCACCGGATGCCAGCGCGGCGCCTATCGCGGTCGAGACGGAGCCGTCGATGCCGCTCACCCCGCGATTGCCCACGACGCGCACCCCGCTCCGTGCCACGGCGTACGCCTCCAGGTCGCGCACCGGCCGGCTGGACCCGGCCATCAGCAGCGCCCCTTCGGGAAGCGCGGCGACCAGGTCCCGGGCCAGCCGGGGCTCGGAGACCTCGTCGGCGTCCAGCACCGCGTCGATGGCCTGGCGGGCGGCGGCATCCGCGGTCAACCAGCCCTCGAGCCACGGCGTTGCCGGGCGCGGCGTGGGCGGCGTGGGCGGCTTGGGCGGCGTGGGCGGCTTGGGCGCCACCGGCCATACCTCGTCGGCCGACCGGGTGGGATCGGCCCAGTCCCGGGCCGCGTCGATGACGATCTGACGAGCGGCGGTGCCGAGGTAGGCCAGCAGCGAGCGGGAGAGCCCGGGCTTGCCGGCGGTGATGACGAGATCCGGCCGATGCCGCGCCGCGAAGCCCGGGTCCGCCAGGAGCAGGGGAAAGGTGGCGACGGCGTTGGGGCCGCACCGGGCGTTACCCGTCGGCTCAGAGAGCAGCGGCCAGCCGAGCTCCTGTGCCAGCTGCCGCGCGGCGTCCGTGGCCGATTGCCCCGCACCGTGGCCCACGACCACGACACCGCGCTCCGCCGGGTCGTCCAGATGTGGCGTGACCAAGATCGGAGGCGACACGACCGTCCACGGCAGACCGCCGGCCCGGCCGTCGAGCGGCTCGATCCACTCATCGTCCTCAATGGACACGAGCGGCACGCGCAGCGGAAGGTTGAGATGCACCGGACCATCCACAGTGGACGCCAACGCGCGGGAGACCAGCGATCGCCAATAACGCACCATGCCCGGCCGCTCCTCCGGCACGCCGACGTCAGCGAAGAAGCGGACGGCGCCGCCGTAAAGCTTGATCTGATCGGTCGTCTGGTTGGCACCGGTGCCACGGAGTTCGGGCGGCCGGTCGGCGGTGAGGACAACCAGCGGCAGGTGGGCCTCGGCGGCCTCGAGCACGGCGGGATAGAGGTTGGCGGCCGCCGTACCCGACGTGCACAGCACCGGGACCGGCCGGCCGGATGCCAGGGCCAGGCCAAGAGCCAGGAAGCCGGCCGAACGTTCGTCGATGCGGACGTGCAGCCGGATCCGCGGCTCGGCCGCCAGCGCTAGAGCGAGCGGCGCCGAGCGGGAGCCGGGCGAGAGCACCGCCTCGGTCACGCCGCCGCGTACCAACTCGTCGACCAGCACCCCGGCGAGCGCCGACGCCGGGTTCATGGTCATCGACGGTAGCCTGTCGCCGCCGCGCCCATCCGCTCCCGCCACCACGCGGCCCGCTCAGGCGAGGCGGCCAGCGCCGCCACCGCCGCCGGGTCCAGGACCGGCCGACGCACCGGCAGCGCGCCGTCGACCGGGAGCAGCGGCGCGGTGACGACATCGGCAGCTAGCAACTGCACGGTCGCCAGGCCGCAGGCGTACCTCAGCTCGGGCAACGCGGCCGCCAGCGCAACGCCGGCGGCGATGCCCACCGACGTTTCAAGTGCGGAGGACACCACCACGGGCAGGCCGCACGCCTGGGCCACCCGCAGCGCAGGCCGCACGCCACCGAGCGGCTGCACCTTGAGCACCACGATGTCTGCCGCCGCGAGCCCGGCCACCCGCAGCGGGTCCTCGGCGTTGCGTACCGACTCGTCGGCCGCCAGCGGCACGTCGACCCGCCGGCGCAGGTCGGCCATCTCCGCCAGGGTCGCGCAGGGCTGCTCGACGTACTCCAGGTCGAATCTGGCCAGCTCGCGGATCGCCCGCACCGCCTCGTCGACCGACCACCACCCGTTGACGTCGATCCGTACCCGCCCGTCAGTGCCGATCGCGTCACGGACCGCCTCGACCCGGGCCAGATCGTCGGCCAGCACTTGGCCGCGCTCGGCGACCTTGACCTTCGCCGTACGGCAGCCGCCGGACTCGCGCACGATCCGGGCGGCCTCCGCCGGCCCCACCGCGGGCACCGTGACATTGACCGGCACCCGGTTTCGCAGCGGCGGCGGCCAGCCGACCTCGGCCGCTTCCCGCGCCGCGGCCAGCCACCGCCGGGCCACCTCCGGCGGGTACTCGAGGAACGGCGAGAACTCCCCCCACCCGGCCGGCCCGCGCAGCAGCATCCCCTCGCGGACGTCGATACCGCGGAATCGGGTCCGCAGCGGGATCGAGAACACCACCGGCCCGGCCGGCCCCGGAGCAGTCATCAGATTGCGCAGCCTACGGATGACGCGCTCGCCTGACGGCCGGCGGTCAGCGCTCGGTCTCCCGAGGACGCAGCCACACCTGCACGCCGACCGGTTCGAGGGTCGCCTGCACCACCCCGCGCAAGTCGGTGACGAGGGTGTCCAGGTCCAGCTCGCTGCGCAGTCGATGCGCGAAGCTGTCCACGGTACGAGTGGCGTCGTAGCGCCGCCGGTTGAACCTGCGATCGACACCGGTCTGCACCCTGCGCCGCAGCGGGTTGAACGCCGCCGCGGCCACCAGCGTCGACACGGCGACCGCCAGGCTGCCGGCATGGGGCAGTAGCGCCGACAAGACGGTCACCACGCCTACGTAGCCTCCGCTGAGCAGCGCGGTGAGCATGAGGTAGCTGATCGTCCGGCTCACCACCCGCCCGATTTCGAACAGCCGGTAACGCACCATCGCCACGGTCAGGCAGGTCAGCAGCACGAGCAGGCCGATGAACACGACCTCCTGCAACCCGGCGAGCAGCGACAGGACCATCGAAACGGCGCAGATCGTTGCGCCCAGCGTTATCCACTGGTATTGCGCCCGCTGCACGCCGACAGACCGGCGCATTCTGCCGACGAGCGAGACCACGGCCGCCATTGTCGACAGGATGAACAGCAGTCCGGCGACGGCGCCGACCGCTATGAGGACCGGGGCCGGCACGAGCCCGCCGAACGGGTTCGGCGGGGGCGCGTGCTCCCCGTCCAACGTGTTACGGGCGAAGAGCACGGCCGTCACGGCGAGGGCGGCCGACAGGATGAGGCTGATGGCTAGCGGGCGCCACCGGCGTGAGGGCAGCCGGCCGTCGGGAAAGGTCATCAGCAGCAAGGGCAAAAAAAAGAACGTGAGCAGCCACCAGCCCGCGCTGCCGGCCGTCCACGCCGCCAGCCCGAGCGGCAGACCTGGATGCACCTGCACCGCCAGTTGCCCGTAGGCCAGCAGTACGACGGTCAGCGCCTGCCCGAGAGCCGCGGTGAGCAGCAGCCACCCGGCCGGGTTCCGCGGCAGGCGGCTGGCCAGAATCCAGCCGGGCACGGTCAGGACGATCACGGTGACCGTGTTGCCGGCCAGCGACGCGAAAGGCACGCCTACGCTCAGCGCCATCACCGGCGCGGCTACCACGGCGAGCAACACGATCACGATCGCCACAGCCCAGGCCAGCCGGGACAGCAGGGACGCGGTGCGCGGGTCCCCGGTCACCGCTGCCTCTGCTCAGGTGACAGCCAGAGCCCGGCATGTTCCGGCTGCACCGTCTGGCCGACCACCGCCAGCAGATCACGGCGCACCGCCTCCAGGTCGACCTCGTTGCGCAGCCGCCGGCTGAATGCCTCGACGGTGCGCTCGGCGTCGTAGCGGGCTCGGTTGAACCGCCGGTCGACGATGCCCTGCAAGCGGCGGCGCAACGGCTGGAACAGCGCGGCGACGACGAGGGTGGCCAGGGCCACCCTGAGGCTGGAGCCGACCGGCACCAGCCGGGTCACGCCGGTGACGAGCAGCGCGTACGAGCCGACCAGCAGCCCGGTCAGGACGGCGTAGGAGAAGGTGCGGCTGATCACCCGGTCGATTTCGTACAACCGATAGCGCATTATCGCCAGCCCGAAGGTGACCGGGGGAACCAGCGACAGGACGGCGTTGACGATGAAGGCGTACGGCAGGTGCGGATAGACGAACAAGCCGACCGCGCTGAACACCACGGCCGCGACGAAGAGCTTCATCTGCTGACGTTCGGGACCCTGCGCCCGGCGATAGCGCAGCACGAGGCTGGTCAGCGAGCCGAGGATCACCACGGCCACCACAGGCGCCAGCAACGCCTGAGCAAAGGGGCTGAGCCGGTGCATCTCTTCCGGGAGGTCGAGACCGAAGGGGTTGTCGACCGGTACGCCGTCGAACAGCCGGCCCGGTATGCCGGCGAGCCAGGCGGCACCGGCGACCATCAGGATGACCGACAGCCGCAGCAGCCATCGCCACCGAGCGGACAGCGGACGTCCGTTCGGGAAGAGTTGGGGCACGAGGACGATCGACTGCCATGACAGGTTTCCCGCGACCACGCCGACCCAGCCGACGAGTGGCGCTGCGGGCAACGAACCCGGTTCGACCAGGCTGGCATGCACCACGTACTGCTCGGTGAACAGCCCGACACCGGCACCAAGCCCAACGAGGAGGAAGACCCACGCAAGCCGGTTGCGCGGGTGATTGGACAGGACAACAGCACCGAGCGTTGGCCATGCGATCGCCCAGAAGACGCCGGGCAGCCAGTGCTGGTCGAAGTTCACGTTGCGACCGCTGAGGACGTCGACCCGGAGCAGGACGACGTAGGCCAGGGCCAGGCAGGTCGAGGCGGCAGCCAGCGCCCAGGCGAGCCGGCCGGTCGATCTCGGACTCATCAGCGCACCTCCGGCGCGTCGCGCAGCCACAGGCCGGCCGCGGCCGGCTGCATTGTGGTGCCGATGACCGCGAGCAGGTCGGTCCGTACCGCCTCGAGGTCGACCTCGCCCCGAAGCCGGCGGCTGAACTCGTCGATCGTGCGCTCGGCGTCGTACCTGGTGCGATTGAACCGGCGGTCGACGGCGGCCTGCACCCGCCGGCGGATCGGTTGGAACAGCGCCGCGGCCGCCAAGGTGGATGCCGCTACGCCGTACGACGACGACACCGGCAGCGCTCGCGTCGCCAGGATCACCATGGCGAGGTAGACGCCGGCCAGCAAACCGCTCACCAGCAGCCAAGAAACGGTACGACTGACGAGCCGGTCGATGTCGTAGAGCCGGTAGCGCAGGATCGCCACGGCGACGGCGCAGGGGATCAGTGGCACGAACAGCTCGTAGGCGACGACCGGCTCGATGCCGAGGGGCGCGTTGGCCAGAATGGCAAAGGACACGGCGACGACGGTCACGGCGAACAGGAACCACTTCAGCTGCTCGCGCTCGGCGCCACGGGAACGACGGAATCGCACGCCGACGGCGGTGGCGGCCACCAGGAAGCCGAACAGCTGCACCGGTTCGAGCACACCGTTGACCGCGGTTGCCAGCGGCCGCGACACGAGCTGGACCGGGTCATGCAGGTGGGGGTAGTTCCGGGTGAACAACGCATCCCCGAGAGCCGCCACCAAGCCGTCGAGCACGGCCACCGCGACGACCACCACGATGAGCGCGTGCCAGCGCGGCGACGGCAGGCAGCCGTCGGGAAAATAGACGATGGGTAGGGCCAGAAAGATGAAGGTGAGCGGGATCGGCCAGGTGCCCAGCCACGCGCTCCAGGCGGCCACGGACGGCCCGACTGGTGCCGTCGCCATGTTCTGGGCGGCGTAGAGCAACGACGCCACGAGGGCCCCGCCACCGAAGAACCAGCCGACCGGATTGCTCGGGAGCCGCACGCTCAGCACCAGACCCACCGCGGCGAACACCAGCGGCACCGGAAGCTGCTGCAAGTTGGTGACCGGCCAGCCGGCAACGACGCCTACCAGCAGCGACACCACCGTGACCGCCACCCAGGAGACCCGCAGCACGCGCAGCAGCACCTCGCAGCCTCACCTCTCCCTCGTAGCGCCCCGTTGCCGTCACACTCCGCCCCAACCGTGACGGATGCGTTACGAGACGAACGGGATCAAGGGTGAGGGGCAAATACCGTCGTCCCGACGACTGACGCGGTACTCCCTCCTGCGCGCCCCGGACCGGCCTGTCCTTGGCGCGCCGCTGCGACCGGGTCCGGCCGACAACCGGCCGCTCTAGCCGCAGCGCATCTTGTCGAAGGACACCGTCACCGTGCCGTTGGCGTTGGTCCCGGCGTGCGAGGTCTCGTGGAAGCTGAGATGCGAGCCATCCGAGCCCACGGAGTGGACGCTGAACGTGGAGTGTTCGACTTCATTCTTCTGGTTGTTCTCATCGCCGAACCAGGTAGTGAAGTGACCGGTATAGGACGGCTTGGTCGCGTCGTCGGGCACGAACGAGAGCGTGCCGTGGATCGTGCCGGTGAACCACGAGCCGGTCTTGTTGATCGTGCCGTGGAAGACGTCGGAGAAGTGCAGGGTCAGCGTGCCGAGATCCCCGGTACAGGGGTTGGCGTTCTCCGTCATCACCTGGTTGACGTTGCGGTCGTGCTGGGTGAAGGTCTGTGCGCCGTTTCCACCCGCCAGCGCGGCCGGGGTGCCCGCCGCCAACAGCAGACCCGCCGTGCCAGCGACAAATCCGAGCCTGATCCCTCTCATCGGGACTCCTCCCACATCGGCCACGGTGGCCGGCGGGTCACTCGACGGCAGGTTCCCAAGGTGCGGGGTGCGAGTGTCAATGACCCGTCCGGGCTATTGACGGGTCACCCTCAACCGGTCGGGACGCCTCGTCCCCGGCCGCTCGCTGCCGTGAATGCATGTGCTCGGCTCGATCCCGCTGTTTCTCCTCGCCGCCCTCGGGGGCCTACGGCTTCGTCGCCACCTTGCAATCTGACCCGAACATCGGCCGGATTCTCACCGGCTACGGCGGCACCTTCGTCGCCGGTTCCCTCGCCTGGGGCATGGCCGTCGACCGATCGCCCCGACCGCTACGACCTCCTCGGCGCCGCGACCTGCCTGATCGGCGTCGCCGTGATCATGTACGCCCCTCGCGCCAGCTGATCGACGGGCCAAGCTCTGAAGGAGCAGCCGGCGCCGATCAGAGGAAGACCCAGGCCAGCCGGTTGCGCGGTGATTGGACAGGACGACAGCACCGAGCATTGGCCAGCCGATCGCCCAGAAGACGCCGGGAAGCCAGTGCTGGTCGAAGTTCACGTTGCGGCCGCTGGCCACGTCGACCCGGACTCATCACCGCACCTCCGGCGCGTCGCGCAGCCACAGACCAGCAGCGGCCGGCTGCATTGTGGTGCCGATGACCGCGAGCAGGTCGGTCCGTACCGCCTCGAGGTCGACCTCGTCGCGCAGGCGGCGGCTGAACGCGTCAACCGTGCGCTCGGCGTCGTACTTCGTACAGTTGAACCGGCGGTCGACCACGCGCTGTATCCGCTTGCGCATCGGTTGGAAGAGCGCGGCGACAGCAAGCGTCGACGCGGCGACCACCAGCGAGTCGTTCGTGGGCAACAGTCGGGTCGCCACCGTGACGAGTCCGACGTAGACCGCTGCAAGCAGCGCGGTGAGCACTGCGTACGACACCGTCCGGCTGATCACCCGATCGATGTCGTAGAGCCGATAGCGCAGGACGGCAACCGCCACCGCGATCGGCACCAGCGGCAAACCCACGGCGGTCAGTGGCTGGCTGAGCGCCGGGGCGAGGTCGTGGGCCAGGAACGGGGCCGGGGTAAGCGCCAACGCCGCGGTCACCAGCTTGATCTGCCTCCGCTCGATATCGCCGGCGCGCCGGAAGCGCAGCACCAGCGACGCCAGAGAGCCGGTCAGCGCCACGACGAGGCAGGCAAGATCGAGGCCCTGCAGGGTTCGTAGCACGGGTACTGCTGCCGGCAGCGCGAACGGGTTTCGCACGACACCGATCCCCTGCACCTCACTGCTGTTGGGCATCAGGCCGTTCCCGAGAACGGCGAGGACGAGGAAGGCCGCACCGCTCCAGGCGACCGGTCGCCACCGCCGGCTGAGCAGCAGGCCCGTAGGGAAGAGCAGGGGCAGCCAGATGGCGAGCGCGGTCAGCATCGGGGCGTATATCCAGCCACTGACCCACGCAGCCACCAGCGGGCCCGGGAGCGCCCCCGGCGACGTCTTCAGGGCGTAGCGGGCGTACTGCTCGCCGCCGAGCAGGAGGAGCACACTCGCCCCCACCACGCAGAGCAGCCAGCCGACCAGGTTGCCCCCCAGCCGGTTGACCAGTACCGCACCGGTCACGGTGAAGCTCAGCGCGGCCACCAGTGTGACCGCGAAGCCAACCAGGGACGGCACATCGTTCAGGACGCCAAGGACGATCGCCGCGATCGCGCCAAGTGTGCACACCCCGGCTACCACCCACGCCAGCGTCGCCTGCACTCGTGCGGTCACCTGGCCACCTGCCGCGAGTCGCGCAACCAGATTCCGGCCACCGCGGGCTCCATCGTCTGGTTCACGACGTTGAGCAGGTCGGCCCGCACCGCCCCGAGATCGACCTCGTCGCGCAGGCGGCGGCTGAACGCGTCGACCGTGCGCTCGGCGTCGTACTGAGCGCGGTTGAACCGCCGATCGACCCTCGCCTGCACCCGACGCCGCACCGGCTGGAACAACGCCGCGACCGCAAGTGTCGAGGCGGCCACCGCGAGTGAGCTGCCGCCCGGCGCGAGACGTGTCACGGAGGTGACCAACCCGACGTACACAGCGAGCAGCAATGCGGTGATAACGGCGTAACTCACCGTCCGGCTGATCAGTCGGTCGATGTCGTAGAGCCGGTAGCGCAGGATCGCGACACCGATGGCGATCGGGAGAGCACCGATTGCCACCGCGCTCAGCCAGTCCAACACGGTGGCGACGTTGTAGCCGGTCACCACGTCGAGGAACAGCGTCGTGACCGCGGCCGAGGCGGCGAAGACGAACCATTTGAGCTGAGCGCGCTCGACGACGTCGGCTCTGCGGAATCGAAGGAGGAGCCGCGCGACGCAGGCGAGCATCGATGTCAACGCCATCAGGGACAGCACGGTGACGACGACGTCCGCCCTGGCGAGCACCGCGATCCCGACCGGGTTCACCGGCTCGGTCGGATCATCGGCCAGGTGCCCCGGATGGAATGCGGCCACGAGCAACAGGAGCACGGCGAGCAAGCCGTTGAACCAGGCGACCAAACGCCACCGCGACGATGGGAGGCGGCCGGTAGGGAACAGCAAGACCAGGAACAACGCCATGCTGCTGAACGCCAGGACCCATACCCAGTCCGACACCCAGAGCATCCAGACTCCGCCGGGCACCGCGCCGTGCCGCACGTGCAGCGCGTACCAGGCGTACTGCCCGCCGAACACCTGCATCGAGGCGCTGAACCCGGCGAGCAGCAGCAGCTGCCCGATCCGGTTTTCCGGGCGACGCGCCACGAGGACCGCACCGACCGCCGGGAACGTGGCAGCAACCGCGACGTCGGGCCCGGACAGGGTGCCGGTGGACAGGCCGTTGTACGTCACCAGCCACCCCGTCGCGATGAGCAGAGCGAGGCAGGCTGCGTAGCCGCCGAACGCGGTCGCCGGTGCTGCCCATCTCGGCAGTGTCCGCGTCATGCCGGCCCCCGAGACTCACGCAGCCAGATCCCGGCCACCGCGGGCTCCATCGTCTGGTTCACCACGCTGAGCAGGTCGGCCCGCACCACCCCGAGATCAACCTCCAGCGAATTGTTCGTCGGCGTCAGCCGAGTGACGGCTGTGACGATACCTACGTAGGCCGCTACGAGCACTCCGGAGACCACCGCGTAGCCGACCGTCCTGCTGACGATCCGGTCGATGTCGTAGAGCCGGTACCGCAGGATGGCGAATCCGATGGCCACCGCGAAGCCGACGAGACCGAGCCCGAAGGCCACGTGCCCCGCCCAGTTCGGCAGCCGGTGTTGCGCCGGGATGATGGCTAGGAGCAAGGCGACGAAAAGCCCAACGGCGAGGCCGAACCATTTCAGCTGCTGCCTCACCACGCTGCCGGCGCGGCGGTACCGCAGGCCCACCCCGATCATCGCCGTTGCCAGGCAGACCACCTCTACCCGCGCCGCCCACTGGTCGATCGACCTGATCACCGGACTCAGCGCCGTAACGCCCAGGGGATTCGTATAACCGGGCAGGTCGTCATAGCCACCCGAATGCAGCAACGCCGGCACGAACTCCACCACGGCCGTGGCGACAATGAGCTGGAGCACAAGCCGCCAGCGCCACGTGATCGGCCGACCGTCCGGATACAGCAGCACGACGACGACGACGAGCGGAAGCACGAACGGTGTCATGAGTTCGGCGACCAGCGCTGTTACGCCGGCCGCCGGCAACGGGTGGACAGCCTCGGCGAAAACGGCGTACTCGCCGTTGAACACTTGAACCGCGGCAAGCAGCGAGAGCGCCGCGAATACCCAGCCCATCCGGGTGCCGGGTTGGTGCCGCAGGACGACGGTCGCGAGGGTGCCGAACGCCAGACCGTTGACCGTCGGTTCGAACCAGGTGACGAAGATCGGTGCCGTGCTGACCACCTTGTGCACCGCGAGCAGCGTGATCGCACTTCCAAGCAGGAGGAAGACGATCACTGGGAACACGCGTGCGGCCCTTGTCATCGCGACCCGTCGCTCTGGGCCAACCACACCGACGCATGCGCCGGTTGCATCGTCGTCCGGACGACGCCGAGCAGGTCCGCGCGGACCGCATCGAGGGCGACCTCGTTGCGGAGGCGGTGGCGGAACCCCTCCACCGTCCGCTCGGCGTCGTAGCGCGACCGGTTGAAGCGGCGGTCGACACCGGCCTGCACCCGCCGGCGCAGCGGCTGGAACAGTGCGGCGACGGCCAGCGTGGAGCCGGCCACCGCCAGCGCATTGCTCGTCGGCGTGAACCGGGTAACCACGGTGACCATGACTACGTAGACGGCGACAAGCAGTCCGGTGACAACCGCATAGCTGACCGTACGGCTGACGATGCGGTCGATCTCGTACAGCCGGTATCGCAGGATGGCGACACCCATCGCTACCGGCAGCGTGGACACGGCGGCGAACTGCAGTGCCGCGCTGAATCCGCCATGCGTGTCGACCCGGACCGCACCGACGATCTCGACCAGGCTCACGAAGCCCGCGAACGTGAACCACTTGAGCTGCTGGCGCTCCACTCCGTGCGCTCGGCGTAGCCGGATGAGCAGGGCCGCGAGACTGGCGAGTGCGCAGCCGAGCGCTATCGGTAAGGCGATGGGGGCGAGCAGATCCGCGCTGATGGAAGCGCCAGGGCCGAAGAGCGGATTCGTGAGACGAGGAAAGGTCTGCAGTCGACCTGGGTGGACGGCGACGCCTACGGCCAGTGAGATGACGGCGACGATCGCGGCGATGGCTACTGTGCGCCATCGCGGCGAGGGCAACCGCCCGTCGGGGAACAGCAGGAGGAGCAGTGTGAAGACCGCGCCGAGCGGCGGGATCCACAGCCACTCGTTGACCCACCCGAACCAGACGAGTCCCGGCAGGTGCGGCTGCGCCGACAACGCCCATGCGACATACGTCCCCACGGCCAAGTCCATCGCAGCGACCAGGCCGATGCCGCACATCAACCAACCGAGGCGGTTTCGCGGCTGGCGTGCCGCGATCAGCGCGCCGACGGCCGGGAAGGTGACCCCGATCGCCGGCTCCCAGCCGTAGAAGATGTCCAGTGAGAAAGAGTTGAGCACCACGAAGATCGCGGCAGTGACGAGGAATCCGGCGGAGATCGCGCAGGACCCCCACGCCACCCGGGCCGCTACCCGCTGATTCAACGCACAACTCCAGCCCGCTCGGGTAGCCACAGCGACACCCGGCTCGGCTGCATCGTCTCGCCAACGACCTTGACCAGATCGGCCTCTAGTGCGTCGAGGTCGACCTGTTCGCGCAGCCGGGCGCTGAACGCTTCCACCGTTTGCGCTTCGTCGTAGCGGGATCGGTTGAAGCGACGATCGACGGCGGCCTGCACCCGCCCCCTCAACGGCTGGAACAGCGCAGCGACGGCTAGCGTGGAGCCGGCTACCGCAAGCGAATTGCTCGTTGGCGTGAGCCGGGTGACGACGGTGACCAGCCCGACGTAGACGGCGACGAGTAGCCCGGTGACCAGGGTGTAGCTCACCGTCCGGCTGACGATGCGGTCGATCTCGTACAGCCGGTAACGCAGGATGGAAAGGCCGGCCGCGACCGGGATCACGGCGAGCCCGAACGCCCACAGGAGGTTACCGAACCGGCTGTGGGTGAGGTGCGGCAGCAGCAGCGAAAACAGCAGGATCGCGGACGGGCCGGTGGCTCCGGCGAAGGCAACCCACTTGAGCTGTTGGCGCCCGTCCGCCGTGGCGCGCCGCCAGCGCACGACCAGCGACGTCACCGCGGCGAACGCGCAGGCGATGAGGACGGTCGGACCGACCGTGAGCCAGATCCTGGTCACGGACCCGCCCGGCAGGATGCCGAACGGATTGCGGATACCTCCAGTGTCGGACAACGGGCCCGGCGCGAAACCCACCCCCGCCATCAGGAGCACTCCGTTGGCAACGCAGAGCCGTACCCAGGGACGCCACCGCCTCGAGACCGGTCGGCCATCGGGAAAGAGGAGCACCGCGACCGGAATCGCCGCGAGAACGGCTATCGCTAGTACGGCCGAAAGCCAGGCGGAAACCGAACCGCCGGGCAGGTGATCACGCCGGACGAAATGGCCGTACATCGCGTACTCACCAGCGAGCAGGAGGGCCGCCGATGCGCTGCCGACGCCCAGGAGCAGCCAGCCCACCGCGTTGCCCCGTAGGTTCCGCGCCACCACCGCGCCCACCAGGCCGAACGTCAACGCGTGCACCGTGCTCTCCAGCCAATAGTCGTAAGCCGGCGCCGACGACTGCAGGACATGGACGATCCGCAGGCCGTCACCCGCCGCCACGGTGGCCAGCAGCAGGCCGAGGAGCGCATAGGGCAACCACGGATGCCGCGCGAGCCGGGTGCTCATCTCGCCACCCCGCCCGGGGAACGCAGCCACACTCCGAGCGACGACGGCTGGAGGGTTCCTCGGACGACGCCGATCAGGTCGCCGGTCAGCGACTCCAGGTCGACCTGCTCACGCAGCCGCGCGCTGAACACCTCGACCGTGCGGGCCGCGTCGTACCGCGACCGGTTGAAGCGACGGTCGACGGCGGCCTGCACCCGCCGCCGCAGTGGCTGGAACAGCGCAGCGACGGCGAGCGTCGAGCCGGCGACGGCAAGGGAGTTGCCGGTGGGCGTCAGCCGGGTCACGGCGGTCACCAGCCCGACGTACGCGGCGATAAGGAGACCGGTGACCACGGCATAGCTGACGGTACGGCTGACGATGCGGTCGATGTCGTAGAGCCGGTAACGCAGGATCGAGATGCCGGCCGCCACTGGCACGACGGCCAGCCCCACCGTCCACGCGATGGTGAGGACCCAGCCACCTACGAGTGCGTAGAGCAGGGTGGCCAACACGATGCCGCCGAACCCGAAGGCCGCTGCGAAGACGACCCACTTCAACTGGGCCTGTTGCTCCGTCCCGGAGCGCCGCCACCGAATCAGCAGCGACGCGATGCCAGCCACGAGCAAGAGAAGGAAGAAGAAGACTGGCAGAGCAGCGAACGCGCCGAATGACCGGATCAAGCCTCCTTGCGGGTCCAGGCCGAACGGATTGTCGATCCCGGCCGTGTCATGGAACTCGCCGGGTGACAGCGCGATGGCGACGCCCGAGAGCACCATGAGCACGACAGCGACCCATCCGAAACGGCGCCATCGCGGAGAAACGAACTGGCCAGCCGGGAACACCAAGGCGACGAAAGACACCACGTCAAAGGAGGCGAAAGCCACGACGGCGGAGACCCAGGCCGAAACCGCCGTCCCCGGCAGCCCGTCCCTGAGGACGTAGCGGTCATACATCGCGTACTCACCGGTGACCATCTGCACGGCCGACCCGACACCCACGACGAGGAAGAGCCACCCGATCGGATTGTCCCGACGGCGGGCCGCTACCACGGCACCAACAGTGGCGAACGCCACGGCGTTCAGCGTGACTCTCGGCCACGAGTCGAACAGCCGGGCCGGCGAGTGGGTGGCATGGAGGGCGAGCAGGCCGTCGCCGAGTGCCACCAGCACCATCGCCAGGCCCCACAGAATCCACGGGAGCCGGCGAACCTGGGCGGTGGCCCTCACGGCGTGATCCCCCCACCGGGGCGTAGCCTCAGCGATACCGCTGCCGGCTCCATGGTCCGGTGCACGACGGAGAGCAGGTCCCTGGCCAGCGCGTCGAGGTCGACCTGCTCACGCAGCCGCGCGCTGAACACCTCGACCGTGCGGGCCGCGTCGTACCGCGACCGGTTGAAGCGACGGTCGACGGCGGCCTGCACCCG
>JBBPZR010000029.1:0-8410 GCA_038276285.1 Mycobacteriales bacterium | reverse complement strand
GGCCGTGTCATTGGGTGAGACGCTGTCGTCGGTGGCGACCACCGTGCCCGGGACGTCGGCCACTACGGTCTCGTAGACGGCGTAGACCTGCTGAGCGACTCGTGGCCAGTCGTAGGCCGCGACAGTCGCGCGCCCGCGGGCAGCCAACTCAGCTCGGCCGGCCGGGTCGTCGAGCAGCCCACCCAGCGCGCGGGCCATGGCAAGGGTGTCCCCCGCGGGGAAGAGCACCCCGGCGGCACCATCGTCCAGCACGGCACGGAAGGCATCGATGTCACTCGCCACGATAGGGGTGCCGGCGGCCATCGCCTCGGTCAAGATGATGCCGAAGCTCTCGCCACCGAGGTTGGGCGCGGCGTAGACATCGACCGAGCGCAGCATCCTGGCCTTGTCCGCGTCGGACACCGGACCGAGGAACACCACCCGCTCGCGCAGCCGAGGTGCGAGCCCTGAGCGCACTTCATCGGCGTCACCCGGTCCGGCCACCAGAAGGCGGAGGCCCGATCGCCCCGTACTGAGCGTCTCGAACGCCCTCAGCAGCACCTCGAAACCCTTGCGCTGCTCGTCGAAACGACCCAGGAAGCCGATGGCACCGCCCTCGCCCGGCCAGCCAGAGAAGGGCCGGGCCGGCGCGAAGCGGGCGATGGCGACCCCGTTGGGAATCAGGACAGCTCCGCCGTCGAGGTGCTGCACCTGCACCTTGCGGGCCGCGGCGGACACGGCGATCCGGCCACGGATACGCTCGAGCATCGGTTGCAGCAAGCCCTGTGTCGCGTTGAGCCAGCGCGAGCGCGGATAGGCCGTGTGAAAGGTCGCCACGATGGGTCCTCGGGCCGCCAGCAACGCGAGCATCGACAGCGAGGGCACCATCGGCTCGTGCACGTGCAGCACGTCGAACTGCCCGTCGCGCAACCACTTCCGTACCCGCGCGGCCGACATCGGCCCGAACGCCAGCCGGGCCACGGACCCGTTGTAGGGCACCCGGACGGTCCGCCCGCCGATCGCGACCACGTAGGGCTCCTGCATCAACTCGTCACCAGCGGGCGCGATCACCGAGACGTGGTGGCCCATGTCGATCAGCGCTTCGGCCAGATCGCGCACGTGCGCCTGGACGCCGCCGGGCACATCGAAGGAGTACGGGCAGACGATGCCGATCCGCATGTCGCTCGTCAGCCCCCGGGCCGGACGGCCGGATCGGTGCTGGCGGCCATCCGGTCATCGTGACGGCGCCGCTCGTCCGGCGGAAGATCGTCGAGCCAGACCCGCTGCAGCATGTGCCAGTCCTGCGGGTGGGCCGCGATGCCCTCCGCGAAGGCATCGGCCAGCCGCTGCGTCATCATCTTCACCCGCTCCGTCGGCGAGCGGCCGGGCGGCACCTGGATGGGATCGTGGATCCGGATGCCCCAGTCGTCGCCCTCGTACCACAGCGTGGCCGGAAGCAGCGGCGCGCCGGTGCGTACGGCCAGCAGCGCCGGGCCGGCCGGCATCCGCGTCCGGCCGCCGAAGAAGCTCACTTCGATCCCCCGCTTGGACAGGTCCCGGTCACCGACGATGCAAACCAGCCGGCCGGCCCGCAGCCGGTCGGCCAACACCTCGAAGGGCGGCGTCTTGCCCCCGGTCAGCGGCAGCACCTCCATGCCGAGCCCCTCACGGTATGCCACGAAGCGGTCGAAGAGCGCGGCCGGCTCCAGGCGCTCGGCAACGGTCGTGAAGGGCATCCCGATCAGCACCACCCAGGCGCCGGCGTGGTCCCAGTTGCCGGTGTGGGGCAGGGCGATGATCACCCCGTTGCCGGCCGCGTGGGCTCGGTGGATGGCCTCCGCGTTGATCGTGCGAGCGCCCGAGACGATCCGTTCGGGTGATGTCACCGGCAGCCGGAAGACCTCCAGCCAGTACCTCGCGTAGGACCGCAGGCCGGCGCGGACCAGGCGACGGAAGTCCGGCTCGGACATATCGGGTCCGACGACCCGGCGCAGGTTGCCGGCCAACCGCCGGGCGCCGGCCCCGCCCCGACGCCAGGCCAGGTCGGCGCTGAACCGGAACACCGTGCGGGCCACCGGCTCGGGCAGCGCGCGGACGAGCGCCCAGCCGGCGATGTGGGCCCATGCGACGCAGCGTTGCTTCACGCCACCCCCGTCTCCCCGGCGACGACCTGGCGGCGTACCTCGGCCAGCCGCTGGCCGACGGTGATCGCCGTGGCCGCCACCAGCAGCCACAGCGCGCCGGCCAGCACGTACGGCACGCCGAGACCGGCCAGGCCGGCGCCGAGCAGCACGATGATGAGCCGCTCGCTGCGCTCGGCGAAGCCCACGTTGCAGGTCATCCCCAGCCCCTCGGCGCGGGCCTTGATGTAGGACGTGAGCGTGCCGAGCACCAGACAGAGCAGGCAGGCGGCCAGCAGCACGGGGCTGTCCCCCAGGGTGCCGAACCACCACGCGAGGGTGCCGAAGACGGCCGCGTCGGCGACCCGGTCGAGCGTGGAATCGAGGAAGGCGCCCCACCGGCTGGCGCTGCCCCGGGCCCGGGCCACCGCGCCGTCGAGCATGTCGAACATCACGAAGAACCAGATGACGAGCGTGCCGGGGAAGAACCACCCGCGTGGATAGAACACGAGCGCGCCGGCCACCGCGCCGGCGGTGCCGATGATGGTCACCGCATTCGCCGACAGGCCGGCCCGGGCGAGTCGCGCGGCGAACGGGTCCACCACGCCCGAGATCCGGGCCCGCGCGAAAACGTTCAGCATGAGCGTCCATTCCCGCGTAGAGGTCGCTTCACGGTAGTGGAAGCCGGGTGCGGCCCGAATGTGGCCAGCCGGTATGCGGCCAGCCCTTGTCCGGCGGCCCGAGCGGGTGTCGAATCGCCAGATCAGCGCAGGCACGACACGGAGGTGTGGCCATGGCAGGCGACAAAGGGACAGGGAGGGGCCCGTCAGCGCCCTCCGGCGATGCGGTCGCCGTGACAGAGCCGGGCCAGGCGCGCAATGTCGTCCTGGTCGGGCATTCCGGAGCGGGCAAGACATCGCTGGTCGACGCTCTGCTGGCGGCCACCGGGACCATTGCGCGAGCGGGGAAGGTCACCGACGGCACCACGGTGTGTGATTCAGACCCGGCCGAGCACCGCCAGCAGCGCTCGGTCACCCTCGCGCTGGCTCCGCTGGAGTACGACGGGGTCAAGGTCAACCTGCTGGACAGCCCCGGCTACGCCGATTTCGTCGGCGAACTGCGGGCCGGGCTGCGGGCGGCCGACGCGGCCCTCTTCGTCGTGTCCGCCGTCGACGGCGTTGACGCCGCGACCGTGTCGTTGTGGGAGGAATGCGCGCGGGTCGGGCTCCCCCGGGCGGTCGCGGTGACCAAACTCGACCAGCCCCGAGCCGACTTCGAGGAGGCCGTCGCCGTCTGCCAGCGCGTGTTCGGCGAGAGTGTCCTGCCGATGTACCTGCCGCTGCACGGCGACGACGACAGCGTCGCCGGCCTGATCGGGCTGCTGTCACAGCAGGTGTTCGACTACAGCGCCGGCACCTTCGCGGCGGTCGAGCGTCCGCCCGACGCCGACCACCTGCCGCTCATCGAGGAGGCCCGCAACACCCTCATCGAGGGGATCATCGCCGAGTCCGAGGACGAGACGTTGATGGAGCGCTACCTCGATGGCGACGACATCGAGCTCAAGGTGCTCATCGACGACCTCGAGACCGCGGTGGCCCGCGGCACGTTCTATCCCGTACTCGGGGTCAGCGCCTTCACCGGTGTGGGCCTGTCCCAGTTGCTCGAGATGCTCACCGCCGCCTTCCCGTCGCCACTCGAGCACCCCCTGCCACCGGTCACCGACCCGGCCGGCGAGCCGCACGAGCCGCTGACCTGCGACCCCGACGGCCCGCTGCTGGCCGAGGTGGTCAAGACCACCATCGACTCCTATGTGGGCCGGGTCTCGCTGGTCCGGGTGTTCTCGGGCACGTTGCGGCCCGATACGCAGATCCATGTGTCCGGGCACGGTCTGACCGAGCGCGGGCACGCCGACCACGACGCCGACGAGCGCCTCACCCACCTCTACTCCCCTCTCGGGTCCAGCCTGCGCCCGATCGACGTCTGCATCGCCGGTGACCTGTGCGCCGTCACCAAGCTCACCTCCGCCGAGACCGGCGACACCATCTCCGCCAAGGACGAGCCACTGCTGATCGCACCGTGGGAGATGCCCGAGCCGCTGCTACCGGTCGCCGTGCGGGCCCGTACCCGCAGTGACGAGGACGCCATGGCCAAGGGCCTGGCCCGGCTGGTCGCCGGCGACCCGACGTTGCGACTGGAACGCAACCCCGAGACCCACCAACTGATCCTGTGGTGCATGGGCGAAGCGCACGCCGACGTGGTCCTGGACCGGCTGCGCAGCGGCGGCGTCGAGTTGGACATCGTGGCGGTACGGGTGCCCCTGCGGGAGACCTTCGCCGCCCGGGCAACGGCCAAGGGCCGGCACGTCAAGCAGTCCGGCGGGCACGGTCAGTACGCCATCTGCGACATCGAGGTGGAGCCGCTGGATACCGGTGCGGGGTTTGAGTTCGCCGACAAGGTGGTCGGCGGCGCGGTGCCCAGCCAGTACATCTCGTCGGTGGAGAAGGGGGTACGTACCCAGATGGAGCGCGGCGTGCTCGCCGGCTATCCGCTCGTGGGGGTACGGGTGACGCTGGTCGACGGCAAGGCGCACTCCGTCGACTCCTCGGACGCGGCCTTCCAGATGGCCGGTGCGCTGGCGATGCGTGAGGCCGCGGCGAATGGCAAGGTGTCCCTGCTCGAGCCGGTGCAGGAGGTGTGGGTCACCGTCCCCGACTCCCACGTTGGCGCGGCGATGAGCGACCTGTCCGGTCGGCGCGGCCGGGTGTCGGGCACCGAACCGGCCGAGGGCGAGCGCACGGTCATCCACGCCGAGGTGCCGGAGATCGAGTTGGTCCGGTACGCGGTCGACCTACGCTCGATCACGTCGGGCACCGGCACCTTCCGGCGCGCCTTCGTGCGCTACGACCCGATGCCCGACCACATCGCGGCCAACGTGCTGAAGGAGGCCGCGGCCAGCTGACTCTTGCTCCTACGATCGGGGCTCAGAACTCCTCGCCGGCCAGCTCGCGCAGCGGCGGCTCGTAGGCCTCGGAGAACGTCGGGAACGGGTGGACGACATCGGCCAGGATGTCGAGCGGCACCTGGGCGCGGATGGCCAAGGTGGCCTCGCCGAGCCACTCGTCGGCTCCGGGGCCGATCGCCGCCGCCCCGATGAGCACGCGTCGGCCCCGGTCGGCGGTGAGCACGAGCCGGCCCGGCCCCGAGCCCTCGCTGGTGGCCCTGGCCACGTCCCGCACATCCATCGATGCCGTGACCGCATCGACGCCCGTCGCCCGGGCCTGCTCCGCGGTCATGCCGACGCTGGCGACCGCCGGCTCGGTGTAGACCGCGCGCGGGATCGCCCGGTAGTCGGCGGCACGCACCCGGCCGAGCAGGTTGGCGATGATCACCCGCGCCTGGTAGTTGGCGGTGTGCGTGTACGGCCCTATCCCCGTTACGTCGCCCGCGGCCCACACATGCTGCTGCCCGCGTACCCGGCAGTGCTCGTCGACCTCGACCTCGCCGCCCTCGCCCGGTTGGATCCCCAACGCGTCGAGCCCGAGGCCCTCGGTGACCGGCTTGCGCCCGACTGAGACCAGGACACGCGCGGCCGTCACGGTCGTACCGTCAGCCAGGAATATCCGGGCGCCGTCGTCGGCGGGCTCGGCCCGGACCACCTCCCCACCCGTGCGCACGTCCACCCCGTCGGCCCTCAGCACCTCGGCGAGCAGGTCGGAGATCGACGGCTCCTCCTTGCCGAGCAGCCGATCCGCCGCCTCGAGCAGCGTCACCGGCACGCCGAACCGGGCGTGCGCCTGGGCCAGCTCGCAACCCACGGCGCCGCCGCCGAGCACCACCAGGGAGGCCGGCCGCTCCGGCGCGGAAAGTGCCTCGTCGCTGGTCCAGGTCGGGACCCCGCTCAGGCCGTCGATGGGCGGAATGACCGGGACGCTCCCGGTGGAGACCACCAGATCGGTGTAGCCGAGCTCGCGACCATCGACGGTGACGACACCGGGCGCGGTGATCCGGCCGCGACCGCGGATCAGCGTGACGCCGCGGTCCTGCAGGCCCTTGGCGCTCGCGCTGTCGTCGCGGTGCGCCGCGATCTCGTCGCGGCGGGCGGCCGCTGCACGGTAGGCGAGGTCGTCGTCGTCCAGATCGGGATCCTTTGATGCCGCGCCGAGCGCCGTGAGCTGCCGGGCCTGGGCCCTCGCCCCCGCCGAGCGCAGCAGCGCCTTGCTCGGCATGCAGGCGACGTAGGGGCACTCGCCCCCGACCCGTTGCGCCTCCACGACGGCCACCGATCGGCCCGCGTCAGCCATCGAGTCGGCCACCCACTCCCCCGCCGACCCGGCTCCCAACACCACGATGTCGAATGTGTCCATGGTCACCATCCTGGCCGGTCAGCCCCTGATAGGCCAGGCCTGCGCCAGCAGGTCGCGGGTGTCGCGGAGCAACTGCGGCAGCACCTTGGTCTGCCCCACCACGGAGATGAAGTTGGTGTCACCGCCCCAGCGCGGCACCACGTGCTGATGCAGGTGGGCCGCGATGCCGGCCCCGGAGACCCCGCCTTGGTTCATCCCGATGTTGAACGCCTCGGCTCCCGCGACGGTCACCAGGGCCCGCATTCCCTGCTGGGTCAGCTCGGCCAACTCGGCGGTCTCATCGGTTGTGAGATCGGGGTAGTCGGCGACGTGACGGTAGGGACAGATCAGGAGGTGCCCGGCGTTGTACGGGTAGAGATTGAGCACCGCGAACGCGCGCTCGCCGCGGGCCACAACGAGACCGTCGGCGTCGGGCAAAGCTGGGATCTGGCAGAACGGACAGCCCTCGTCGGGCGCGGATCCCGTCGGTTTGCCCTCACCCTTGATGTAAGCCATCCGGTGCGGCATCCACAGCCGCTGGAAGGCATCCGGGTCGCCCGCGCCGCCGATCCGAGGCTCCTCACTCATGCCGAGCGGCGCTGGGCCACCACCAGCAGGATCTCGGCCACCGCCTCGTCTATCGGCACGCCGTTCTTCTGGGTGCCGTCGCGGTAGCGGAACGACACCGCTCCAGCCGCGACGTCATCGTCACCGGCGAGCAGCATGTAGGGCACCTTCTGCTTCTGCGCGGTACGGATCTTCTTCTGCATCCGGTCGTCGGACGCGTCCACCTCCACCCGGATGCCGCTGGCCCGCAGCCGGGCGGCGACATCTTCGAGGTACGGGACATGGGTGTCGGTGATCGGGATGCCGACCACCTGCACGGGGGCCAGCCACGGTGGGAACGCGCCGGCGTAGTGCTCGACGAGGATGCCGAAAAAGCGCTCGATCGAGCCGAACAGGGCCCGGTGGATCATGTACGGACGCTGCCGGGAACCGTCCGGCCCCTGGTATTCGAGGTCGAATCGCCCGGGCAGCTGGAGATCGACCTGCAGGGTGGACAGCTGCCAGCGCCGGCCGATCGCGTCCCGCACGTGCAGGTCGATCTTCGGGGCGTAGAACGCCGCCTCACCCGGCGCGATGACGTACGGCACGCCGGCCGACTTGACGGCGCTCTCCAGTGCCGCTTCGGCCTTGGCCCACTGCTCGGGCTCGCCGACGAACTTCTCCGAGTCATCGCGGGTCGCCAGCTCCGCTTCGAAGTCGGTCAGCCCGAAATCACGCAGCAGCGAGAGCACGAAGTCGAGCAGACTGGCCAGCTCATCGGCCAGCTGCTCGGGGGTGCAGAAGATGTGCGAGTCGTCCTGGGTCAGCCCGCGTACCCGGGTCAGCCCGTGCACCGTCCCGGATTTCTCGTACCGATAAACGGTGCCGAACTCGAACAGTCGCATCGGCAGCTCGCGATAACTGCGTCCCCGGGAGGCGTAGATGAGGATGTGGAAGGGGCAGTTCATCGGCTTGGGGTAGTACGACGCGCCCTCAAGCTCCATCGGGGGATACATGCCGTCGGCGTACCACTGCAGGTGACCCGAGGTCTCGAACAACTCCGCCTTGGCGATGTGCGGGGTGTTCACGAAGGAGTAGCCGGCCTCGTCGTGCCGCTGCCGGGAGTAGTCCTCCATCACCCGCCGGATGATGCCGCCCTTGGGGTGCCAGACCGCGAGCCCACTGCCGATCTGCTCGGGGAAGGAGAACAGGTCGAGCTCCGCGCCCAGCCTGCGATGGTCGCGCCGCTCGGCCTCGGCCAGCAGCCGCAGGTGCTCCTTGAGCGCGTCCCGCGACTCCCACGCGGTGCCGTAGATCCGCTGCAGCTGCGGGTTCTTCTCACTCCCCCGCCAGTACGCCGCCGCGACCCGCATCAGCTTGAACGCCGGGATGTCTCGGGTGGTGGGCAGGTGCGGCCCGCGG
>JBBPZR010000028.1:0-11474 GCA_038276285.1 Mycobacteriales bacterium | reverse complement strand
GGTGGAGACCGGCGCCCGCGCCGGTGAGGTCGTCGCCATGTGCGTCGCCGACGCCAACCTTCGCGGTGGGCTGGTCACCATCCGGCGAGGAAAGGGCGGCCGTGGGCGCATCGTTCCCATCGGCCCTCAGACCGTCCGGGCCATCGACAGGTACGTCCGGGCCAGGCGTTCCCACCGGCTGGCCGACTTGCCCTCCCTGTGGCTGGGCGACAGGGGCAAGGCGTTCTCCTACGATGGACTCCATTCGGCGCTGAAGGCCCGGGCCGAGCGGGCGGGCATCACCGGCTTCCACCCCCACGTGCTGCGGCACACCGCCGCGTCGAGGTGGCTCGCGGCCGGGGGCAGCGAAGGCGGTCTCATGGCCGTGGCCGGGTGGACCCGACGCGACATGATCGACAGATACACCCGGGCCACCGCATCGGACCGGGCCGCCGCCGAGGCCCGGTCGCTGAACCTCGGTGACCTGTGAGCGGGGACCGGGTATGACCCTCGACGAGCCGATGGTCGACCCCGCGACGGTCCCGGACCTGGCCGCGATCCTGCGCACCGGGCTGCGGTCCAAGGTCCGGCTGTTCGACGCATTCTGCGAGACGGGCGACCGGCTGGTCGACGTTCTGCAGGTCGCCGGCCGGCCGCTGGCGCTGGCAAGGAAGCCCCGGCCCGCAGTGCGCGACATCGCGGAGGACGACGTTGGCGATGTGTGGTTGGTGAGCCACAGCCTCGGCCACCGAAAGGACTGGCAGGGCATGTGGCTCGACCTGCCGGCGGCACTCTACGACCCGCCGCCAGACCGCACGGCACCCTCACCAGCTCCGCTGGGGATCGTGCTGCTCAGGGTTGGGATCAAGGCCCCGTTCCGGTGTCTTCAGCACCGGGCGGGGCCGCCTTGCGGTCTAGCTGTCGTCGATCACCACGAGCACAACGTCACTCGGGCTGTACGGGAAACGCATCGGCTCGGCCTCGGGCACATCGTCGCCGTACGCGCGTATCGGATCGGCTGCATCGTCGCCGTACGGGCGCATCGGACCGGCGGCGTCCACGACGAAGGAGCGCGGGTTGACCTTGATGACGGGGTAGAACGGCCCGCCGGGGGTGTCTATCTCGGTGATCCGGTCGCCGACCTTGACGGCGCTGCAGCGGACCTGGATGGTGGCCGTCATCACTCGACCCAGGTCCAGCGCCCGCCGGTCCACTGCTCGGCGATGTAGATGGCCTCGAGGTGGTTGGCGGCTTCGATGTTCCGGCAGATGGTCCAGGTGTTCTCGCCGGTGCGGCAGGTGACGGTCCAGGTCTTGAGGGTGCGGGTGGCCGTCATGTCGTCATCCACCTAAGCCTCCGGGCGCGCGAGCTGGAGGTGGCGCGCGCATGACCAGCTATCGGAGCAAAGCCAGCAGTCGGTTGCTGTAAGCAGCGTCACCCAGCGCAGCGCCACGTCTGCCCGGGTACGGCCGCAGTCCATGCACACGTCGCCGGGGCGAGGGGGCGGCACCACTCTCACGTTGGCCATATGCTGTCCTCCTAGACTTCTCCGCTAGGGTTACCGCTCTCAGTCCGAGATATCGCAGGGGGTGACGCTCCGGAAACCACGTCTGACCTGCGGAAACGCACAGCGTTCAGGCGTTCCTAATGCGTGACTATCTCGACTGAGCCCGCGCCGCGGGCGAGGCAGGTTGAGCCGGTCGGCTACTCCAGATAGTCCCGTCGTCAGCCGATGGCCCAGAGGTCAGCTGGCGACGAGGGGACCCCTGTGAACGACTTCGACATGCTGGTGGCCGAGGCCTACGACGAGGGCATGGTCATCGAGGTGATCCGGCCCGCCGCGATCCTGCCCGAGGCGTCGACCCGCGCCGTACTTGTCGAGTTGGCGCTGCGCAATGTCAACGGCGGCGGTCATTGGCAGGCAGAGCCGACCGAGTGGCGGCGCTACGACCGCTCATGGGCTGGCCCGAACGACCGGGGCGAGGCGCAGCTGCTGGGCACGATGCAGGTCGCGTACGGAACACCCACCCGATACGAGATCACGGTGTACCGCGCGACCATCACATCCATCGGCACCAAGCAGGGATGGACGGTCGAGCGGCTGTGTGACGAAGCGCTCGGTTTCGGCGGGCTGGACCTCGCCTCCTGCCCGCGGGCGGCACTCTCGCCTCCCCCGCCCCCGTTTCGCTTCTAGCGGACAGCACGGTTCGGCGTTACGTATCGGCAACACAAGCGTGCAAGGCTGGTTCTAGGGAACGACCTGCGTTCCACCCCAGTTGTCCCAGAGGGGCCCGTCCCGATTAGCCCTCCGGTCGAGCAGAGAGGACGTCGGATGTCCACCACGTTGACACCACCAGACGCCACTGAGCTCCGGGCTGCCGACCGCTGTGACCGCTGTAGTGCCCAGGCTCGGGTCCGCGCCATCATGCCCGGTGGCGGTGACCTCATCTTTTGCGCCCACCACGCCAAGAAGTACGACGAGCATCTCCGCAAGGTCGCTGTGCGCATTATTGACGAAACCGCCGGGCTCGAGAGCGAGCGCTAGGTTCGCGGGCGCCCAGCTACGGATGAGAGCGCCGCGGCCGCCCCGTACGGTGATCTCGTGACCAAGTCCGTGGTTGCGCGGTCAATCGGCCGGACCCACCGCCTGCGTGCGACCCGACCCTGGCAGCTTGTGAGCGGGACGCTCGTCCGGGCCTGGCGCGACCGCATCCTGGGGCTGTCGGCCGAGGCGGCCTTCTGGCAGTTGCTGTCATTGCCCCCGCTGGTCCTCGCTCTTCTCGGAGCCGTGGGTTATTTCAGTGACGCGATGGGCTCGGGCACCGTCGCCGCGATAGAACAACGGATCCTGCGGCTGGCCAACGGCGTGGCCTCGCAGGACGTAGTCGACAACATCGTTCGCAAGACCCTCGACCAGGTGTTGCACCACGGCAGCGCCAATGTCATCAGCATCGGATTTCTGCTGAGCCTGTGGGCCGGCTCGTCGGCAATGGCGACCTTCGTCAACACGATCACTATCGCCTACGGCATGCGCGATCTGAGGGGCGCTGTGCGCAGCCGCCTGCTGGCGCTGTGGCTGTACCTGGTGTCCATTGCGCTGCTCGTCGTGCTACTGCCACTTCTGGTGATCGGTCCCACCGCCCTGCGCCGCATCACCCCGGACGGCTCCCGGCATTACACCGACGACATCGTGCAGATCGGCTACTGGCCGGTCGTGGGCGGCGTGCTCTTCTGCGGTCTCGCGGCCCTGTATCACTACGCGACTCCGGTGAAGCTCCGCTGGCGCCGTGCGTTACCGGGTGCGGGGGTCGCCATGCTGCTGTTCATCCTCGGGTCCTACGGGCTGCGGCTCTACGTCGCGGCCGTCTTCGGCAAGGCGCTGAGCTACGGAGCGCTCGCGGCTCCCATCGCTGCCCTGCTGTTCTTCTACGTGCTGGCTTTGGCGGTGCACCTGGGAGCGGAGCTGAACGCGACCCTCGAACGGCTCTGGCCGCGGGGCCGCAAGCCGCGCCGGGTCGAGTGGATCCGAGCCCGGCTGACGTCGAACGGCGATTGACGTCGACCGGCCAGGGATCGACGGCGTGAGCGTTACTCCGGCAGGGCCTGGAAGATCTCCTTGCACCGCGGGCAGACCGGCGACCCTGGCTTGGCGGCGCGGGTCACCGGGAAGGTCTCGCCGCAGAGGGCCACAACGTGCGTGCCGAGCACAGCACTCTCGGCGATTCTGTTCTTGCGTACGTAGTGGAACAGGCGGTCGCCAGTGCCGGTGCTGGTCTCCTCCGGGTGGACCTCGGTCTGCGTGGTCATGCCCCGCATGATGCCAGCCCCGGGCCGGATCGGTAGCGTCCGGCCGTGACCGACAGCCTGTTCGAGATCTCGGCCGAGGTCGCCGCCGCCCTGTCGGCCGGCGGGGCGGTGGTGGCGATGGAGAGCACGCTGATCAGCCACGGGCTGCCCTGGCCGGACAATCTCGAGGTGGCCCGCCGTACGGAAGACATCGTGCGGGCCCGGGGTGCCGTCCCGGCCACGGTGGGCGTGATCGGCGGCCGCGTGATCGTGGGGCTGAGCGACGCGCAGATCGAGCACCTGGCCGCTGCAGACGGCGTCCTCAAGTTGGGTGTGCGCGACCTGGCTCCGGCGCTCGCTCGGGGTTACGACGGGGCGACCACCGTGGCAAGCACTGCCGTCGTGGCGGACCGAGCCGGCATTGCCGTGTTCGCCACCGGTGGGCTCGGTGGCGTCCATCGCGGCGCGCGCATCTCCTGGGACGAGTCGGCCGATCTCCTCGCTCTGACCGGTGCTCAGGTGACGGTCGTGTGTTCGGGCGTGAAGTCCATCCTCGACATCGGCGCCACCCTGGAGCGGCTGGAATCGCTTTCTGTCCCCGTATTGGGCTATCGCACCGATAGATTCCCGGGGTTCTATCTTTCCGATTCCGGGCACCCGGCGCCGTGGAGGGTGGATTCGCCTGAGGAGGTCGCTGCCGTCATGCACAGCCGCACCGCACTCGGCCTGAGCCGGGCCGCGCTCGTGGTCGCGAATCCGCTTCCCGCGAAGGACCAGCTCGACCCGGCCCTGCACGACCGGGTTCTCGCCGAGGCCTTGGCGGCCACCGAGACAGCGGGCGTGAGCGGCAAGGACGTCACGCCCTTCCTGCTGGCGCACTTCCACCGCGCCACCGAGGGTCGCAGCCTGGAGGTCAACGTGGCGATCATCGAGCGCAACGCGGCGCTGGCCGCCGACATCGCGCTGGCCGCGGTGCGCCGATGACGAGGGTCGTCGTCGTGGGTGACCTGCTCACCGACGTGCTCGTGACGCCTACCAGCCCGATCAGCCGGGGCAGCGACACCGAGGCCAGCGTCACCCTGCGCGGCGGTGGGGCCGGCGCCAACACCGCCTGCTGGCTGGCGGCGAGCGGGGTCGACGTCGCTCTGATCGCCCGCGTCGGTGGTGACGAGATAGGTCGGGCGCGCACGCTGGAGCTGCTGGGCGCGGGCGTCGAGGCCTTGGTCGCCATCGACCATGCGGCCCTCACCGGCACGGTTGTGGTGCTCGTTGGAGCCGACGGTGAGCGCACCATGCTCACCGACCGCGGTGCGAGCCTCCGCTTGTCACAAGATGACTTCGACCCCCGGGTCTTCGAGCGCGGCGCCCACTTGCACCTGTCGGGCTATGTTGTGCTCGACGAGGCCTCCCGGCCGGCCGCTCTCTACGCGTTGAGCTCCGCCCGGGCAGCCGGGATGACGGTCTCGGTCGATGCCGCCTCCGCGGCTCCCCTGGCTCGGGTCGGCGCCGAGGCGTTCCTGTCCTGGACGTGGGGAGCCAACCTCCTCTTCGCCAACACCGAGGAGGCCGGGGTACTCACCGGCAGCAAGGATCCGGCCACGGCGGCGGGTCAGCTGAACGGTTCGTACGCCGTCACGGTCGTCAAGGCGGGCCGGGACGGGGCGGTCTGGGCGGCCGGCGAGCGGGTCTGGCTCTGCCCGGCCGTGCCGGCCGACGTCCTCGACACGACGGGCGCGGGTGACGCGTTCGCCGCCGGCTTGTTGGCCGAGTGGCTGACGCCGGGCTCGACACCGGACACCGCACTCGTCGCCGGCACCACCCTCGCCGCCCGGGCGGTCGAGATCGCCGGCGCACGACCTACGGATCGATGACCCGCTGATCGATGATGCGGTCGGTTCGCGGACCCTCTAACACACGGTCGCCGGCCGGTGGCCGGACCGCGCGGCGAAACCGGCTCGGCTTCAGCGGCGCTCGGTCGTTGGCGATGATGACGGCCATCCAGGGCAGCGCCACCATGCCGACGATCAGGATGGGCACGGCCCACATCACCTGCACGGAATAACAGATGGCGGCCGCAATCAGGCACACCACCCGGATGCCCATCATCAGCAGGTACCTGCGCTGCCGGGCGCGCAGCTGATCGAACTGGCTCGGCTCGGCCGCCGTGATCACCGCGATCGGCGGCTGGTGTTCGCGGCGCGGGCGCACCTCCCCATGGTCGCACCCGCCGGGCCCCAATGCGCCCCGCGAGCCGTAGCTATTGCGCGGCGGCCTGCTTGGCCGCGGCCTTCATGGAGCGCTTATGCTCGCGGACCGCGGCCAGGGAGTCCGGCCCGGTGACGTCGGCCACCGATCGATGGGAGCCCCCGTCGGCGTAGGCACCACCGGCTTCGCGCCAGCCGGGTGGCTGCACCGCCAGTTGCTTGCCGAGCAGGGCGAGGAAAATGCGCGCCTTCTGGGCACCGAATCCCGGCAGCGCCGCCAGCCGGGTCAACAGATCGGCCCCGCTGGCGGCCGTGGACCACAGCGCGTCGGCGTCGCCGCCGTAGTCGGCGACCAGCAGCCGGCACAGCGACTGGGTGCGGCCGGCCATGGCGCCCGGGAACCGGTGCAGGGCGGGCGGCCCGGTGAAGACCCGTACCAACTCCTCGGGATCGGCCTCCGCGAGCCGCGCGGCGTCCAGGCGGTCGACACCGAGCCGCTGGGCCAGGACGTACGGGGAGCCGAAGGCGCGTTCCATGGGGAACTGCTGGTCGAGGAGCATGCCGATCAGCAGGCCCAGCGGATCGCGGTCGAGAAACGCGTCCGCGGCCTCAATCTGCGCGAGATGCAGCGTCATGGTGGCGAGAGTAGGCCCGCACACACTTTCCTCACAGTGTCCACACGCTCATGCGGGGAATCTTGAGGCTCCCGGGACGTTATAACGGGTGCACATCTGCTACATCGGGAGGAGACCCCCGTGAGCTTGCCACAGCAAGTAGACGACGCACTGCCGGACCTTGACGAGGCTGTCGACGACAGCCGGGGCATCTCGGCAGATCTCGTGCGCGCATATCTCAATGGGATCGGACGCACCAAGCTGCTCAACGCCGAGCAGGAAGTTGAGCTGTCCAAGCGGATCGAGGCCGGGCTCTTCGCCGAGGACCTGCTCCGCCAGGGTCGGGTCGGCGAGGTCCGCCTGACGGCGGCCCGCAAGCGTGACCTGAGCCTCGTGGTCGCCGACGGCCGGGACGCCAAGAACCACCTCCTCGAGGCCAACCTGCGCCTCGTCGTGTCACTCGCCAAGCGCTACACCGGCCGCGGCATGGCCTTCCTCGACCTCATTCAGGAAGGCAACCTGGGCCTGATCCGGGCCGTGGAGAAGTTCGACTACGCCAAGGGCTTCAAGTTCTCCACCTACGCCACCTGGTGGATCCGGCAGGCGATCACCCGGGCCATGGCCGATCAGGCCCGCACGATCCGGCTTCCGGTCCACCTCGTCGAGCAGATCAACAAGATGGTTCGGCTGCGCCGCGATCTGGCGGTCAGCCTCGGCCGCGAGCCCACCTCGGCGGAGCTCGCCGTAGAGCTTGACATCACCCCGGAGCGGGTCGAGGAGCTGCAGACCTACGACCGCGACCCGGTCAGCCTCGACCTGACGGTCGGCGACGACGGTGAGTCCCGATTCGGGGACTTCATCGAGGACACCGACGCACCGGTGGCCGCCGAGGCCGTGAGCTTCGGGTTCCTGCAGGACGAGCTCAACAAGGTGCTCCACACCCTCGAGGAGCGCGAGCGCCGCGTGGTCGAGATGCGCTACGGCCTGACCGACGGCAAGCCGCGCACCCTCGATGAGATCGGGCACGAGTTCGGGCTCTCGCGGGAGCGGATCCGTCAGATCGAGAAGATGACGATGATCAAGCTGCGGCACCCATCGCGCTCGGACGCGCTCCGGGAGTACGTCAGCTCGTAGCGGGCGCGTCCGGGTCGAGCCCGAGCAGCGGGAACACCGCAGCCCGGGTGGCCGCGATGCCGCGGTCGACGGCGTCGGCCGCAGCGCCCGGCTCCCACGCCGACCAGCTTGCGGTGGCGCCGTCGGTCATCGTCGTCGGCGGGGTCAATCGCGGCCGGCGGGATGTGGCCAGCTCGCGCCACCCGGGCGGCGTCGCCGTGTCGGGTGACAACGGCTCCCCGATCACCTCGGCCAGCAGGTGGGTCCACGCCCTCGGCACGACCTCGACCAGCCCGTATCCCCCGCCCCCGGTGGCGATCCAGCGGCCCTGGCACAGTTCGTGTGCCAGCCGGTGCATCGCCGCGTACGACCTACGCTGCCCGTCCACCGACAACTCCAGGGCGGCCAGCGGATCCACGGCGTGCGTGTCACACCCACACTGACTCACCAGGACCTGCGGGGCGAAGGCCACCAGGACGTCCGGCACGATCGCGTGGAAGGCCCGCAGCCAACCGGCGTCGCCGGTGCCGGGCGGCAGGGCGACATTCACTGCTCGGCCGGTTGCCCCGGGACCGCCGGTCTCGTCCGGGAAGCCGGTACCAGGAAACAGTGAGTACGGGGACTGATGCAACGAGACGGTCAGGACGCGCGGCTCGTCCCAGAAAGCGACCTGCACGCCGTCGCCGTGGTGCACATCAACGTCCACGTACGCCACCCGCTCGGCGCCGTGGTCCAGTAGCCGCCGGATCGCCACCGCCGGGTCGTTGTAGACGCAGAACCCCGACGCGTGGTCACGCATCGCGTGATGCAGGCCGCCGGCGATGTTGACGGCGTGCTGCGCCTCGCCCCGCCACACCTGCTCGGCGGCGAGCACCGTGCCACCGACAACGAGCGAGGAGGCGGCGTGCATGTCGTCAAAGACGGGGTTGTCGGGGGTGTTCAGTCCGAAGCCATCGAAGAACGGGTCGTGCGATGCGGCGCGCACCGCATCGATGTAGCTCCTGTCATGGACCAGCGCCAGGGTCGCGTCATCGGCCGGCTCAGGGGACGGCCGGCTCACCCGCGGCCGGTCGAGGATGCCCAACTCCCCGGCCAGCGCCATCGTCAACTCCAGCCGCACCGGGTCGAGGGGATGCTCGCCCAGGTCGTATCCCAGATAGCCGTCGTCCCATACGATCGCCACCTGCTCGCTCACTGGGCGGCCTCCTGTCCCGGGTCCGCGCCGGTGGCCACCGGTCGGCGTTCATCGGCCACCCATTCGCTCCATGAGCCGGGATAGAGCGCCGCCGGCACCCCGATCAGCGCGAGTGCGAGGACCTGCTGGGCGGCCACGACCCCTGATCCGCAGTAGGCCCCGACCTGGCCGGCCGCCTCGACGCCGAGGGCGGCAAAGCGCTCGCGCAACCTCTCGGCCGGAAGGAACCGGCCATCGTCGTGCACGTTGCCCGCCGCCGGGGCGTTGACGGCACCCGGAATGTGCCCGGCCACCGGGTCGACCGGCTCCACTTCACCGCGGTAACGCGGACCGGCCCGGGCGTCGAGCAGGACGCCCTCACGCGCCATCCGGGCCGCGCCGTACGCGTCGACAGCGGGCAGCGAGCCGGGCCGCACCACCACATCACCCGCCGTCGGCTGCGGAACCGCCAGAGTCACCGGGCCGCCGGATCGCAGCCACCCGCGGTAGCCACCGTCAAGCACGCGTACGTCGGCCAGGCCGGCCCAGCGCAGCACCCACCACGCCCGGGCTGCGCTGGTGGCGTCAGCCTCGTCGTAGACGACGACCCGGCCGCCCTGGCCGACTCCCCAGCGACGCAAGGCCGCTTCGAGCCGCGCGGGATCCGGCAGCGGATGCCGGCCGCCAGGTCCAGGTGGGCCGGCGAGGTCTGTGTCGAGGTCGACGAACACCGCCCCTGGTAGGTGCCCGGCCAGATAGTCGTCGTACCCCGGCGGCCCGGCCAGGCGCCAGCGTACGTCGAGCAACACCGGAGGCCTCTTCTTGAGCTCGGCGGCCAGGTCCTCGGCGCTCACCAGCGGGTGCATGGGCACAGTCTCACCGATCGGCGGGGCGCTAGCATGTGCTCCGGAGGTAGAGCCGGCCGTGAGTGATCTGATCGACACGACGGAGATGTACCTCCGCACCGTCTTCGAGTTCGAAGAAGAGGGCACCGTGCCCCTTCGGGCCCGGATTGCCGAGCGACTCCACCAGAGCGGCCCGACCGTGAGCCAGACAGTGGCCCGCATGGAGCGTGACGGCCTGCTCACGGTCGAAGGCGACCGGCATCTCGAGCTCACCGATCGCGGCCGTCAGCTTGCCGTGTCGGTCATGCGCAAGCACCGGCTCGCCGAGCTCCTACTCGTCGACGTGATCGGCCTGGCCTGGGAGGACATCCACGTCGAGGCCTGCCGGTGGGAGCACGTGATGAGTGAGCAGGTGGAGCGGCGCCTGATCGAGCTGCTCGGTCACCCGACCACCTGCCCGCACGGCAATCCGATACCCGGTCTGGATGAGCTCGGCGACACGCCCGCACCGGTGGGCTCGTGCGTGGAACAGCTGATGACCCTGGAGTACGCCGCCGACGGCGGGCGCCCGGTGATCGTGCGGCGGATCAGCGAGCAATTGCAGAGCGACACGGATCTGATGCAGCGGTTGCGGACCGGCGGCGTGCGCCCCGGCACGGAGGTGGCCGTCGAACGGGCCGGCGGGGTCGTGCGCGTAGTCGCGGGAGACAGCACGACCGACCTGTCACCGGGGGTCGCATCTTTGGTGTTCGTCGCCGCCGGCTGAGGGCCCGTGCCGACAACGCTGCGCGCGCGACCTGCGACGTCTTCTGACGCCTCGGTGATGGTGGTTATGGCGGTGTCGATCAGACCGGTTGGATGTGGGGGGCCAACACGGCGGCGACGTCCCGCGGCTCGGCCAGTTCGCCGAGGACGACCCTGTCGATGAGCGCGGACGCCGCAGGCAGTGGCATGGCCGGCCGGTGACCGTTGACGTTGACCATCAGCGTCGCGGCGACGAATGCCGCCCGCTTGCTGCCGTCAAGGAACGGCCGGTGGGTACGGGCGACCGCGACGAGTAACGCGGCGGGAGCAATGCTTGAAACCTAATAGCACTGCACGGCACCGGATGACTCCTACTTGAAACCCGGGGCTGAACCCCTATCCACAGACTGCGGGCTCCGGTGTCGTGCACCCGGTCCGGCGCGGCAACCAGGCGTCGGACGGGGTGTCGGTGAAGATCGTGTTCTGAGCCGTCCGCACGGTGACGTCTTCTTGCAACTCGAGCCGTCGAGCCCTGTCCAGAGACTGGCGTCCGTGCGGTGAGCTGGGGCCACGAACTGCTCATCGGATGTCGGGCCATCGAGCCCTTCTATTAGGGCGCTGCGTGTCCCTGCATGGGCTCACTTGCTGGGCAACCGTCGAGACAAATGGAGGCTTGCTTGATGATCACCTGTGGTATCGACTGGGCGGAGAACCACCACGACGTGGCGCTGGTGGACGAGGCGGGGAAGCTGGTCGCGAAGCGGCGCATCAGCGATGACGCGCAGGGATACCTGCGGCTACTGGAACTGTTCGCGGAGGTCGGCGACAGCGCGGACGAGCCGATCCCGGTCGCGGTGGAGACCGCGCGCGGTCTGTTGATCTCGTGTCTGCGGAAGACCGGCCGGAGGGTGTACTCGATCAACCCGATGGCGGTGGCTCGGTATCGGGAACGCCACACGGTTGCCCGCGCGAAGTCCGATCACGCTGACGCGATGGCGTTGGCGAACATTCTGCG
>JBBPZR010000027.1:0-27362 GCA_038276285.1 Mycobacteriales bacterium | reverse complement strand
GGCCACGACGCGCACACGGCCATCCTGCTCGGCACCGCCCTGGCCCTGGCCGCGGCGCCACCGCCGGGCCTGCCCGGCCGGGTACGGCTGGTGTTCCAGCCCGCCGAGGAACTCACGCCGGGCGGTGCCACGGACGTGCTCGCCGCGGATGCCCTGGACTCCGCCGATCTGGTCTTCGCACTGCACTGTGATCCGAGGTTGCCGGTGGGCAAGGTGGGGCTGCGCAGCGGCCCCATCACCGCCGCCGCGGACATGGTCGAGGTGTATGTCTCCGGCCCGGGCGGCCACACCGCCCGGCCGCATCTCACCGCCGACCTGGTCTACGCCCTCGGCCGGGTCATCGTCGACGTGCCCGGGCTGCTGTCGCGGCTGGTTGACCCCCGGGCCGGGCTGGCCCTGGTCTGGGGCGAGGTACAGGCCGGCCGGGCCGCCAACGCCATCCCGTCGGCCGGTGTGCTCCGTGGCACGGTGCGCGTCCTCGACCGCGACGCCTGGGACCAGGCGCCCGATCTGCTCCGGCGGCTGATCAACCAGGTGCTGGCCCCGACCGGCGCGACGGCCGAGGTGGAGTACGTACGCGGCGTGCCGCCGGTGGACAACGACCCCGGTGCCGTCGCGCTCCTGCGTGCCGCTACGACCGCGGCGCTGGGTCCCGACGCGGTGACCGGCACCGAGCAGAGCATGGGTGGGGAAGACTTCGCGTGGTATCTCGCGAAGTACCCCGGTGCGCTGGCCCGGCTTGGCGTGGCCGGCCGGGGGCCGGCGGTCGACCTGCACAGCGGTGCGTTCGACATCGACGAACGTGCCCTGGAGATCGGCCTGCGACTACTGGTGCAGACGGCGTTCACCGCCCTGAGCCGGTGACACGCTGTGTCACGAATCTGACTATACGAAAGCCCGCATCGCGATAGCCTGCCCACGGGGCAGCCGAAAGGTGTCGCAATGTCGCTTTCCGAGACCACCGAACTCCGAGTGCACGGTGTGAGCGGCACCCCTCCGGAGAGTGCGCTGCGGGCCGCATGTCACCCGGCTCGCCGGAGATGATCAAGCCGGTTTCTACCGCCCAAGCGATGGGAGCAGCCCGACCGACGGCGAGGACGGTCCGAGCCTCGAGGCGTACAGCTGGGGCCACCTGACGTCCGGAGCATCCGCCCGCGCGCTGTGGCTACTGCTGTTGCCCTTCATGTTGATCAACGTCGCGCCCTGGATGCGACCACGCCAGGCCACGGATGGCGATCCGCGCCGGGTGCGCTTCGCAGATGCGGCGGTGCTGTGGCTCTGCCGGGTGTTTGCTCTGTCGCTAACCTCAACGGTGGTGCTGACCGCAGTCGGCCTGGCCATGGATCTCGGCGCTTGGCAGTGCGCTGGCGACGATGTATGCCGTGGCCGCCACTCGTATCTGCGTTTCATGGCGGCAGGATTCTTCGCCGAGCCCAACCGCCGGCTCGTCATCGGGGCGCTGGTGCCGGTGGTGACTATCGCCGTGCTGTGGAAGCTCGGTCACAAGACCTGGAAGGCTTACGAATCGGCGCCCACGGCCGGGGTTGGCGATGGCTGCTCATTCCAAAACCCCGGCTTCTGGAACGGGAAGGATCTCGTTGGCCGGTTGCGCACCCTCCATGTCACGGCCGCGTTCTCGGTGTTGACGGCATCCCTGACCTGGCCCGTTCTGCAGCAGGATCGCCTCCTTCATTCGGGTGGAGCCGTTGCTGGCTACGCGCTGCTCGGCATCGCGGGACTTCTTCTCGTTCTGACAGTCGGGTTGATTGCCTTGCCACGGGTGGTCGCCCGCGATCGGCCAGGCGGAATGCTCCCCCTGCGGGTGATGTCGACTGTGGCGATGTCCTCGATCCTCGGCGCGGTCATCTACGCGCTGGTACCGCGGGACTGGCATCCCTCGGGGGCCATGCCTGGTTTCTCCGACACGGTGACCGGCTTCTTCGCCGGACAGATGCTGATGCTGCTGCTGCTTGCCCTGGCAATCTGGGTTCTGCGTGGCAGCACCTGATCGGCGCTTTTGCCATCTCCCTAGTCGTGCTCGGCCGGATGGCGTACAAGACGGAGAAGGTCCGGCGAGTGGTCGGCATCATGTGGGACCTCGGCACCTTCTGGCCGCGTGACGCTCATCGACTGGCTCCGCCCTGCTACGCCGAGCGAGCCGTGCCGGAGATTGCCAAGCGGGTGACGTGGCTGGCGCGGACCAAGCCCGCGGCCGGTGTCGTGCTGACCGGTCACAGCCAGGGGTCCGTGCTGCTCGCCGCCACCGTGCGCCAGCTGCCGGCGGACGTGCGGACGCGGCTCGCGCTGTTGACCTACGGCTCGCCGCTGACCCGTCTGTATGGCAAGTACTTCCCGACGTACTTCGGCCCCACGGAGCTGGAGTTGGTCGCTGGCGACCTCGCCCTTCCTGAGGCGGGGCCGCGTTGGATCAATCTCTACTACGACACAGATCCGATCGGGGGCACAGTACTGCCGGCCCCCGTGGACCATGGACCACTCCTTCCCACGCAGGCCTTCCATCACCTGCCCGGTGACACGGTCTACCCATTTATCAGGGGTCACTCGGACTATCCGACGACGCCGGAGTTCGGTGACGCGGTTCATCACCTCGCGGCCTCGCTAACATCGCCCTTGGAGCCCTCCTCAGCGCAACCGTCTTCGGGGCCACCCGGCTCAGACCCGCCGCCAAGCTCAGCCAACATGATCGATGTGACGAACAAGGAAGAGTCGAGAAGGAACTAGCCCGCGTTGCCCCGTACGCCGGAACTGAAGAGTTTGCGCTGGAGCTGTTTGGGGTTTCCCCTGCTGAGATAGGGCTGCTGCCAGGCCTGCGTCTCACTGAGGAAGCTGTGCTCGTCGGCGTCGGTGACGCTCTTGGTGAGCTGTGCCGCCCAGTAGCGGGCGTACATGTGACTGAAGATTCGGGCGAACTCCGTGAAGTAGACGTCTGCCACACCGACGTCGTCGTTGATGATGAGCATGTTCTCGTCGTTGTCGGTGGTCGAGGCGGGGGAGAAGTTGGCCGACCCGCTGATGACGGTCGGGGTGGCACCAAGTGGGTCGACCAGCAGGATTTTCGTATGCAGGTAGGGCACGTGCGCGTTGAAGCCGGTCAGGCCCTCCTGAGCCCATCGCCTCAGCGTGGTCGGGCCGCCCTTCGAGCCCACCGCGACGAAGACCTTGGCGTCGGCCGACCACGCGGCCTGGTTGTTGTCGACTCGATCGAGCAGGACGTAGTGCAGGGCGGTGCCGGTCTGGCCGGTGAGCGCGTTCTCGAAGACGGTGTTCAGGCCGAAGGCACCGGTGATGTGGGCGCTCTTCTGCGCCCCGCCGAATTTCTCGGCGTACCAGTCCAGGGGGTCCAAGCTGTGGCGGGGTGAGAAGAGGGTGTGGATACCGCTCCTACCCAGCGCTCTGCTCTGGAAGGCGCTGTTCGCGGACCCCCAGTCGCGCATGGCCGCCAGCGCCGGGTCGGTGACCAACTGCTGCCAGTACGTCAGGTAGCCGGCGGCGATCGCCGGGTCACGCACGGCGTGCCCGACGTTGGCGTGTCCGAAGATGCCGCCCTCGGTGATGTTCGTGGATCCAGTCCAGACCGAGATCGGCGTCAGCGCGCCGGTCACGTCCTTGCCGCACAACACGATGAACTTGTTGTGAGCCAGCTTGGCGTGGCGGCGGGGGCAGAGCACCGACGCGTCGAGCCCGGCCGCCGAGAGCGCCGTTTCGTTGGCCGTGCCGGTCTCGTCGGGTACGGCGTGGTAGACGATCTTGACGTCGGCGCCGCGGTCGCTGGCCCGGCGGAAGGCAGCGAGGACGTCGGGGTGGGTGAACTCATAGACGGCCGCCCGCAACGCGAACCGGCTCGACGACGCCTGGTCGACGAACGCGATGAGGGCCTCGGCCAGGCCGCGCGACAGCCAGGTCATGGCGGCCTGCCGCTGGTCCGGCGGCAGCTTGCCCGGCGACATTCCGAACTTGTTCTCGTAGGCCTGGCTGGCCGCGACGCCGCGGTTGAAGTAGACGCCGTGCGTGCCGGTGTCGGGGTCTGCTGTGGAGATGTCGACCGACGCCTCGACGCCCGGCCGATCTACGAGGTTCTTGGGCGCCTGATAGCGCGGCACGATCCGGTAGGTGTAGTCGTGACCGGGCTTGACCGAGTAGTCGCCCCAGTAGAACGACTGGATCGGATGGTCGCGCGTGGTGTAGATGGTCGGCGGCTTGGGCACCGGCACCACCGAGCGGAACGTCTTGAACCCGGCCAGCCAGTACTGCTCGTGCTCCGTGTGGTCCTGGCGGTGGATGGAGAAGCCGAGGCAGCCCTTGCGTACCTTGTCGGTGAGATCGAATCCGAGGAAGGTCGCATGCGTTCCGGCAATGGCTTGTACGGTCACGCCTGCGCTGCTTACCCGCTTCCGCACGGCTGACCTCCCTCAGATTTGGCTACGACCCGATCGATCGGCAGGGGCGATGCCTGAGCTCTGACACGTAGTCGTCCGGTGCCCCTGCCTTCTCGGCGGCGTCGGCCATCACGCCCAGGTAGCGCGCCGCGGGCAGCCCGCCCTCGTAGCCGTCGAGGATATAGACCCACGCCAGCACCTCGCCCTGCAGCGCCTGCACGCGGAGCCGGATCTTGCGGTACAGGCCGGTGTCGGCGCCTTCCCACGCGTCCAGCTGTGCCTCGTCGTAGGCCATGACGTCGAAGAGGGCCACGAACACCCGCTGGCCCGGGTCTTCCACGAGCGTGGCCAGGGCGCCCTCCCAGCCGGCGTCCTCGGCGCCGAAGGTGAGCCGCCAGCCCTCGATCCAGCCGGCGCCGGCGGCCGGCGAGTGCGGGCAGCGCATCTGCATCTGTGCCGGATCCATATTAGACCCGTAGGCGGCGTACTGGGCCATGAGCAGAGCGTAGTGGGACACTAGGCACGCGTGTGTCGCCGAGCCGAATGTGAGGACCGTGTCGTGACCCGGATCGTCGTGATCGGGGGCGGCCCGGCCGGTTACGAAGCCGCGCTGGTCGCCGCTCAGCTCGGCGCGGAGGTCACCGTGGTTGAGCGTGACGGCCTGGGCGGGGCCTGCGTTCTGTTCGACTGCGTGCCGTCAAAGACCTTCATCGCGAGCAGCGATGCCATGACCGCATTCGCCACGGCCGACCAACTCGGCATCGACGCCGGCAAGATCACCGAGATCCGGGTGGACGCGCCCGCCGTCCACAGCCGGGTGCAGGGGCTGGCGCTGGCCCAGTCGGCCGACGTCGGGCGCCAGCTGTCCCGCGCCGGCGTGCAGGTGATGGCCGGTGCGGCACGGTTGCTGCCGACCGGCTCGGGTCGCCGGCACCGGGTGGAGGTTATCGGTGCCGCCGGCACTGCCGACATCATCGAGGCCGACATTCTGCTGCTCGCCACCGGGGCCACCCCGCGCGTGCTGCCGGGCGCCGAGCCCGACGGCGAGCGGATCCTCACCTGGCGGCAGGTCTATGACTTGCCGGAACTGCCCGAGCACCTCGTGGTGGTGGGCTCGGGCGTCACCGGCGCGGAGTTCGCCGGCGCCTACCTCGCGCTCGGCGTCGAGGTCACCCTGGTGTCCAGCCGCGAGCGGGTGATGCCCGGCGAGGACTCCGACGCCGCGATGCTCATCGAGGAGGTCTTCGGCCGGCGCGGCATGACGATTCTGGCCCGGTCCCGGGCGGCCGGTGTGCGGCGTACCCCTGACGGGGTCGCCGTCGAGCTGACCGATGGCCGGGTCGTCGAGGGCAGCCACGCGCTGATGGCCGTCGGCTCCGTGCCCAATGCGTCGGGTCTGGGCCTCGATGATGCCGGCGTCGCGGTCGGGCCGGGGGAGTACGTGACGGTCGATCGCGTCTCCCGTACGAACGTGCCAGGCATCTACGCCGCCGGTGACGTCACGGGCGTGCTCATGCTCGCCTCGGTGGCCGCCATGCAGGGCCGGATCGCGATGTGGCACGCGCTGGGTGAGGCCGTGTCGCCGCTGCGGCTGCAGACCGTTTCGGCCAACGTGTTCACCGATCCCGAGATCGCCACCGTCGGTATCGGACAGTTCACTGTGGATAGTGGTCGAGTCGCCGCGCGTACGGTCAAGCTGCCACTGGCCACGAACGCGCGGGCCAAGATGCAGGGGATCACGGACGGCTTCGTGAAGCTCTTCTGCCGGCCGTCCTCAGGGCTGGTGATCGGCGGTGTGGTCGTCGCGCCGCGGGCCTCCGAGCTGATCCTGCCGATCGCCCTTGCCGTCGAGAACCACCTGTCGGTCGGCCAGATCGCGCACACCATCTCGATCTATCCGTCGCTGTCGGGCTCGCTGACCGAGACCGCCCGCCAGTTGATGCGGCACGAGTTCGACTGAGCTGCCGACCGCGTCGCTTCGTTTCGCCACTCGTGTCGCCGTTTTCTGTGCAGGCACGCCGACACCCTCGGCGTGTCTGCACACAGAACGCGGGCAGCGCCGCGGGAGCGCTATTCCAGCAGGCTTGATGCCGGCTCAGCTGGCGTCGACGATCTGGCAGACGACCTCGCCGGCGCCGATCGGTGACCCGATCTCGGCGGCGAGCCCCTTGATGATGCCGCCCTTGTGCGCGCCGAGCGGTTGCTCCATCTTCATCGCTTCGAGTACGACGACGAGATCCCCGGCCTCGACGGTGTCACCCTCGGTGGCCGCCACCTTGACGATAGTGCCCTGCATGGGGCTGGTGAGATCGTCACCCGAGGCTGCGGCCGCCGCCTTGCGCCCGGCCCCACGGGCCGGTGGGCGTGGGCGGCCCTGACCACCTGTTGTGGATGTGCCGAGCCCGGCCGGCAGCGATACCTCGAGGCGCCGGCCGGAGACCTCGACGACGACGACCTCCCGCTCGCCGGTCTCATCGGCCGGTCCCTCGGCGTCGGCGGTGGGAAAGGCCTCGATCTGGTTGTCGAACTCCGTCTCGATCCACCGGGTGTGCACGGTGAACGGCTCGCTGGTGAACGCCGGATCGCTGACCACGGCACGATGGAACGACAGCGCGGTAGCCATGCCCTCGACCACCATTTCGCCCAGCGCCCGGCGTGCCCGGGCCAGTGCCCGGGCCCTCGTCTCGCCGGTCACGATCACCTTGGCCAGCAGCGAGTCGAACGCGCCGCCGATGACCGAGCCGGTCTCGGTGCCGCTGTCCACGCGTACGCCGGGGCCCTCGGGCGGCACCCACCGGGTCACCGTGCCGGGCGCCGGGAGGAAGCCGCGGCCGGGGTCCTCGCCGTTGATCCGGAACTCGAAGGAGTGGCCCCGCGGCTCGGGGTCGGACTCCTGGCGGAGCCGCTCGCCGGCGGCAATGCGGAACTGCTCGAGGACGAGGTCGATCCCGCTGGTCTCCTCCGTGACCGGGTGTTCGACCTGCAGGCGGGTGTTCACCTCGAGGAAGGAGATGGTGCCGTCGGCGCCGCCGAGGAACTCCACGGTGCCGGCCCCGGAGTACCCGGCCTCGCGGCAGATGTCGCGGGCCGAGGTGGAGATGGTGGCGCGCTGCTCATCGGAGAGGAACGGTGCGGGTGCCTCCTCGACCAGCTTCTGGTGGCGCCGCTGTAGCGAGCAGTCGCGGGTGCCGACCACGATCACGTTGCCGTGCTGGTCGGCGAGCACCTGGGCCTCGACGTGCCGCGGCCGGTCGAGGTAGCGCTCGACGAAGCACTCGCCGCGGCCGAATGCGCTCTCGGCCTCGCGTACCGCGCTGGCGTAGAGGTCGGGGATCTCCTCGACGCTGCGCGCGACCTTGAGGCCACGCCCACCCCCGCCGAACGCCGCCTTGATCGCCACCGGCAGGCCGTGCTCCTCGGCGAAAGCGACCACCTCGTCGGGCCCCGACACCGGATCCTTCGTACCCGGCACCAGGGGCGCGCCGGCCGCCATGGCGATGTGCCGGGCCTGAACCTTGTCGCCCAGCGCCCGGATCGCGTCCGGCGACGGCCCGATCCAGGTCAGCTCGGCGTCCATGACGGCCTGGGCGAAGTCGGCGTTCTCGGACAGGAAGCCGTAGCCGGGGTGCACCGCGTCAGCTCCGGAGCGGGCCGCCACGTTCAGCAGTTTGTCGAAGCGGAGGTAGGAGTCGCCCGGCGTGGCGCCGCCGAGGGCGAAGGCCTCGTCGGCCGCGCGTACGTGGACCGCGTCGCGGTCAGGGTCGGCGTAGACCGCCACGCTGGCCAGCCCCGCGTCGCGACAGGCCCGCGCGATACGCACGGCGATCTCGCCACGGTTCGCGATCAGCACCTTGCGCATGGGCCGCAGTCTAGGGTGGCGGGTCGGAGGCCCGGCCAGGACGGAGATCTCAGGTGCGGCTGCTCGTCACCGGCGGTGCCGGCTATATCGGCAGCGTCACGGCCGCGCTGCTGCTCGATCGCGGGCATCGGGTGGTGGTCCTGGACAGCCTCACCACCGGTCACGCCGACGCCGTCCCGCCCAGCGCGGAGTTCGTCCAGGCCGACCTGCTCGACGCCGGCTCGCTCGGTGGCGTCTTCAGCGGAGAGCCGTTCGACGGCGTGCTGCACTTCGCCGCCCGGGCCCTGGTCGGCGAGTCGGTCGAGCAGCCCGATCTGTACTTCCGTACCAACGTCCTCGGTACGCTCAACCTGCTCGACGCCATGTGCGAGGGCGCCGTGGCCCGGATCGTCTTCTCGTCGTCGGCGGCGACCTACGGCGAGCCGGATTCGGTACCGATCCCCGAGGATGCGCCAACCCGGCCAACCAACCCCTACGGTGCCTCGAAGCTCACCGTGGACCTGATGCTGCAGGGCTACGCAACCGCGTACGGGCTGGCCGCGGTGAGCCTGCGCTACTTCAACGTGGCCGGCGCCTACGGCCGGCAGCGGGAGCGGCACGATCCGGAGACGCACCTGATCCCCAACCTGCTTCGGGCCGCTCGCGGGGACGGCGGCGAGTTCACCCTGCACGGGACCGACTACCCCACGCCCGACGGCACCTGCATCCGCGACTACGTCCATGTCGAGGACCTCGCCGAGGCACATGTGCTGGCGCTGGCGGCCGCTCGCCCGGGCGAGCACCGGATCTACAACCTCGGCAGCGGGTCGGGGTTCTCCGTCCGGGAGGTGCTCGAGGTGGTGCGGGAGGTCACCGGGCGGGAGGTGTCGGTGGTGGAGGGCCCGCGCCGGCCGGGTGACCCAGCCCGGCTGGTGGCGTCGAGTGATCGCATCCGGTCCGAGCTCGGCTGGCACCCCCGCAAGGGTTCGCTGCAGGACATGGTCCGCGACGCGTGGGAGTCCCTCGCCTAGCGGGGCGCCTGGCGGGGCGTGTCCCGCTCAGCGCGCCGCCGATCTCAACCGCCGCGCCGCCGACCAGTCCGAACTTCGGACTATTGAGCAATTTCCGGGAAATCGTCGCTACCCGGCTCCAGGAAGCGACGTTTTCCCGGAAATCGCTGAAAGGGGGCCGGGGAGACGGTCAGCGCGGTAGCGCCGAGGCCCGCCACGAGCCGGGGCCGGGCATGAGCGGCGCGCGCAGGATCGCCGTGTGGTCGCGCCAAAGCGACGGCGGTCCCTCGTCGCCCGCACCGGCCGCCCTGCTGGCGAGCAAGACGACGATCGCGGCGGCGATCTCCTCGTCGGAGGGTCCAACCGGTGAATCGTCTGTAGGAACGTGCGTCATCGCTCACTTTCCGACGGACGGTCGGAGGCCGGTGGCCTCGGGAGGGTCATAGCGGGATGTTGCCGTGCTTCTTCGGTGGCAGGGTCTCGCGCTTCCCCCGCAGTGCGCGCAGCGCCTTCATCACCTGTCCGCGCGTCTCGGCGGGCTGGATCACCGCATCGATGTAGCCCCGCTCGGCGGCGATGTAGGGATTGGCGAGGCGGTCCTCGTACCCGGTGATCAGCTCAGTCCGGCGTACCTCGGGATCGTCGGCCTCCGTGATCTCCCGGCGGTAGAGGATGTTCACCGCGCCCTGCGCGCCCATCACCGCGATCTGAGCGGTCGGCCACGCCAAGTTTAGGTCGGCGCCGAGATGCTTGGAGCCCATGACGTCGTAGGCGCCGCCGTAGGCCTTGCGCGTGATCACCGTGACCTTCGGCACCGTCGCCTCGGCGTAGGCGTAGATGAGCTTGGCGCCCCGCCGGATGATGCCGTCCCACTCCTGGCTGGCACCCGGGAGGAACCCGGGCACGTCGACGAAGGTCAGCACCGGGATGTTGAAGGCGTCGCAGGTACGCACGAAGCGGGCCGCCTTCTCGGACGCATCGATGTCGAGCGTGCCGGCGAACTGCATCGGCTGGTTGGCCACCACGCCGACCGAGTGCCCGTCGACCCGGCCGAAGCCGCACACCATGTTCTGCGCGAACAGCGCGTGCACCTCGAGGAACTCGCCCTCGTCGAGCACGTGCTCGATGACCGCGTGCATGTCGTACGGCTGGTTGGCCGAGTCGGGGACCAGGTTGTCGAGCTCGCGGTCGGCGGCGGTGATCTCGTCGGTGGAGTCCGCCGCGTAGATCGGCGGCTCGTCGAGATTGTTGCTGGGGAGGTACGAGAGCAGCGCGCGGGCGAGTTCCAGGCACTCCTTCTCGTCGGCGGCCTGGAAGTGCGCCACGCCGGACTTGGTGTTGTGCGTGTGCGCGCCGCCGAGGTCCTCGAACTCGACATCCTCGCCGGTCACCGTCTTGATCACGTCGGGTCCGGTGATGAACATGTGCGAGGTCTTGTCGACCATGAGGGTGAAGTCGGTGAGGGCGGGGGAGTAGACCGCGCCGCCGGCGCACGGTCCCATGATCAGGCTGAGTTGCGGGATCACACCCGACGACCGCACATTGCGGAAGAAGATCTCGCCGTACAGGCCGAGGGAGACGACCCCCTCCTGGATCCGCGCGCCACCCGAGTCGTTGATGCCGATGACCGGACAGCCGGTCTTCATCGCGAGGTCCATCACCTTGACGATCTTCTGGCCGAACACCTCACCGAGGCTGCCCCCGAAGACCGTGAAGTCCTGGCTGAACACGCAGACCGGCCGACCGTCCACACCGCCGTATCCGGTGACCACCCCGTCGCCGTAGGGCCGGTTGCCCTCGAGGCCGAACCCGGTCGCCCGGTGCCGGGCCAGTGCGTCGGTCTCGACGAAGGAACCCTGGTCGAGGAAGGCCTCGACCCGCTCGCGCGCCGTCATCTTGCCTCGGGCGTGCTGCTTCTCGACCGCACGTTCGGAGCCGGCGTGCACGGCCTCGGACAACCGGTGGTCCAGGTCGGCCTGTTTGCCTGCCGTCGTATGGATGTCGGGTCCGTCGCCGCTCGTCACGGGCTCAGCGTAGCCAGGTGACTAGCGTGGCTGGATGACCTCGGCCTACGGCGATCTTGACCGGCCCCCCCTTCAGGTGGCGGCGCTGACCCGCGCGCTGGTGCGGCCGGGAGGGCTGTGGACCTCGCTTCGCGTGGTTGCCGAGACCGTGTCGACCAATGCCGACGTCGCCGCCGCCGCGCTGACCGCTGGGCAGCCGGAGGGGCTGGTGGTGGTGGCCGAGTCGCAGACCGGCGGCCGGGGGCGGCAGGGCCGACTGTGGGTGTCCCCGCCGCGGGCCGGTCTGACGTTCTCGATCCTGCTGCGTCCGGCGTTGCCACGCGATGGCTGGTCCTGGCTGCCGCTGCTGGCCGGTCTGTCCGTCGCGCGAGCGGTGCAGCGGGTCGGCGAGGTCAAGACCGGCGTCAAGTGGCCCAATGACGTGCTGGCCGGGCCTTCGCGGCGCAAGCTGGCGGGCGTGCTCGGTGAGGTGGTCGCCGATGTGGTGGTTCTGGGCGTGGGTGTCAACGTGAGCACCCGCCGCGAGGAGTTGCCTGGAGATGCGGCCACCTCCCTGTTGCTCGAGGGCGCCACCTGCACCGACCGGGCTCCGCTGCTGGTGATGATCCTGCGTTTGCTCGCCGAGGACTATCGCGACTGGCTCGGTGGTGCCGACGTACGGGCTTCGTACCTCGAGCATTGCTCCACCGTCGGCCGGGCGGTGCTGGCCTCGCTACCGGGTGGAGGGGAGGTCACCGGCACCGCGGCTGACGTGGATGCTGCCGGGCGGCTCATAGTGGTCGGCGCGGACGGCACCCGCACCGCGCTGGCCGCCGGCGACGTCACTCACGTCCGGTGAGGGTTGCCCGGCTGATAGACCATCAAGAACAGGATGACCAGCCAGATCAGCGCCACCACCGCTGACGTCGCGAGGATCCGGCCGGCCTGAACCGGGGAGTCCTCGCCGGCCTCCCGCCGCCGGATCGCCGCGCGCTGGTCGCGCTCGATGATCGCGAAAACCAGCAGCAGGGAGACGACGAACAGGGTGAGCGACGCCGACACCCAGAACTGGTTGAAGGTGATCTTGCCGCGGACCAGGGCAACGCCCAGAACGCCGACCAGCAGGGTGCCGAGCCCGTAGAACTGCGTGGTCCGGTGAGCCCAGCGCAGCACCTTGCCGCCTTCCTCGCCCTGGCGGATCAGCCGCGCAGAGATGGACGTCGCGAAGGTCAGCGGGCCGATGAGGAAGATAGCGGCCGCGATGTGCAGGGCCCTGAGAAAATCCATCCGTCGAGCCTATCGGGGTGCCCGCCTTCCCCGCCTGGCGCGCAGGTAGTCGTTGACCACGTAATCACCGAGCCGATCGGGCCGCGGCGCGAAGACGCGGCCACCGTTGCGCCTGGCGATCTCGTCGACGAACTCGACCAGCCGTGGCTCGTCGTCGAGCATGAAGACGTTGATGGTGGCGCCGCGTCGCGTGCACCGCTCGACCTCGGTCATGGTGAGCATCACCGTCTCGTCGAGTGGCGGCCAGCAGAAGACGGCCTGACCGTCGCGGGCCAGATGCGCCGTCGGCTCGCCGTCGGTCACCACCAGCACGACCGGCTCGGCGTCGGGATGCCGGCCCAGATGCCGGTTGGCCAGCATGAGCCCGTGCTGCAGGTTGGTGCCCTGCACCATGTCCGACGACAGCCCGGCTAGTGCCGTCGGCTCAAGGACCCGGGCGTAATCGCTGAAGCCGATGATCTGGATCGCGTCCTGCGGGTAGCGGGTGGTCACCAACGAGTGCAGGGCCAGGGCCGTTGACTTGGCTGCTCCCCACGCACCACGCAGGGCCATCGAGTACGAGAGATCCACCAGCAGGGCGACCGCCGCCGTGGTGCGGCGCTCGGTCTCGACCACCTCGAAGTCCTCGACCGCCAGCCGAACACCACGCCCGTGGTTGGCGCTGCGCTGAACCGCATTGCGGACGGTACGGACGACATCGAGCGGCTGTTCGTCACCGAATGTCCAGGGCCGGGTCGACCCGATCAGATCACCGGCCGCACCCGCGTCCCGCATGTCATGCCCGCCGCGACCTCGGGAGTCGAGTCTTGAAAAGACCCTGCGGAGAGCCGTGGCTCCCAGCCGACGGACCGCCCGGGGCGTGAGCTCGAAGTCCTCGCCCCGGCGCCGCAGGTAGCCCTGTCGCTCCAGCTCGCGCTCGATCCGCCGCAGCGCGGCCATGTCGTCGACTGCCTGCCGGCCGAGGGCGCGCTCGACCTGTTCGCTGTCGACGTCGGCGAGGCTGGCACCGGGGTAGTCCTGGCCGATCGTGGCGTCCAGCTCGCTCAGGTCGGCGAGCTCCTCCAGTGCGGTGGTGGCATCGCCGAGACCGAGCGGCTCGTCGCCGTCCATCCGTTCGCGCCCACCCCAGGCCAGATCCGGTCGGGTCGCCTGCAGGTGACCCTGCAACTGGTCCATCTCGCTGGCGAGGCCGAGATCCTGCATGGCACCGGACATCAGTTCGCGCAGCTCGGCGCGTTGCTCCGCTGAGAGCGACTGCATGAGCCGCTGTTGGGCGGCCGCCCGCCGCGCCCGCTGGTCGACCAGCTCGGCCAGCGTGGACGGATGCTCGGGAAACATGTCGCCGTACTTGCCCATGAACTCGCTGAACTGCTCGGGAGTGTGCTCGCCCCGCGCGTCGGCCGCGAGCATCGCGTTGAGATCGGCGAGCATGTCCTTGAGCCGCTGCATGTCCTCGGGCGTCGCGTTCTCCAGGGCGGCTTTCATGCCACGGAACTGGCTGTCGAGCACCTCACGGCGGAGCAGGTCCTGGATCTCCTCGTACGTCTGCCGCGCCTGCTCCGAGCGCCACTGGTGATCGGCCAGTTGGCGGACCGCGCTGGCCGTGTCGCGCGGCAAGGCGTCGAGCTCGGCCTCGGCCAGCCGGGCGGCGTCGCTCGGGTCGGGGAACAGAGCGGCCCGCTCCTGCTCGAGGGCTCGCTCGAGCAGCTCGCGGACCTGCCCCAGTGTGCCGTCGAGGCTGCCACGATCGCGCACCTGCTGCTGGCGGCGGCGGATGTCCCGCCGGATGTCGTCGAGCCCGCGGAGCCGGTCGTGCCCGCGACGCAGCAGATCCCGCAGTGCTTCGCCGGGGCTGCCTCCGTCGAGCACCTGATCGCCGACGGCGTCGAGAGCGTCGGCGAGGTCGAACGGAGGCTCGAGAGGGTCGCGGCCACCGCGCCACGACCCGTAGCGGTAGCTCCGATCGCGGTTAGCGGCCATAGAGGGTGCGTCCGTCGACCTCTTCTTTGGCCAGCCGGCGATTCAGGTAGAGGCCCTCGAGGGCGAACTCGGCCGCAGCGGCGACCAGACCGGGATTCTCGATCCCTTTGTTGATGTCGAGCCGGGCCAGGATCTGGGCCAGGCCGGGCACCGGGCCGAGTTGCCGGAGCAGCTCGGGTGCGGGCACCAGCTCGCCGGTCTCGACGGTGGCGCCACCGTCGAAGCGGTGCTGCAGCCCGCTCATGTCGACACCGGCGAGCCGGGCGCGGAACGTCTGGGCGAGAGCCCGGCGGAGCAGGTGCTCGAGCACTTCGAGCTCACGGCCTTCTTCGGTGTCCTCGAACTCCACCTTGCCGCGCGAGGCCGGAATCACCGACGCGAGATCGCACACGCGGGCCACTGCGGTGGTTTCCCCGGTCATCGCCGCGCGGCGTACCGCGGCTGCCGCCAAGGCTTCCACGGCGGCGATGGCAAACCGCGCGCTGACCCCGGATCGAGCGTCGACCTGCGGCGCCTCCCGCACCTCTCGGGTGAACCTCGCCACCACCTCGAGCAGATGCTGCGGCACGAGCGGCTCGGCGAACTGCCCGCCGTCATCCCAGAGCAGCAAGGCCTCCTGGGCGACCAGCAACATCTCGTCGTCGAGGTTGAGCGGATAGTGGGTGCGCACCTCCGCACCGAAGCGATCCTTGAGCGGGGTGATGATCCGGCCGCGATTCGTGTAGTCCTCGGGGTTGGCGCTGGCCACTAGAAGCAGATCCAGCGGGAGGCGTAACTGGTAGCCGCGGACCTGCACGTCACGCTCCTCGAGCACATTGAGCAGGGACACCTGGATCCGCTCGGCGAGGTCGGGTAATTCGTTGATGCTGAAGATGCCTCGGTTGGTCCGCGGGACCAACCCGTAGTGCACCGTCTCAGGATCGCCGAGAGTGCGTCCCTCAGCGACTTTGATCGGGTCCACGTCACCGATCAAGTCGCCGACGCTGGTGTCCGGGGTGGCCAACTTCTCGCCGTACCGCTCGTCGCGATGCCGCCATGACACGGCCGTCTCCTCGCCGTGCTGTGTGACCAGCGCCTGGCACCGAAGACAGGCCGGCACGTAGGGATGGTCGTTGATCTCGCAGCCCGCCACGACCGGCGTCCACTCGTCCAGCAGGCCGGTCAGCGTACGGATCAGCCGGGTCTTGCCCTGCCCTCGCTCACCGAGCAGCACCATGTCGTGCCCGGCAAGCAAGGCCCGCTCGATCTCCGGCACCACGGTGTGCTCGAAGCCCACGATGCCGGGCAGGGTCGGCTGGCCGGAGCGCAGCCGCTGCACGAGGTTGTCGCGAAGCTCGGCCTTGATCGGCTTGTATGTGTGGCCAGAAGCGCGAAGCGCCCCGAGAGTCGTCGGCGCAGGTGTTGTCACCCGGGCAACGCTACGTCTCGACCGGCGCCGCCGCATCCATCAAACCGCTCGACGAGGGCGAGCACGCTGCCGTCGCAGACCTCGTGATAGGGCGGGCGCCGCCTACCCAGTCGATCACGACTGGCGGCCTGCAGGACCGCACGTATCGCATGCCGGTCCGATGGCGTGCCCGGACAACTCTCCGGACGCGCCACGGCGATCGCGCGCACCGGGCCGTCCCAACGCCATCGCACCAACGCAGCGGACTCCGGCGGCGTCGAGCGCAGTCGCACGGTGATCCCTCCAAACTGGAACCGATCGGCACCCGGCGCCCGCCGGGCGCCCGCGGAAGTCAGGAACTCGAGGGCTTCATCACGACTCCGCAGCGGCGCGAACTCAATCGGGGCTCGCGGCCCCAGCGGCACCGGCGACCACACCGCCCGGGCGAGCGAACCCGTCACGGCGACCGGCGGGCAGGCCCAGCACAGGGAGAGATCATCGAGGAGCCGCCGTAGGTCGTCGCCGGCTAGGCGGCGGACCTGCGTCGGAAGTCGTTCTCTGAGCGGCACCTCCCACTGCCTCACGCAGCGCTCGAACCGCTGCGTCGACTCCGCGGCGTCCTCGACGATCCACGCCTCGGCCCGCTGGTCATCGCTCGCCACCAGCGCGTCGTATGCGGCGGCCTGCGCCGCCCGCTCGGTCAGCCGCGCCTCGCGAACCCGCCGCCGCCGTTCTCGTACCGACACCCAGCCCAGAGCGTCCAGCGCCTCGCCGGCCTCCACGGCGGCGTCGATCTCCCGCCACCGCCTCACGCGGGCCGCTCGACCGCGGCGCCGCGCAGAACGACGCACTGCGACCCCGCGTCCGGCAGCGGCCACCGGCGTGGCTCCCGCCGGACAGAGCCGCAGCTCCCAGCGCATGCCGCACAGCCCCAACAGCCGCTGCATGACGCCAACCGGCGGGTCGCCCCGCCGGCTCTCGATGCGGGCGATGAGTGATTGTGAGACGCCAGCCCGCCTAGCCAGATCACGCTGGCTGAGCCGAGCCACCCGGCGCCCATGCCGCAGAGCGGCGACGGCATCGAGCCCGTCGATCTCGCGAGCCCCAGCCGATCGATGGCGAATCCTGCTCACCGGCTCCGATCCTCCCGCCAACTCTGCCGCCCCCTACTCCCGCGACGCTATTGGGTGAGTCGCCTGGCGACTCACATGAAAGGGACGGATGTGGAGGGGTCGGTGGGGCGTGAGAGCCTGTGAATGGGTGCGGTAACTGGCCCGGCCTGGGCTCGGGCGCGGGTCCGGCGGCAACGAGTGCGGGCATCGATGGTCTGCGGCGGCTAGGCGACGGCTAGGCGGAGGGATGAGGGCTTGAACGCGGGGCGGCTCTATCTCGGGATCGATGTCGGTGGTACGAAGTTGGCCGCTGGCGTGATCACTGACGAGGGTGCCGTTGTCGCCTCGCGGCGGGTGACCACGCCGCACGGGGTGGCTGTGCGGGCCGAAGAGGTGTGGCAGGCGCTGGTGTCGCTGGTCCACGGGCTTCTGGCGGACGCCGGCGTCGGCCAGGCAGATCTGGTCGGAGTGGGCGTTGGCTGCGGGGGGCCTCTGCTCTGGCCGGTTGGGCTCGTGTCGCCGCTGAACCTGAGTGCGTGGCGGGGCTTCCCGCTGCGGGATCGGGTGGTCGAGTGGCTGCCGGGACGGCCGGTGCGGCTGCACAACGATGCTGTGTGTTTCGCCGTGGCCGAGCACTGGCGCGGTGCGGCAAGGGGATCGGCTTCGGCGCTGGGCATCGTGGTGTCCACCGGCGTCGGTGGCGGTCTGGTGCTCGGCGGTCGGGTGGCCGACGGTCCTACCGGCAACGCGGGGCACGTCGGTCATGTGATCGTCGAGCCGGACGGCCCCGCCTGCGGCTGTGGATCTCACGGCTGCCTTGAGGCTGTCGCGCGCGGACCGGCGATCGCCCGCTGGGCGGTCGAGCATGGGTGGCCCGCCGGAAGCCGAGCAGTGACCGCCGAGGCGGTGGCAGCCGCCGCCCGGGAGGGCCAACCGGTCGCCTTGGCCGCCTTCGAGCGGGCCGGCCGCGCCCTGGGCCGGGCAATTGCGTCCGCTACCAACCTGCTCGATCTGGACGTCGTGGTGATCGGCGGCGGTGTGGCCGAGACCGGTGCGCTGCTGTTCGAGCCCATGACCGCGGAGTTGGACGACCGGCTGACCATGGACTTTGCCAGCCGGTTGACAGTGGTGCCGGCCGCCCTGGGCCGGGACGCGGGTCTCATCGGCGCGGCGGCCCTGCTCGCGGCCGGCGATCTTTACTGGTCCCAGGGCTGACCTGGCAGGATCGCCGGCATGGCCGTTGCAATGGGGCTGGTCGAGCTCTCGGATGTGCAGGCGGCTCGGGCGCTGCTCGCCGGCGTCGTTCGCATGACGCCCATGGAGGGATCGCGTCCACTCCAGAAGATGGTCGGTGGCCCGGTATCGCTGAAGTGCGAGAACCTCCAGCGCTCGGGATCGTTCAAGATTCGCGGCGCTTACGTCAGGATCGCGGGCCTCACAGATGCCGAACGCCGCCATGGTGTGGTCGCGGCCAGCGCCGGCAACCATGCGCAGGGCGTCGCCCTGGCAGCGGAGTTGCTGGGTACGTCGGCGACGGTGTTCATGCCGCTCCTGGCGCCGCTGCCCAAGATCGAGGCGACCAAGGCCTACGGCGCTGAGGTCCATCTCGTCGGCGCCACGGTTGACGAGGCGCTCAAGGTCGCCCGGGAGCACGCTGAGCGCACCGGTTCCGTATTCATCCACCCGTTCGATCACCGCGACGTCATCGCCGGGCAGGGCACCGTTGGGCTCGAGGTGATCGAGCAGTGCCCGGACGTTCGCACGATCGTCGTCAGCACCGGCGGTGGTGGGCTGATCGCCGGCATCGCTGTTGCGGCCAAGGCTCTGCAGCCCGGCGTGCGGATGGCGGGAGTGCAAGCCGCCGGCGCGGCCGCCTGGCCGGAATCGCTCGCTGCGGGCCGACCGGTGCCTCTGTCGGAGATGACCACGATCGCCGACGGCATCGCGGTCGGATGCCCCGGCCCGGTGACCTTCGCGCACGTCAGCGCCCTGGTCGATGACATGTTGACCGTCTCCGAGGAGGCGATCTCCCGGGCTCAGTTGCTCTTGCTCGAGCGCGCCAAGCTCGTGGTCGAGCCCGCGGGCGCGGCCGCCGTCGCAGCGATCCTGGACGACCCGCTTCGCTTCGAGCCCCCCGTGGTGGCCGTGTTGTCCGGCGGGAACATGGATCCGATCCTGCTATTGCGGGTGATCCAGCACGGGATGACGGCCGCGGGGCGATATCTCAGCATCCGGCTCCGGATCGAGGACTCGCCCGGATCACTTGCCGCCCTCCTGGCCCGGCTCGCCGACCTCGGTGCCAACGTCCTCGACGTCGAGCATCAGCGCACCGGCCGGCAGCTACACCTGGGCGAAGTCGAGGTCGCGTTGTCGGTGGAGACGCGGGGATCCGAGCACAGCGCGGAGGTCCTGGCGGAGTTGCGCCGAGCCGGATATCCACTCATCGCGGGTTGAGGGGAAAGGCGAGGCTCAGCCCGTGAACGGCTTCACGTCGACGATCTCGACGGTGATCTTGCGACCGTTGGGTGCTGAGTAGACGAGAGACTCGCCGATCCCGTGGCCGGTGATCTTGGCACCCATCGCTGACTCAGGGGAGTAGACCTCCAGATCGGTCGTGGCGCCGATCTCACGGGAGCCGACGAGGAAGGTCTCGACCTCGTCGTCGCCGTCGAACTTCACGCTGACGACCATCCCGGGACCGGCGGTGTTTCCCTGGCTCGGAGCCTGACCGACCTTGGCCTCGCGGGTCAATTGTTCGAGCTGGCGGATCCGGGCCTCCTGCTTGCCCTGCTCCTCCTTGGCGGCGTGATAGCCGCCGTTCTCTCGCAGGTCGCCCTCCTCTCGGCGGGCATTGATCTCTTGCGCTACCTGCGGCCGCTTGGCAATGAGCTCGTCCAGCTCGGCCTTGAGCCGTTCGTACGCCTCCCGCGTCAGCCAGGTGGCGGGCGCCTCATGGTCGGTTGTGGACACGTGGTGCTCCTCCGCGGACATGGTGGGGATTCCTTTCAAGCTAGCACCGGCGGACTGACCGCTCATCGCTCGCTCTTGTCCAGCGAGCAGCCGTAGACCTCCCCGGTGACCGCCCGCCCCCGGGTGGGCAGCGTGTACGTCTCGACGACGTCGCTGTCACCTGCTCGCACCGGGACCTCGGCCCGCCCCACCTCGCTGCCGTGCCGGTCGCGGGCTCGCAACAGGCAGGTGACCGCCCGATGCCGCGGCCGGGTGATATCGAAGGTCACCACCACGCTTGAGGGGCCGATCACGAAGCTACGGACCGACGCCTGGACCGCGCCGTTCTGCCGGTGGTAGGCGGCCAGCGACAGCCAGCCGATGCCGAGAAGCAGTGCGGCGACCAGCAGGGGCACCACCCAGCGCGGCGTCGCCGCTCGCTCGCGGCGGCGACCGTACCTCCCGGCCGGGAAGCTAGGCGCAGTCATGTCGGTTGACCTTCGAGAGGGATTCGAGCGGGATTCGTGTCGGGCCATGCGCGACAATCGTCCCAGCCGGTACGACGGACCGCGACGAGGAGGGCACGACGGTGTCAGAGCAGCTCCGCCTGATGGGCGTACACGCCCATCCCGACGACGAGTCCAGCAAGGGCGCCGCCACGATGGCGCGTTACGTACGGGAAGGGATCGACGTCCTCGTCGTCACCTGCACCGGGGGGGAGCGCGGCTCGATTCTGAATCCGGCGATGGACCGGCCCGACGTGCTGGCCGACATCAGCGGGATCCGGCGCGCCGAGATGGAGCACGCCCGGCAGATCCTCGGCGTGCGGCAGCACTGGCTGGGTTTCGTCGATTCCGGGCTGCCTGAGGGCGACCCGCTGCCGCCTCTTCCGGAGGGGTGCTTCGGGCTGGTGCCGCTGGCCGAGGCGGTGCGCCCCCTGGTCCGCGAGATCCGGCAGCAGCGCCCGCAGGTGATCACTACGTACGACGAGAACGGCGGCTACCCGCATCCCGACCACATCCGCTGTCACGAGATCTCCGTTGCGGCCTTCGACGCCGCCGGCGACCCCGACGCCTATCCGGATGAGGGCCCGCCGTGGCAGCCGCTGAAGCTCTATTACAATCTGACGTGGCATAAGCAGCGGATGGTCGCCATGCACGAGGCCGTGGTTTCGGCGGGCCACGAATCGCCGTACGCGGAGTGGCTGGAGAGCTGGGTGGACAAGCCCGAGGACGCCGATCGGCTCACGACGCGGGTGCCGTGTGCGGACTACTTCGCGATCCGGGACCAGGCGCTGATCGCCCATGCGACCCAGGTCGACCCGACCGGCCGGTGGTTCTCGGTGCCGCTCGAGGCGCAGAAGTCCGCCTGGCCGACCGAGGACTTCCAACTGGCCCGCTCGCTGGTCGACACGTCGCTGCCGGAGGATGACCTGTTCGCTGGAATCCGCGAGCGCGTGGCCGCGGGCTCGGGATGACGGTGCCCGCTACGGCCGTGCTGCTGCTGGCGGTGAAGGAGCAACCGGGCCAGGCCGGGCCGCTGGGGCTGTTCATCATCATCCTGATGGCTGTCGCGACGGTGCTGCTGATCCGCTCGATGGGCAAGCATCTACGACGGATTCCGCCGACCTTCGACCCGCCCGACGAGCCACCGTCCGACACCGATCACGCCACCGCGCCGACCGACGGGCCTCACCAGTCGTCGTGACCGCCCGCTCGGCCACGCTTGATGTCCGATCGCCGCCGCTTCGCTGACAGCCGGCGCTCACGGGCGCCCCTGGTCGGCTGGGTCGGCCGGCGAGGCAGAGCCGGTGGCGCGGCCGCGGCCGCGAGCACGCCTGCCAGCCGATCCCGTGCCGCCGCCCGGTTGGCCAGTTGCGAGCGGTGCTCTGCGGCGACGATCGTGACAACGCCCCCGACCAGACGGGGGGCCAGCCGCTCCCGCATCCGCTCGCGCAACCAGCCGGGCACCGAGGATGACCGGAGGAGGTCGAAGGACAGCTCCACGCGGGTGTCGCTGGTGTTGACGGACTGGCCGCCCGGGCCCGACGAGCGCGAGAAGCGCTCGCGCAGTTCGCCGGCCGCGATGACCAGCCGATCGGTGACGCGCAGATCGTCGGGCACACCGGAAACTATCCTCCAGGCGGGCCGGGGAGGTCAGAGCAGCGCCAGTTGCTCGGACTCGGCCGGGTCAGGCGCCGACATCGCCGCAGGCTTCGTCACGCCTCGAGACATGGCCGGGCTCCGTCCAGTGATGCCATAGCGCGCCGCCAACTCGCGCACGCGGCCGGTGATCCCGTCGGAGTAGCTGCGCGGGGCGTAGGACCCCCACGCGTACAGCTCGCGATAGCGCGGCACCAGGGTCGGGTGTTGCCGGCCGAGCCAGGCGAGGAACCACTCGCGGGCGCCCGGTCGCAGGTGCAGCACGATCGGGCCGACGTGGCGGGCACCGGCATCAGCGATGGCGCGCACGGTCGCCTCGAGCTGGGCGGGGGAGTCGGTGAGATAGGGCAGCACCGGTGCCATGAGCACACCGCACGCGATGCCGGCTGCGGTGAGGGTGCGGCAGACATCGAGGCGGCGCTGCGGCGCGGGCGTGCCGGGCTCGACGCCCCGCCACACGTCGGCGTCGACGAACCCCACCGACACGTTGGTGCTGATGTCGGTCACCTCGGCCGCGAACCGCAGGAGGTCGAGGTCGCGCAGGATCATGGTGCCCTTGGTGAGGATCGAGAACGGGGTGGCCGCGTCGCGCAGCGCCTCGATGATCCCCGGCATCAGGCGGTAGCGACCCTCGGCCCGCTGGTAGCAGTCGACGTTGGTGCCCATGGCGACGTGCTCGCCCAGCCATGACGGGCGGGCGAGCTCGCGGCGCAGCAGGTCGGGCGCGTTGACCTTCACCACCACCTGGGTGTCGAAGTCACGGCCGGCATCGAGGTCGAGATAGGTGTAGGTGTTGCGGGCGAAGCAGTAGACGCAGGCGTGCGAGCAGCCCCGATAGGGGTTGACCGTCCACCGGAACGGCATTCGCGAACAGCGCCGGACTCTGCCAGCGCACCCCATCATTAGAACAGATGTTCGATAACGCGCAACCCCGTACATGGGAGCATGGGGGCATGACCATGCCGCTGCTCGGCTCGCGCCGCTCAGGCCTGCGCTTCCGGCTGTTCGGCTTCCCGATCAGCGTTGACGTGTCCTTCCTCGTCGTGCTGGCGTTCCTCGGCTATCCCTTCCTCAGCAGCGGGCCCGCCTACCTCGCCGTCTGGATCGTCGTCGCGGCGGTGTCCGTGCTGGTGCACGAGCTCGGCCACGCCGTCACCGCGCGCGCGGCGGGGTCGCACCCGAGGATCGATCTCTACGGCTTCGGCGGCGCCACGATGTACGAGACGCCTCCCGGCGGGATGTCGCGGGCGCGCAGCATCGCCATCAGCTTGGCCGGCCCGGCCACCGGGATCGTGCTCGGCGTGTTGCTGCTGTACGCCGGTCGCGTCACGACGCCGGAGCGGGGCTCGCTCGCCGCCGCCGCCCTGAGCGCGGGCGTCTTCGTCACCCTCGTCTGGGGCCTGCTCAACCTCCTGCCGATCCTGCCGCTCGACGGCGGCAACGTGCTGATGGAACTGTTGCCCGGCTCGCCGGGGCGGCGGCAACGACTTGCGGCGATAGTCTCGATCGTGTTCGCCGTACTCGCCGGGGTTGTCGCCCTGCTCTTGGGCCAATTGTACGCGGCGCTCCTGGCCGGTTGGTTCGCCGTCGGCAACATCGCCACCGCGAGCGCGCGGCCCACGGCCGCTGAACCGGCCCTGACGCAGGAGCAGGCACAGCGGCGCGACGACGACTCCCGCGCCGTGCGGTGGCTGGTGGAGCAGGGCCGGCTCGCGGAGGCGCACCATCTCGCCGAGACGGCGCCGGTCGGTGTCGACCCCGAAACGGCAGGCGTCCTGCTTGCGGCCCTGCGCGACGTCGAGCAGGGTGCTGGGGACGGCACGGGCTGAGCCCGAGCGACGAGACCCTTGGAGCACCCCGCAGATGGCGAACCGCTTGGCCGACTCGACCAGTCCGTACCTCTTGCAGCACAGGGACAACCCGGTCGACTGGTGGGAGTGGTCACCCGAGGCCTTTGCCGAAGCCCGCCGCCGTGACGTGCCCGTGCTGCTCTCGGTCGGGTACGCCGCCTGCCACTGGTGCCACGTGATGGCGCACGAATCCTTCGAGGATCCGGCCACCGCGGCGGTCATCAACTCCCACACCGTGCCGATCAAGGTCGACCGCGAGGAGCGTCCCGACGTCGATGCGGTCTACATGCACGCCACGCAGATGATGACCGGGCAAGGTGGCTGGCCGATGACGGCGTTCCTCACCCCGGCGGGGGAGCCCTTCTACTGCGGTACGTACTTCCCACGGGAACCGTTCACGTCCCTCGTCCGCTTGACGTCGAAGGCCTGGCGGGAGCAGCGGGCCGACGTCCTCAGGCAGGGCAACGCGGTTGTCGCGGCACTGGCCGGCCCGGCAGCGCACCAGGTCGGTCCACCGCTGACCGCCGCCCTCCTCGATCGGGCGGCTGCCACTCTGGCCAGGCAGTACGACCCGACGAACGGCGGCTTCGGTGGCGCGCCAAAGTTTCCCCCGTCGATGGTGCTGGAGTTCCTGCTCCGCCACGCCGCCCGCAGCGGCGACCCTCAGGCGCTACGGATGGTCGAGCACACCTGCGAACGGATGGCGCGCGGCGGGATCTACGACCAGTTGGCCGGTGGCTTCGCGCGGTACTCCGTCGACCCGCAGTGGGTGGTCCCGCACTTCGAGAAGATGTTGTACGACAACGCGTTGCTGCTGCGCGTCTACCTGCACCTGTGGCGCGCGACCGGCTCTCCCGCTGCCCGCAGAATCGCCATCGAGACGGCCGACTTCCTGATCCGTGACCTGTGCACGCCCGAGGGCGGCTTCGCTTCGGCACTCGATGCCGACACCGAGGGCGTCGAGGGACTCACGTACGTCTGGACACCCGACCAGTTACGTGACGTGCTCGGCGAGGATGACGGGACCTGGGCGGCGGACTTGCTCGAGGTCACTCCGGCCGGGACTTTCGAGGAGGGTGCCTCCACGCTGCGGATGCTGACCGACCCGACCGACTTGCCCCGCTGGCTGCGGATACGCGACCGGTTGCTGGAGTCCCGCCGCGGCCGTCCGCAACCCGCCTGTGACGACAAGGTGGTGGCGGCGTGGAACGGCCTGGCGATCGCCGCGCTCGCGGAATGCGGGACGCTGCTCGATCGCCCCGCGTATGTGCGGGCCGCGGTCGCGGCGGCCGACCTGCTCCTCGGCACGCACCTGGTCGACGGGCGGCTGCGCCGCACCTCACGCGGCGGAGTCGTCGGAGCTAGCGCGGGAGTGCTGGAGGACTACGCCGATGTTGCCGAGGGCCTGCTGGCTCTGCACCAGGCGACCGGCGAGGCTCGCTGGCTTCCGGCCGGGGGGACGCTGCTCGACACCGTGCTCGAGCATTTCGCCGACGGGGCGGGCGGACTCTACGACACCGCCGACGATGCCGAGGCCTTGGTACACCGGCCCAAGGACCCGACCGACAACGCCACACCGTCCGGAGCCAACGCCGTTGTCGGTGCGCTGGTGACGTACTCAGCGCTCACCGGATCCAGCCGGCACCGAGCGGCCGGTGAGGAGGCGCTGAGCCAGGTGGCCCTGATCATGGGAGAACATCCCCGGTTCGCGGGCTGGGCCGCGGCCGCGGGTGAAGCGCTGGTCGCGGGGCCGCTGCAGGTCGCCGTCGTCGGCGAATCAGCCGAGCTGGAGCGGGCCGCCCGGATGGGCATCTCGCCGGGGGCCGTGGTGGTCGTCGGCGATCCCGATGCTCCCGGCGTGCCGCTGCTCGAGAGCCGGCCCCTGCGCGACGGCCGGCCGGCCGCGTACATCTGCCGTGGTTTCGTCTGCGACGCCCCCGTCACGACCGCGCAGGAGGTGGCCTCCGCTCTCGGCGGTCGGCCCGACTAGGCTGGGCTCCCCAGTTGAGAGGATCTTGGCCATGCGCGCCGCGGTATTCGAGGGCCCGGGCAACGTCCGGGTCGAGACCGTCCCGGATGCCCAGGTCGTGTTGTCCTCAGACGCCCTCGTCCGGGTCACCCACGCCGGTATCTGCGGCAGCGACCTCTGGGCCTACCGTGGCTACGGCCAGCGGGTTCCCGGCCAGCGGATCGGGCACGAGTTCGTCGGTGTGGTCGAGGACGTGGGCGCCGACGTCAGCACCGTGAAGCCGGGTGACGTTGTGGTTTCGCCGTTCGTGTGGTCCGACGGCGTCTGTGACTACTGCCGGGAGGGGCTGCAGACCTCATGCGAGGACGGCGGTTTTTGGGGCGAGCCGGGTTCCGACGGCGCTCAGGGTGAGGCGGTACGTGTTCCGTACGCCGACGGCACCCTCGTCATCGTCCCCAAGGCTCTGCACGGCGCCGAGGACAGGGTGCTGCCCCTGGCCGACGTCATGTCCACCGGGCACCATGCCGCGAAGTCCGCCGGGGTGACGGGCGGTTCCCGCGTGGCGGTCATCGGCGACGGCGCGGTCGGCCTGTGCGCGGTGATGGCGGCGCGCCGCCTCGGCGCCCAGCGGGTGCTCATCCTCGGTCATCACTCCGAGCGGCTCAAGCTGGCCTGGGACTTCGGGGCCACCGATGTGGTCAGCGGCCGCGGTGACGAGGCCATCGAAGAGGTGATGGCGCTGACCGGCGGTGTCGACGCCGTCCTCGAATGCGTGGGCGCCCAGGGTGCCTTCGACACGGCGTTCGCCATCGTGCGAGACGGTGGCACCGTCGGTTACGTCGGCGTGCCCCATGCCGTCGACGGCATCGACGTCGGGCGGCTGTTCGGTCGCAATATCGGAGTCCGGGGCGGCATCGCGCCGGCCCGGGCCTACCTCCCCAGCCTGCTGACCGACGTGATCAACGGCACGCTCGATGCCAGCCCGGTGTTCGACCTCACGATCGACCTGGAGGACGTCGCCGAGGGCTACAAGGCGATGGACACCCGCGAGGCCCTGAAGGTCCTCGTCAAGCCTTAGCTTCGGTCGGGTGACGAGCCCGCATGGCGCATGCCGGTCGTTCGCTCACCGTGGCATGTGCTCAGCGGCGGCGCCGCCGCCACTAGGTCTAAAGTGGACAATAGGTGTCGACGACAGCGGCGACAGGCTGGTTGAGTGAAGCTGTCCAGGGAGTGGAGTGGCGGCTGCACTGCGCGGCGCGGCGCTGGTTGCCCAGAATCCCAACAGGGGTGGCCCTGTCCCGACGGGTGCTCGCCGAGCACTACGCCCTGCCCGAGGTCTACCTCGCCAAGCACCCGCAAGCCTTGGTCCGGGCCGGGGTGCTTACGGCCGCACCCGGACCCCGGGACGGCTTCCGCCT
>JBBPZR010000026.1:0-6404 GCA_038276285.1 Mycobacteriales bacterium | reverse complement strand
GATGCGCAGTCCAGCGGCCACCCCGACCGCCAGACCGGCCCGCAAGAACAGCATCGCCCACGGCAGCTCCCACCGACGCCACGCGGCGACGAGACTGATGGTGCTGGCCACGACCACGCCGATGAGGTAGCCGACAGCGATCCCGGTCGTGCCGTACCTCGGCCCGAGCACCACCCACGCGATCAGCCCGACAACGAGACCCACCGCCGCCGCAATTGACGGAATCCGGACCAGCAGCCGGTGGGTGGCACCCAGCGCGTTGACGGACGGGATCGCCACGATCATGACGTAGGTCGCCGCCAGCAGCAGCTCGAGGTCGAGGTGGGCGCCGGCGAACTCCCGCCCGAAGGACAGGCTCAGGAGTGGCTCGGCGAAGAGCACCGCCGCCGCGAAGAACGGCAGGCTGCCCACCAGCAGGAACCGGGTGGCGCCATCGAGTTGGCGGCGTACCTCGTCGGAGTCCCCGCGGCCGAACGCCCCCGCCATGGCGGGAAAGAGCGCCATTGACAACGCCCGTGGGACGAAGAACGCCGGCACCGTCAGGTTGAACGCCGCGGCGTACAGCCCGGCGTCGAATGCGCTGGTGAGCTGGTACGCGAAGACCATCGACAGCTGCAGGAAGCCCGTGCTCGCGATGAGACCGATCGCCCCCCACCCGGTGTATCCGCGCATCTCCTCCCGCAGCCCGGTCTGCCGCGCGGGGGCCGGTTCCGCGGGGGCCGGCCCCGCGGCCGTCGCCGGTCGCGGGAGTGCCAACCAGCCGAATACGGAGAACAAGGTGTAGCCGACGACGAAGGGAAGAAGCAGGATCAGGTCGGCACGAAGCACCACCACGAGCACCGCCGCGGCGATCGCCGCGGCGTCGCAGAGCGTCTCGAGCACCGCGTAACGCCGCACGGTGCCGTAGCCGTACATGGCGCCGCGGACAAAGAGGTACGCGGAGTACGCGACGAACAGAACGAGGGTCGCCGCGACCTCTGCCAGTGAGAGCTTGCGAAACAGGAACGGCAGGGCGATTGCCATCGCGGCCGTGACGCCCGCGGTGCCGAGCACACACCAGCGCAGCAGCATCACCAGGGCCTGACGGGCCGCTGACTCGTCCCTGCCGCCCAGCGCGGCGGAGACGAACTTCGACGCGGAGATCGACGTGCTGCTGGCGAAGGCGAGTGAAGCGAACGTCGCGATGGACAGTTGCGTGTTGACCGAGCCGAGTACGCCAGCGCCGAGTTGATGTCCCACCAGCAGGGCGAAGATGAACCGGGTCAGCCCGAGGGCGAAGACGGCGACCATCGACAGCAACGTGTGGGCGGCGATCCTCGACGCGGGGGCACTGACGGGCTCGCTCACCCGAGGATTGCCTCCCGGTAGATCTCCACGGTCTTCTCGGCTATCCGTGACCACTGCAGGTGCGAGACGTGGTCGCGGCCGTCGGAACGGCGGCCTTCCTTGAGTGCCTCGATGACCCGGCCGGCGAGCTCGGTGACCAAGGCTTCGGGGTGCTCATCGCCGTCACCGGTGTAGCCGGCCGGCAGGGGAACCACCGCCCCCGGACGCACCCGGCCCAGGAGCTCGCGTGCGTCGCCGACGTCGAGGGTGACGATGGGCAGGCCGACGGCCATCGCCTCTCGGAAGACGGTCGGCGCGCCTTCCCGGCCGGGCTTGGACGTGAACAGAAAGACGTCTGCCGCGAGCATGCGCTGGGGGACGGCGGTGCGCGGCTGCCCGTCGACGGCCAGGATCAGCTCGGTGGCGTCCGGGACGGTAGCGGTAACCCGCTTGAGCACGGCCTGAAACAGGGAGTAGTTCTTGCGCGGGTTGTCCGGCGCACCGCCGAAGAGCACGTAGGACCGGTCGGGGTCCAGGTGCAGAGCGGCGCGCGCGGTGGCCCGATCGGTGGGGGCGAACAGATCGAAGTCGACGCCGCACGAGAGCACCCGGTTGCGTGGCGAGGGCCACTGGTCGGCGATCGTGTCGGCCACGAAGATCCGTCGCTTGGCCCGTCGGCCGGTGATCCGGCTGATGGTGCGGCCGACCCGGTAGTTGATGTCCTGGCCGTGGTAGGTGACCACGAGTGGTGCGCCGGGTGGCAGCGCCATGGTCGCGGCAGCGGTCAGCCCGTAGTGCGCGTGCACGAGGTCGTAGTTGCCCTCTTGCCATTTCCGCCGGATCCGCCGGTTGGCCTTGAGGTAATCGCCACGCCCACGTCCCTCTCGCACGATGATCTCCACGTCGACCCCGACGTCAGGCCGGCGGCGCATCGCCTCGGCGAGTTCGGCGACGAAGATGCCCTGCCAGGAACTCTCGGTCGGCCACATATTGGTCACCCAGAGCACGCGCAACGGTCGCTCTGGCAGTCCTGGCTGCTGCCCGAGCCGCTCGAACGCCGACAGCAGGATGGCCTCCGACGCATCCCAGGTGAGGTCGCCCGCGCGCTTGTAACCCTCGTGCGCAAGCTTGAGCCGGCGCTCGGGGTCGCGGGCCAGTGCCGCGATCTGCTCCGCGAGAGAAGTGGCGTCCCCACATTCGGCGAAAGCGGCAGCATCGCCGGCCGTGTGTTTGGTCTCCAGCAACGGGTAGCAGACCACCGGCCGGCGGGCCGCCATGTACTCAGCGACCTTGACCATCGTCGAGTGGTCGTTCAGCGGGGTGCAGGGCGCGGGGTCCACGCAGATATCTGCCTCCGCCAGGAGACTGGCTACGTCGCCGTGGGGAACGAAACCTGTGAAATGCACCTGTTCGCTGAGGCCGGCGGCGGCGAACTTCTCGGCAAGGGCGACCCTTCGCGACCCTTGGCCGACAAGAGTGAGTCGCGCCTGCGGGAAGCCGCGGCGATGCACGACGTCCTCGAACATCGGCACGAGATCATCGACGCCGTCCTGGTGCTCCATGAAGCCGAGGAAAAGCAGATGGGGGTCCACGAGCACGCCCTCGCGCGGGTCGGTCGCCGCGTCGAGCTCCGTCCGTGGTGGTCCAATCCGCACCACCGCGATGCGCTCGGCCGGGACCGCGCCGCGTTTCAAGGCGATGTCTCGGTGCGACTCGTTCGGGGCGATCACCATCGACGCACAGCGGAAGCTCAGCCACTCGAGCAGCCGCAGGAGCGGCACGACAGGTGACCGGCCGAACTTCGCCTCGAACAACTCGGGAGCGAGGTCGTGGTGGTCGAAGACCACGTGCCGGCCGAGTGCGCGGGCGAGGAAGCCGATGCCGAACAGCGTGTCCGGCGGGTTGTGCAGGTGGATCACCTCTGCGCCGCGACAGAGCTGCCACGCCCCGGCGAGGTAGAGGCGCGCGTTGGCGACTGCGTACTCGAGCACGTAGCCGAGTGGGCTGGCCGACGTCTTCGGAAGGGTGAACCGGCGGACCCGCACGCCTCTCACCCGTTCCCGGCGGGGCTGTCCCTCGCCACGCTGAACGATGACCGTGACCTGGTGCCCCGCGTTGACCAGGCTCTGGGCCTCGCTGCGGACCCGGACGTCCTGCGGATAGGTGTTGTTCTCCACCAACATGACCACTCGCGCCATTTCGCCACCCTAGATGCCCGATCCGACGGGACGGGTCGGCGGGGGGCCGCGTCCGGACCCGTGCCGGGCGGTCTCAGACGATCCGCTTGAGCAGCGGGATGCGCTGAATAACGAGGATCACGGCCCAGCTGACCACGATCGTGACCACCAGGGCCACCGCCAGACCGCCAGCGGTGGCCGGTTGGAGGTTGATACCCACCGCGTCGGTGAACAGCTGGAGGACGATCAGGTGCACCAGGTAGACGCCGAATGCCGCGCCGGCGAGGATCCGGGCGATGCGGCCGGTGTAGCCGCGCTCGGTGGCGATCCGGCCCACTTGCAAGAGCACGATGTACGCCATGATCGACATCGCGATGGACAGGGCGCTGAACTTGCCCAACGGGATATATGAGTGGAGGTGGAAGGCCCCGACCGCTTCGCCGACGGTCGCCACGACGACGCCGGCGACCAGTAGCCACGCCCGAATGCCCTTGACGACAACGTCACCCAGCAGGTAGCCGGCGAAGAAGTAGCCGATGTAGGGAATGAACAAGCTGATCGCGTTGGGGCTGGCCGGTACCCCGAGGGCGCTGCCGATGAATTCGTTGAACGAGCTCAGCGTGAGCCACACACCGGTCAGCCCAACCAACTGCGCCCAGCTCAGGTTGGCCACGAGGATCCGCAGCAACGGCGTGCTGGCGTACAGCCCCAGAATCACGAACAGAAAGAACAGATGCACGTAGGGATGACCGCCGAGAGTGAGGCGCAGCACTTGGCGTATGCCGAAGTCCTGGTCGAGGTACCAGTGCCGATAGGCGAAGTAGATCCCGATCCAGGCCAGGGCGGGTGTGCCGATCTTGAGAAGACGGCGCCGATAGAACGCGGCCGCTCCCGCCCAGCGGCCAGGTGTGAGCAGCAGCGCGCCACTCATCATCACGAACACCGGGACCGCCCAGCTCGCCGAGCTGTCGAGGAGCACAGCGCCCCACCACCGGTGACTTCCGAAGCCCGAATGCGTGACGCTGCCGGCCACGGTGTGGATCAGCACGACCATGCAGATCGCCAGGATGCGGGCGTAATAAGGCCAGAGCAGTTCCTGTTTGGCAGGCGCGGGCGGCTCGGCGGCCGAGCGGTCCTGAGCCCGAACCTTCACGGTCGGCAACTCCCGTCATCGATGGTGCGACCTGGCAGAGGGGACCTCACGACGTCCTGCGGGGGCGCGGTAGCCTGTACGCCAGCCGACCCAGGCCCTTCTGAAGATTTGAGTCCGATTCCGTGAACCTTAACCGCATTCTCAGGCACGTCCGCAAGTCATGGCGCACCCTGGCCATCTGCGCCGTGGCCGGGTTGCTTCTCGGCGGACTTGTGACGCTTCTTCAGAGCCCGTCCTATCAGGGCAAGGCCGTGGTCCTGGTCAGCCCAAGCGGCTCTCTGGGCACCGTCGGCACTGGCCAGGGGGCCGACGCCCAGTTCATTCAGCAGCGGGCGCAGGCCTACGTCGACGTCGGCACCTCGCCGCCGGTGCTCAAGCCAGCCGCAGCCAAGGCGGGGGTGGACCCGCTCGACGCGTCTTCGGTCACGGTGGAGTGGCTGGCGACGTCGCCCGCCAACCTGGCGATCACCGTCAGTGAGCCCACCGGGCGCCAGGCCGCCGCCGCCGCCAACGCCGTCGCCGAGCAACTCACGAGTTACGTCGGATCCCTCGAGCGGCCGAAGAACGGCGGCGACGCGTCGGTCCGCCTCAGCGTGTCGCGGGCCGCCGTTGCACCCACGGCACCGACGAGCCCCGATCCGGTGACGTACCTGCTTTTGGGCCTCCTCGCTGGTCTGGTCATCGGGTTCCCACTGGTGCTCGCCAGGCTGCTGTTCCGTCGCGGCATATCTGATGCTGAGGGGCTCAGCGAGGCGACCGGCGAGGCGCCATTCGGCGTTATCGGTGTTGCGCCGAGTGGCGCGGGTCTGGTCCTGCGTGACGCACCGCAGTCGATGACCGCCGAGGCCTTTCGCAAGCTGCGCACGAGTGTGCAGTTCGCCACACCCGACGCCGCCGCGCGCTCGATCGTCGTCACCGCACCGCACCCTGGCGCCGGCGCGACAACCGTGGCGGCCAACCTCGCACTCGCCGCAGCCGAGGCCGGCCGGCGGGTTGTCCTGGTCGACGGCAACCTGCGTGACCCGGGGGTGGGCGAGTTGCTCCGGATCGGCACCGGCGCGGGCCTGGCCGATGTGCTCAGCGGTGACGCCGAATTGGAGGCCGCGCTCCGGCCCGGTGCCGCACCGGGTCTGACGGTGCTCGCTGCCGGGCACGCAACCGGGCAACCGGGCAGCCTGCTGGCCGGTGCACGCATGGTCACCATGCTCGAGCAGTTGGAGGCGCGGGCCGACCTGGTCATCATCGATGCCCCGCCGGTGCTTCCGTACGCCGAAGCCGCCGAGCTTGCCGCGATCGCAGACGCCGCCGTGCTCGTTGCCCGCTACGGAAAGACCAATGTCGACGACCTGCAGCAGGCCCGCTCCACCCTCACTCAGGTCGGCACCACCGTGCTCGGAGTGATCATGAACGGCGTTCCGACTGCCGTCTCCGCTCCCGAGGTCGCTGTCACCACGCCGCCGAACACACTGCCACCGACCAGGTCCAACACCGAAGCCGCCAAGCCAGAGCTGGCCAATCACCCCAGCCTGTGAGCGAGCTCAGTTTCGCCGACGGTGACATCGGGAGGCGCGGGGGCGCTCGGGCCGACCTACCGCAGCACCAGCCCACAGGTCGGACAATCGTCCTCGCTGTGCCACCGCTCATCGCCCAGCACGTGTCCGCACCGCCCGGCCCAGGCCAGCACCCGCGAGGGATTGCCGACCACCACCCGGTGCGCCTCGACGTTGGTGAGTACGACGGCGCCGGCG
>JBBPZR010000025.1:0-45815 GCA_038276285.1 Mycobacteriales bacterium | reverse complement strand
TGCCGGTATGCCACCGCGGTGGTCCCGTCGGCCCGGGCAACGCGCGCCGGCGCTGTTCATGCACAACTGGGCGGTCAAGCGCGTCTCGAGACAGAAAATCGAGGCCGCCTTGGACGCCTACGCAAGTGGCCGGCTCATCGACGTCGGTTGCGGAGTGAAGCCGTACCAGAGGTTCCTCGCCGATCGGGTGTCCGAACACGTCGGGATCGATCTGGCTGACGGCACATTTGGCACCGGCGCGGTGGATCACGTGGGTAGTGCCTACGACACCGGTGAGCCGGACGGCAAGGCCTACACCGTCTTGATGAGTCAGGTATTCGAGCATCTGGAGGAACCTGCCCAGGCACTGCGCGAGAGCTACCGGATCCTGTCTCCTGGTGGGCATCTCGTGCTGTCGACAGACTTCGCCTGGCACCTGCACGAGGAACCCCGCGATTTCTTCCGGTACTCACCGCACGGCTTGCGCTACCTGTTCGAGCAGGCCGGCTTCGATGTCGTCGCTGTACGGCCGGTGACAGGGACCTGGTTTCTGTTGTTCCAGGAAACTGCCTACGCGGTGCGCCGGCTGGCCCGGCGCAACCCTCTGACGCTCGTCCTGTCGCTTCCGCTGACGCATGTTCTGCAATGGCTGGCGCTGCTGAGCGACCGACTCGTCTTCGACGAAGCGATGGGCCAAGGTCACATCATCGTGGGTCGCAAGCCAGACCTGGCCTAGGTCGTCTCGACGCCGACGGACAGCAGGGCCCGCGCGGTGCGCACTGACCAGGCGCCCGGCAGGAGGAGTTCTCAGGTGCTGGAGACCCCGCCACTCGAGGCGCGCTGTGAGAGCCGGTACGTAGAAGCCCGCGTTGCTGTGCGGTACGAGGACGATCTCTAGCTCCGTCGGCAGCACCGCCAGGAAAGCGTCGAGGACGTCCAGGGCGTGCACGGCATCGACGGTAGCCAGCCGAACAAGCCGGCCCGAGAAAGGAGCTTGGCCTTGAGCGACTCGAAACCGACCACGCCGGCGTTGCACGGTAATCGCTTCGTCGTCATCACCGGCGGTCCCCGGTGCCGGCAAGACGAGTCTGGTCCGGCAGCTGCCCCGGCGCGGCTTCACTACCAGCGACGAGGCAGGGCGGGCGATCATCAAGGATCAGGTGAAAAACCCGGCGCGACACGGCCGACTTGCTGGTCGCAGTCGCCGTGTCGTACACCGCAGCCGACCCATCGCCATCTCACCGAGCAGCTCGCCGACTGGAACAGCTGCTAGCGGTACGCCGTCACTTTCCGACCTTGCGGCAGAGGAAGATTATGTCTATCGATCGCAGGCCGTACCGCCGAACCTCCTCGTGCGCCAACTCGTCCGCATAGCGCCGCTCATGCACTTCGAACCCAACCCACCGTAGACGGTCAGGAAAGTCACGCCCATAGAGCCGGACATGGTCATGCTGGCCGTAGTAACGGTGCCGAGCCCACCGTGATCGGATGGTGTCGTCCTCAAAGGTGGCTTCTAGCTTCTCGTGAACCGGCACGACAACGACAGCCCAGCCTCCCGGCTGCAGGATCCTGAACATCTCGGCAATCGCCCTCGAGTCGTCAGGTATGTGCTCAAGGACGTGGCTAGTGATGACGCCGTCGAACGTCGGCGCGAGGTGGATGGCTGTCGCGTCAACACGCGCATGACCCTTGTCCGGCACTAGATCGGCGGGCACATACTCGAGGTTGGGCATCCTGGAGAGCATCCGAATCAACCCGGGCTCAGGGGCGAAGTGCAGCACTCGGGCATCCGCACCATCCTCTATTCCGAGCTCTCGGCGCAGGAACAGCGCAATGAGCCGCTGTCGCGCCGCGGCGCTGCACGAGGTGCACCGTCCACGGAAGTACCGTGACGCGGTAGCGCCACAGGCCGGGCACTCGACCAGGTCGCCGTGCAGGAGCATCCGCGATGCCCAGAGCGCTCGGTTGAGCGCAGCGCGCCGCAAGTGACGGGGAACCTGCTCCTTGACGACTCCCATCGCAAAGGAAAGCCGATTAGCTGGGTAGTCGATCGGACGCGTCTGCGACATAACCGGTGATCCTAGGCGCGTGCGAAGGCGCTTGCGAAGCATGGCCAACGAGAGTGTTGTCTATGCGGCAGCGGGGTTGGTAGTTGACTAGTTGTCTGCCGGTCCGCGCCTCACTGCGCTGGATGCTCACTCGCCGAAGGCTCAGACGCCGCGCCAGCCCCAGCGACCACGGCCCTGCGGGCGGCAACCGGCATCTCCGGATGGCGCTTTTCAAACCCTGACTCGGTGGCCGGCTCGGTCGACCAGCGCGAGAGCGCCACCGCCATCACCCAGTAGAGCAGGCCGAGCTGCGGCCAGAAGAAATAGTTGATGGTGAAGGACGCGAGGAAGAAGCCGAGCAGCCCGAGCCACGCGCCGAAGACCTCGGGATGGGAACGCTTCAGGCGCGCCGCGGTCGATACCCAGCCCAGCGACCAGAGCATCGCGAGGGCCAGGAGCAGGCCCGCGAAGATCCCCATGGTGGCCCCCGCCTCCAGCACGGAGTTATGCGCGGTGTTCGTGGCGACGCCGAACTGTGTCACCGCGTACTTCGGCAGGGCCTCGAAGTACTGGGCCGGTCCGACGCCCAGGAGGAGGTTGTCCCGGGTCATCTTGACGGCCGTGGCCCAGAGGCGGAGTCGGTCGTTGTTGTCGCCGGCGAAGCGGTCGCGCAGCGGGGACGCGAAGACGATCACGACGAATGCCACCGCGGCGGAAAGCGCGACCGATGGCCTGAGCCGGACCGCGAGCAGCACCACCACCAGGACGACACCGAGCACGATCGGAACCCGGGAGAAGGTGAGCACCAGCGCGGCGGCGAAGCTGCCCGTCACCGCCAACCAGCGCCGCCGCGATGCGCGGTCCTTGGCGCCGAGGGCGTAGCCGGCTGCGATCGGGAGTGCCAGCGCGAAGAGCGCGCCAGAGCCGTTGGACGGCAGCCCGAGCGACCCGGTGATCCGGCCGGGAAGGACGCCGTACAACGCCTGATAGTTCGCGAAGGGCTCGATGCCGAGGTAGTTCGGGCCGACATAGCCGGTGACCCAGGCCGCCAGTCCGAATACGGCATCGGCGGCGGCGGCAACGACGGCCACCCGCAAGAACAAGGAACGCAGTTGCCGGTCACTGCCGAGGATGAAGGCCAGGCCGATGATCAGGGTGGTTTCGATCCACCTCATGGGACCGGCGAGCAGGTCAACCAATAGGAAGCCGTTGGCCACCGTCGACGCGGCGGCGATCAGGGCGATCTGCGCGGTGAACAGCGTGATCAGGGTCACCGGGAGCGTCTCGCCGCGTCGGTAGCGGGCGGCTACCGCCACAATTCCGCACGCGACAGCCAGGATCGGTGGGAAGTCGTTGAGGGCGAGTCCGACGCTCTTCAACTGGACGTAGGGGATGTTGGGGGTCAGAGCGATCAGCACGAAGAACGCGGCACCCCAGCGGTAGTCCACAGAGCGACCGTGCGGGTCCGTGCGGCTGGTCAAGATCCCTCTTTCGGCGCTCCCGGGTGCCCCTAGGGGGTTGGAGGTACGGTAACCGAATCGCGGGCGCGGGGACCGGCCAGGGTCGGTAAGGATGTCGAGCGCCTCCAGCCGAGAGAGGAACCCGGTGGGCAATGAAAGCGGTTCGCTTCGCGCCGCTGTCATCGGTGCCGGCTCGATGGGCCGCAATCACATCCGCGTCCTGATCGAGCTCGGTCGCGTCGACCTGGTTGGCGTCGCTGACATGTCACCCGAGTCCCTGGATGTGGCTCTGCGCGGTCGCACCGTTCGCGGCTACACCGACGCCGTCGAGATGCTCGAGGCCGCCAAGCCCGACTTCGTGATCATCGCCACCCCGACCGCCGACCACGCCGAGATGACCGAGCTGGCGCTGAGCCGGGGCATCCACGTTCTCGTCGAGAAGCCGATCGCGGTCACCCGCCACGAGGCCGAGCACATGGCCAAGCTCGCGGAGAGCAACGGCGTGCACCTGGGCGTCGGCCACGTCGAGCGCTACAACCCGGCCGTCCTGCAGTTGCGCGACCGGCTCACCCGCGGTGAGGGCGGCGAGGTGCACCTGCTCACCGCGCGGCGCACCGGACCGTTTCCGGCCCGCATCCAGGACGTCGGCGTTATCACCGACCTGGCCACGCACGACGTCGACATCATGATGATGCTCACCCTGTCGTCGGTGGAGCGGGTCTACGCCGAGACCGCGAAGCGCATCCACCGCACCCATGAGGACCTCTTCTGCGGCACGCTGCGCTTCGAGGACGGCCAGATCGGCCTACTCGACATCAACTGGCTGACGCCGTTCAAGACCCGCGAACTGTCGGTGGTGTGCGAGCGCGGCACATTCGTCGCCAACTACCTCACCCAAGAGCTCACGTTCTACGAGAACGCCGTCTCGGCCAGCGGCTGGGACCCGATCGCGCAGCTCACCGGCGTCTCCGAGGGCAACATGACGCGCTACCGGGTCAACCGCGTGGAGCCCCTGCGGGCCGAGATCCAGGCCTTCACCGAAGCGATCCGCGGCGAGGGCTACCGCTACGTCACAGCGGAAAACGGCCTCGCCACACTCGATGTCACAACCGCGCTCCTGCTCGCCGCCGAGACCAACCAGACCATCGCCATGACGCCGGCGCTCTAGCCAGCAGCCGTTTCTCGCGCCTCGCGACCTGCGCCACCGCCGCCCCCCACCATCTCCGCTGCGGTCGGCGGCGCCACTGTCCTGTTGATCCAGGGAGAGTTGGTCCGGCCCTGACCGGACCCATCTTCCCTGGATCATGACCGGGCCTGGTGGCGCCACGAGCGAGGCGGTCGGCGGCGAGCGCAAAACGCGCCGGCCGTCGGTGCGAGGTTGCCGGGCGCACTGGGCGATCAGGAGCCCTGGGTCACGTTATTGCCGGGGTTGGTCTTGAGCCACTCAGCCATCGTGTCTTTGCTCATCGCGTCGAAGAGGGCGAGAGCCTTCGGTTTGTCGAGATGCACGACGCTCGCCGCGCCCTCGCGGCCGGTGCCGAGGTTGGGCGTAGTAATGAAGGAGATGTCCGAGGTGCGCAGGTCGCGAAACGCCACAGCGGTCTTGCCGATCGACAACTGTTTGTCCACGATGATGGCGGCGGCCGTCGCGTCGAGCAGCGCATTGAGCTTCGCCGGATTGACCAGGGTGCCAGTGTCGGTTGCCTTCTTCATCAGCGCCCGGATGAACTGCTGCTGGCGCTTCACCCGGTCGAAGTCGCCGCCGGGCAGGCCGTGCCGCTGGCGGACGTAGTACAGCGCCATGCCGCCGCCCAGGTGGTTGACGCCGGCGTGGAAGGTCGCGTGGGTCTCGGGATCCGTGGTGGTCTTGTTGACCACAACGTCGACGCCACCCACGGCATCGGTCATCTTCTGGAACCCGGTGAAGTTGATCAACACGACGTGGTCGATGTGTACGCCGGTGAAGCCCTCGACGGTCCGGACGACCAGTTTGGCGCCGCCGTAGGCGAAGGCGGCGTTGATCTTCGTACGGCCGCCCTGCCATGGGCCGCCCGCCGGGACGGGAACCCACGAGTCACGCGGGATGGACACGATGTAGGCGCGGGTGTGTTCCTTGTTGACATGCATCAGCATCAGCGTGTCCGAGCGCTGGCCACCGGTCTGGGCGATCCGCTGCGCGTCGGCCTTGCCGGGCAGGGTGGCGTCACGGGAATCCGAGCCGATGATGAGGAAGGTCTGCGCACCGCTCACTCCGGCACCTGGCCGGTTGGTCAGGCCGGCAAACGGATCCGTCCGCGCGACGTTCTGGTCGAACTGCCGGACCTTGAGGAATCCGCCGAGAGCCATCCCGCCGACGGTGGCGAGCGCGAGAACGAGCACGACCAGGAAGACATTGCGGATCTTGGCCGCCCTGCTCCGGCCGACCGTGCGCCGACCACCTCCGCGGCTAGATGCGGGCGCTGAGGTTGTTCTCGTGGTCACACATGCTCCCCTGCTTGGTCGGCGCCGAAGGCCCAGGGTAGCCAATCGGGCGGTGTCGTAGAACTCTGCCGAGTTGACTCGATCGCCCTAACATCCTCCGTTTGGCCTAACAAGCGACACTCTGTTCAGCCGACAACCCAAGTGTGACCGCTACAACCATGACCCGCCGCCGCGTGCTCGGTGTGGCTGCAACCGGGGTCGCGGCCGCAGCCGCGCTGCCCGTACTCGGCGCATTTCCGGCCAGCGCGGCGGCCACGACACAGGGGAGCTACCTCAACGGCGATCCGCTCCTGCACCTGCTGCGCCGCACGACATACGGCACGACCCCGGCCCTCATCGCGGAGGCCCGCAGCCTCGGCGCTGCCGCGTGGCTGAACCAGCAGCTGGCGCCGTCGCTCATCAACGACAGCACCTGCGACGGCGTCGTGGCGCGGTTCCCCAACCTGACCTCGTCGATCTCGCAGGTACGAGCCGATTACCCGGCCGGCTCGTGGCAGGTGATGTTCGACCTCGGCCGAGCCACCCTCACCCGGGCGGCCTGGAGCAAGCGACAGCTCTTCGAGGTGATGGTCGACTTCTGGTCGAACCACCTCAACATCACCTGTCCCTCCTCCGACGTCTGGGAGAGCCGGCATCGCTTCGACGCCGACGTCATCCGGCCGCATGCCCTCGGCAGGTTCTCGAACATGCTGGTCGCCAGCTCGCTGCACCCGGCGATGCTGCGCTACCTGAACAACAACGTCTCGCGCAAGGAATCGCCGAACGAGAACTTCGGCCGCGAGCTCTTGGAACTGCACAGCGTGGGCGTGGACGGCGGCTACTCGGAAGCTGACGTGCGCACGTCGGCGCTGGTGATGACCGGGTGCACCGTCGACGCGGCAACCGGGGCGTTCCTGTACAGCCCGGACTGGCACTACACCGGCCCGGTCAGCCTGCTCGGCTGGTCGGCGGACAACGCCACCGGCGAGGCCGGGCTGTCCGTTGTCCTCAGCTACCTTCGCTATCTCGCCGCGCATCCCAGCACCGCACGGCACATCGCCACCAAACTCGCCACCCGCTTCGTTTCCGATCAGCCATCCGCGGCTCTCATCCAGAGCCTCGCCAATGTCTACCTGCGCAACGGGACGCTCATCGTGCCTGTACTGCGGGCCTTGTTCGCCTCCGCGGAGTTCCAGGCGTCGGTCGGGTCGAAGGTGCGGCGGCCGTACGAGGACATCATCGCGACCGTACGTACGCTGGGCATTGCCCCGGACGTGACCGGCACCCCCGGCATCGAGGGGCTGTATTGGATCGCCTCCTCGGCGGGGCAGGCGCCGCTGGCCTGGCACGTGGTCGACGGCTATCCCGACGTCGCCGAGGCATGGCAGTCGGCATCGGGTGTGCTGCGCCGCTGGAACGCCCACATGCAGCTAGCCGCCCCCTGGTGGCCACCCACGCTGGTCCGGCTCCCACCGCGGCAACTGCTCCCGGCGTTGCTGCCGGCCACGTGGGGCGGCGTCGTGGACGCGCTGGCGACAAGGCTGCTCGGGCAGACGCTCTCGGCCGCGGACAACGCGGTGGCCCTCACATTTATCCAGAAGGCGGCCACCGACACCGTCGTCGCGTCGGACTCATGGCTGGGATGGCAGCTGCCCTATCTCGTCGGCTTCATCCTCGACCTGCCCTACCACGGACTGCGGTGACCATGACGACTCCACCAACGTGCGACTGCCCGGAGCCCGATGCCAGGACCCGTGGCGGTCTGAGCCGGCGGGCCTTCCTCCGCGCCTCCACAGCGGTAGGCGCACTGGCCGCGCTCAGCGGCCCGCTGATGTCCACCCGGCTCGCCTTCGCCACCGCCGGCCTGCCGTACACCGGTGACGTGCTCGTGGTCATCTCATTGCGCGGCGGCTTCGACGGGCTCTCCGCCATCGTCCCGGCCGGTGACCCGGCCTACTACGCCGCCCGGCCCAACATCGCCGTACCGGCGGCTCAACTGCTCGACCGCGGCACGATGTTCGGGCTGCATCCGGCGCTCGCGCCGCTGTTGCCCTACTGGCGAGCCGGCACGTTCGGCGCCGTTCACGCCGTGGGGCAAACGGACGCAACCCGCTCGCACTTCTCCTCGCTGGAGGAGATGGAGCGGGCCGCTCCAGGCACCTCCCTGCGCACCGGCTGGCTCGATCGCACCCTGGGTGTGCGCGGCGGCGGCTCGACCTTCCAGGCAGCCGTCCTCGGCAGCACGATGATCTCGCAGTCGCTGAGCGGCCCCACCCGGGAGATCGCGATGGTCGACATCGATAGCTTCCGCCTCGACGGCGATCCGACGATCAACGCGCGCCGGGCGCAGGCCCTGCAGACGGTGTACGCCGCCGCGCCCACAAACATGGCTGCCCCGGCGAGCACGGCCCTCGGCGCCCTGACCACCACCGCCGCGATCAAGGCTGGCGGCAACGTCACCGGCAACGGTGCGGTGTATCCCACCACCCCGCTGGCCAAGGCCCTGCGAGAGGTCAGCCGCCTGATCAAGGCCAGCGCCGGTCTGCAGATCGCCTGCGTGGACTACGACGACTGGGACATGCACATCGGACTGGGCAAACCGGCGGCCGGTGGCGCCATGAACGACCACCTGGCCACCCTCGCCGGTGCTATGGCGGCCTTCGCCCAGGACCTCGGCTCGCTCATGTCGCGGGTCACCGTGGTGACTCTCTCGGAATTCGGCCGGCGACTGGCCGAGAACGGTTCCGGCGGCACCGACCATGGGCATGGCAACGCCGTCCTGCTGCTCGGCGGCGGGGTCGTGGGCGGCAAGGTGCACGGGCCATGGCCCGGCCTGGCACCGGCCGCCCTCGACAGCGGCGACTTGCGCGGGCAGACCGACTACCGCGACGTGCTCGGAGAGGTGCTGCAGAAGCGCTGCCGCATCGACTCGCTCAGCACGGTGTTCCCCGGTTTCGCCGCGGCGCCGCTCGGCGTGGTGCGGCAGCGGCCCTGACCGCCGGCGACCGTCAGCGGCCGGCCCGCGCGGAGGCGTCCACGGCCGGCGTGCTCACCGACCCGCCGTCTTCGAGATCGAACTGGTAGGCGGGTAGCAGATCCGCCTTGCCGGTATGGATGACGGCCAAAACAACCCGGACGGCAACGATCGTGCGCGTGACCGGTGGGCCCGACGGGATCCCCCCGGACGGTGGGTCGCCCGCGAAGACGCCGGCAGCTAACTGCCGCAGGCCCGCCGCCACCCCGATCAGCTTGAGCTCCCCGACAGCTTTCGGCTCGCTCAGCCAGCCCTGCCCCAGCAGCCGCCGAGGATCGCCCGGACTCGAGACGGTCTGATCCAGGCCAACCGTGCGCCGCCCTCCCACGACGGGGATGAAGCGCACGGTCCATCCGGGTCGCTGATCGGCCACCGTGACCGAAGCCCCCGACAGGTCCACCCCCGCGTCGGCCAGCACTGCGCGGGCTCGGCGTTCGGCGGCACCACTGTCGATCGGGGGCCCGACAGGGGCCGGCGCTACGCCACCGGGGATCGCACTGGCTATGCCGGCTCCTTGCCGCAGGCCGCCGACGCCGATGTCGACCGTCCAGCGGGAGCCGCTCAGCGTGACCCGGCGGGTTCCGTCGGCAAGAACGAGTTGGCCCGCCTCGTCGCGCACCTGACCGCTCATCCCGAATGCGCCGGCTATCCGCTGAACGTCGGCGCCGTCACCCGGGCGCAGGCGATAGGCCTGAGCACTCCGGGCCGGCTCCGCGAAGTTCCGCGCAGTCTCGTAACGGAAGCCGCCGGTGTAGTAATTGCCACCGCGGGCCGGGTCGGTGCCGGTGCCGGAGGTGGCAGCGCCGCCGCCCGGGGAAGCCTCGTGCGGATCAGACCGCCGCAGGTACGAAGTCGCAACCACGGCGCCGGCGGATACCGTGACGACCACGCTCACGACGATCAGGGTGGGTGCGCGCATATGGCTTAGACGCTCCTCGACGGCTCGGCGTTCCGGGTACATCCGGTCGGGCGCGCGGAAAAAGACCCCGCGCCCGGCCGGTTGCCTCCGCCGGGCCGCTTCGGCTTAGACCGTGTACCAGCGGGTGTAGGCGGCAGATCGCGCGCCCGGCCGATCACGATGTTGCGCAACGAGATCGGGACCGCTGTGCCGCACGTCTGCACACTGTTTTCCAGGCGGACGTAACTCGTCACCGTCCACACGCCCGCGCCCGTGTAACTGCCGCGGGCGGTGTTGTAGTCGCCCCATCTCTTCGTGCCATCGGGGTTGTCGCATCCGCCCCCGAGGCCAAAGATAGGGAAGCTGACATCACCGGGGAAGGTCGCGGCGAAATCATCGACGATGCCGGTCAGGATGCCCGGCAAGAAGTGGCTCGTCCCGACGCCGCCGCCGAAGGTGCCGACATAGCCGATATGACCGCGCCGGTCCGCAGCCATCGAGACGTACAGGTCCGCGAACGAGTTGCTGAACAGGTCCCGTTGCGAAAAGACTCCCAAGCCGAGTTCCTGGAGCGTGACCTCCCTGGTGTAGGGGAACGACCGTCCGACGGCGCCCTGTCTGACGTTCCAGGAGAAGTACAACTTGCCGTTGCCGCGGGCCCCGCCCAGGACCCGGGAGTCGGTGCGCTGACACCAGTTGTTGACAATGCCGTCCGCGCTCGCGCAGTTTCCCCCGGTCGTGGGGCCCGCGAACATGTACGTGAAGGGCAGGATGGACTTGTCAGTCGTGGTGATGGTTCCGCTGGCGTCGTCCCAGGAGATGACCCGCAGCGTGTTTCCAGTCAGGCCGTTCGGAGCATCCGAAGCGGCATACATGACGTCGGAAAGACCCTGCGCCGGCTTCAGCGTGAACAGGTCAGTCCGCACGAAGGCTGCGTTGCGCGCCCCGACGCACGCGGTCATGTCGTCGAGGTTGAGCCGGATCACCGCCGTGCCGCTGAAGGTGTTCGGGTCGAACAAGTTGGAGGTGATGTAGAGATAGTTCGTGCCGATGCTGATGTCGTTGTAGTCGAACACGTCAGTGAGCGGACGACCCGCGATGCTCGGATTTATGGAATAGGAGCACCAACCCGTCGTCGAAAGGTCACCAGCCGCTGAGTTGGCAATGGTCAGGTGATTGTCGTACTGCAGGAGCCAGTACTCCCGGTCCCGGCCGGGGTCGTAGGCGGTGACCTGGTCGCAGCAGAAGCCCGGACCGAACTGGCTGAACGGGTCGAGCACAGTCCAGGCCGCACCGTTGTTGTGGGAGAACTGCGCCGTCCAGTTGCTGGTCTGGAAGATGTTCTTGCCGGACTGGTCCGTGCTCGGCTCGCTGACCGTGCTCGTGAACCCGGCCCCAGTGGCCACCGCGGTGTTGCGGAAGGCCGAGATGGGCGTCGCGGTGGTCATGGACGGCGAAACGGCCGACCCCAGGCTCGCGGTGGTAGACGACTTCGTCGCCGAGGCCTGACGGCTCAGCCAGGCCGGACCGGCGAGGGGGTGGCGCTGGCTCTCCACGCGGGCCGCGGCACGGGCGGCCGCGCTCACCGAGGACCGGGCCGGTGCATTCTGTGCGCTGACCTTGTGGCCCGGGCCCAGCGGACCGTTGCTCACGTGCTGAGTGTTGGCCGGCGCGGCTGTCGCCGCCGTCTGTGCCGCCGGGCTGGAGCCGGTCAGCATCGTGGCGGCGACCAGGATCCCGCTGCTCGCGACCGCGCCCACGCGGGCGTACGTCCTGCGTCGATGCGGCGCCCGCAACCGCCGGATTCCCGCACTCCCTGTACCTGCCATTGCCGTCCACCTTTCGCTTGGCCCTCACAATTGAGAGGACGTGGCAAGTAACATAACGCGATGGAATGATTACGGAGCGTGCGGGTTCAAAGTCATCGTGGGTGCCGATCGAGAAGCGACTGCGCCATGCACTGCGGCCCGGGCGAAACCGGCCGCCGGCGGCGGCACGGACCGACCACCTGGCCACTGGGCGCCGGTGCTCTGGCCAGGACCGAGTCGTGCGCGGACGCAACGCGGCTGCCGGCGCCGTTTCCTATTAGTAGCCGAACGGCTACGATACGTAACATGACGGATCAGGCAGGGGAAACCGCCGTCCTACCGGGCCTGCAACCCGACGCACCGGAGCCTCGACGCAAGAAGCGGTCGCGCCTGCTGAAGGCGCTGGGTGTGCTCGGTTGCGTCGTGCTGCTGGTCGTTGCTATCAGCGCGGCCGGGGTGACCTACCTTGCCCACAAGTACGACCACAACGTCACGCGGATCCCCAACGTGTTCACCAACATTCCTTCGGACGCGCGGCCGCAACCTGTGGCGCCGAAGGCGATGAACATCGTCCTCGTGGGGTCCGACTCACGCGCCGGGCAGCAGACCACAGGCTCGGCCGGCGACGCCAACGCCACCAGCCCGATCGGGCAGCGCTCGGACACGCTAATGGTCGTGCACCTCAACGCCGCTCGCAAGGCGTCCTGGGTCATCTCTTTTCCGCGGGACTCCTGGGTCGATATCCCGGGGCACGGCAAGAACAAGATCAACGCGGCATTCGCCTTCGGCGGCCCGAGCCTACTGATCCAGACGATCGAGCAACTGACGCAGATTCGCATCGACCACTACATGCAGATCGACTTCGAGGGCTTCAAGTCGATGACCAACGCAGTTGGGGGCGTCGACGTCCGGGTGCCGAGCGCCTTCCGCGCCGGCCAGTACAGCTTTCACCAGGGCAGCCAGCACATCGACGGCGAGCAGGCCCTGCGGTTCGTCCGTGAGCGGCACAATCTCCCGTCCGGTGACTTCGACCGGATCCGCAACCAGCAGGCCTTCCTGCGTGCCCTGATGGGCAAGGTGACCAGTCAGGGCAGCCTGCTCCACCCGCTACGGCTGAACAGCCTGCTCGCCGCGGTGACCCGGTCGGTCAGCGTCGACGACGGGTTGTCAGGCGGCGCGCTGCGCTCGCTCGCGCTGAGCGTGCGTTCGATGGGCAGGGGCAATGTGCAGTTCCTCACGGCCCCGGTCTCCGGCACCGGACGGGTGGGCGCCGCCAGCGTCGTCTTCCTCGATCCCAGCGCCGATCAGTCGCTGTACGACGCCGTACGGCACGACACCTTGGCCTCCTGGCACCCCTAAACAGATAGTGATCGACTGATCGCGTAGTGAGAGCAAGGCAATCCAAGCTGGGCTAGGCTGAAGCAGATTCAAGCTATCCGGAAGGTCGTCGCGCGTGGAGCTTCGCAGCTACCTCACAATCTTGCGCAAGCAGTGGATTCTCCTCGTCGCCGTCCTCGGAATCGCCATCGCGGGAGGTTCGCTCTATACGTTGCAGGCAACCCCGCAGTACGCCTCGACGGTCACCTTCTTCATCACGACCCCATCGGGCAGCGACTCCACCGCGGCCTACCAGGGTGGCCTGTTCTCACAGCAGCGGGTGGCCTCTTACGCCGACCTGATCACCGGCGACCGGCTGGCAAAGTCCGTGATCAAGGACTCCGGCGTCTCCATGACCGCCGATCAGTTCCAGAAGCGGATCACCGCGACCGCCAAACCCAACACCGTGCTGCTCACCGCGACCGTCACCGACGCCTCGGCGCCGCAGGCGCAGCGGCTGGCCCAGTCGGTGGGCAGCCAGTTCACCAAGCTGGTCGAGGACCTCGAGACGCCGCCAGGCCGCAAGACTTCGGCGATCAAGGCCGAAGTCGTGGAGAGCCCGCGGCTGCCAGCCCGTCCAGTGACACCCAAGCCCCTGCTGGACATCGGGCTGGCCGCGATGCTCGGCCTGCTGCTCGGCATCGGGCTCGCGGTTCTGCGCGAGACCCTCGATGTCAGCGTGAAGAGCCCCGAGCAGCTCCGTGAGTTCAGCGAGGCGCCAACCCTGGCGATCATCGCCTTCGACTCGCAGGCCAAGGCGTCTCCGCTCATCGTCCAAGACACTGGGAGTCAGGCACGGTCCGAGGCCTTCCGCCAGCTGCGCACCAATCTGCAGTTCGTCGACGTCGATCATCCGCCGCGTGTCGTGGTGGTGACCAGTGCGCTCCCCGGTGAGGGGAAGTCGACGACGGCGGCCAACCTGGCGATCACCTTGGCCGCGGCGGGCACCAGCACTGTCCTGGTCGAAGGTGACCTGCGCCGGCCCCGGATGATCGATTACCTCGGCCTAGAGGGTGCGGTCGGGCTGACCAACGTGCTGGTCGGCCAGGTCGAGCTCGACGACGTCCTGCAGCCCTGGGGCCGCTACGGTCTCACCGTCCTGTCGTCCGGCTCCATTCCGCCCAACCCGAGTGAGATGCTCGCGTCGCAGAACATGACCGACACGCTGGAGATGCTGACTTCGCGCTTCGCCATCGTGATCGTGGACGCCCCACCGCTCCTGCCGGTCACGGACGGCGCCATCCTCGCGGCGAAGTCCGACGGAGCGCTGCTGGTCGTTCGGCACGGCAAGACGACCCGCGGGCAGGCGCAGCATGCGATCGCCGCACTTCGCAGCGTCGACGCGCGAGTCCTCGGCTCGGTGCTCAACATGGCGCCATCGAAGGGGCCGGACGCCTATGCGTACGGCTACGGGTACGGCTACCTCGACGAGACCGGCATGCGGCCGCGGCTGGAGGATGCTGGCATGCGGCCCACCCCCCCGAAACAAGCCCACGTGCTGCGGCCGAGCCCATCGGAGCACTCCCTGCGCTAAGGGGTGTCAACCGCTACGTCCGGGACGCCACCAGGTCGACCCAGCGTCGCGAGCACGCGGCTATCTGTTCAGCACAGGTTTGCATCACCGGGCGGCCCAGTTGGTACGGATCGGCAACGTCGTCGGCCCCGGGCGCGGCCGGCGACAAGGTGCCCCGCCGGCCTCCGACTTCGGCGACCAGCGCCGCCAGCCGCGCCGAGGGATCGCCGGCCGGCAACGCCGCCGGATCCACCGTTGCCGTGTAGCGGTCGAACTCGCGCAGGGTGAAACATCGCCCGACCGCCCGCGGCACCAGCCGGACAACCGCTGAGCGGTGCTCCCGGGCGGCCACGAGCACCAGCGCTGACTCGCGGATGTGCTCCGCGCGTAGTAGGCGGCCGCCGAAACCTTCGGGATCGATGCCACGCTCCCGCAGCACATCGGCCGCGAAGGAGTCCATTCGCCCCCCGTCGCGGCCGATCACGCCCGCGCTGGTGACACCGATCTGGCCGGCGTCGGCGCCCAGCCGGCTGCTGAGCGCGGCGCGGACCAGCCGCTCCGCCATCGGCGAGCGGCAGATATTGGCCGTGCACACGTACAACACCGTCGCAGCGGCGGGCGGTTGTTCGAGCAGATGTTCGGGCGCCGGGGGCATGCGCCTAGGACCTGGCCCGACGGGCTTCCTTCAACAGGGCCTCGGCCAGATCGCGGGGCACCATCCGCAACTCGCACCGCTCGAAGAAGGTCGCCCCGGCGATCGAGCGTACGGCCCGGGCCGGCGCGCCGGCGTACAACGTCTCTGACTCGAGCAGGTCCTTGACCACGACGGACCCGGCCGCCACAACGCAGCGATCGGCGATCGTGACGCCAGCGGTGATCAGGGCGCACGCCGCGATGAAGCAGCGCTCGCCGATGCTGACCAGTGCCGCGTGCTGCGCGGATGCCATGACATCGACGCTGTGCGTCAACACGGTGCTCTTTACCCCGGCCAGGATCGACAACCGGCCGATCGAGAACCCGCCGGAGCAGTCCAGGTAATGGCGGGAGGTGATCGCCGACTGGGACGCCATCTTGAGGGTGGCCGCCGGGTTGTCCTCGGCCTGCGGAACGAACTGCGCGGCGCCGGAGATCCAGTTGAACTGGCCCAGCTCGGCACCGTCGCCGATCAACACGCGGTTCATGTCGCGAATCACATTGCCCGGCCCGACGTACGCACCGGCACCGATTCGCAGCTCGCCGACCCGCCAGAAAATGCAGCTCCCGACGCGGGCGCTGGCCGCAATCTGCCATTTGCGGGCAGAGCGGCTGAGTAACCGATTCTTGGTCGCCGAGGCGGGCAGCAGACCGCAGAGCAAACTCGGCAGAAGCATGCAAACGCTCCTCTCGCCAAACTCGCCCGAGGTGTTGCCGGTTGCCTCAATCTAGCAATGCCACATACCAACTATTTCTTCAATCGCACCAGCCATCGCCTAGACTTTGGCTAACCGGAGCTTGTGCATGCCGGCGAGGTTTCAAGGATATCCACGTGCCGCTGCGGACTTCATGGTTCGGTCAAGCAATCAAGCAACCACTGCGGTCCGTGCTCGCTCGTTTCGACCTCGAGATCTCGAGTTTGCGGCGCGGCCCGGCCCAGACGATGGCGGCGCTCCTGCAGCAGGCGCAACCGGATCTGCTCGTCGACATCGGAGCCAATCAGGGCCAGTACGCGATGCGCATGCGTTCGCTGGGTTGTCGCGGCCGGATCATCTCATTCGAGCCGGGGGTCAGGGCTTACCAGCTGCTCGAACGCAACGCCGCCCGTGATCCTCTGTGGACGGTGCGTCAGATCGCACTCGGCGACGCAGAGGGCACTGTCTCGTTGCAGGTCTCTCGCAACCTGGTGAGTAGCTCGACCCTTGCCGTCGGCGCGGCACACGTGGCCGCTGACCGGGACTCGGCCACCGATCACACCGAGCGCATCGAGTGCGCGCGGCTCGACGATGTTCTTGCCGACGATCCGGCCACGACACCGTGGCTGAAGATCGACGTGCAGGGCTCGGAGGACCGCGTGCTCGCTGGCGCCGCTGGCATGCTGACTCGGGCGCGCGCGGTGCAGTGCGAGATGTCGGCCGCGCCGCTCTATGAAGGACAGGCCGGCTATCTCGCCGTGATGGCCGCTCTGGAAGATGCGGGCTTTTCCCTCGTCGAGATCATCCCTGGTTTTCGCGCACCGGACTCCCGACGGCTTCTGCAGTTCGACGGCATCTTCCTACGATGAGACAAGCCGCTTCCGGCATGGGCGAAATACAGCAAGCCCACTACGGCGCCGGCACCGACTACCGCGTAGGCAGCCCCCATCTGCAGCATTGGCCGGTCTACAGCCTGCTGACTTCACTGATCGTCGACAGCATCGCCAAGACGAGCGAGCGTGGCCTGCCGGCGACGGTCCTGGAGGTGGGGGCCGGCCACGGAGGCATGACCGAGCCAGTGTTGGCTCGCGGCTGTCGCGTCACGGCAACGGAGATGTCCGAGGCCTCCGCACAAACGCTTGCCGCCCGCTTCGGTGCAAACGACCGGCTTCGGGTCGTGTACGACTCGGACGGCTCCCTGCGGGCACTGGGTGGGCAGATGTTCTCGACCGTGCTCTGCTGCTCGGTGCTGCATCACATCCCCGACTACCTGGGTTTCCTGCGGCGCAGCTTGCCGCGTCACCTGTCGCCGGGCGGAACGCTGATCACGGTGCAGGACCCGCTTCGCTACGACCGGATACCCGCCCTGAGCCACCGCCTCGACCGGGGCGCCTATCTCGCGTGGCGGATGGCGACCCAGGGCAACCGCCGCACCGGCCTGGCGTCACTGGGCCGCCGACTGCGTGGCGCCTACGACGAGTCCAAGCCGGGCGACATGATCGAGTATCACGTGGTCCGCAACGGCGTCGACGCCGACGCCCTGCAGTCATGGCTCGGGCAGCACTTTGACGAGGTCAGGGTGCTGCGTTACTGGTCGAATCAGTCTTCGCTCGCGCAGCGCCTGGGCGAGCGCCTGGGCATCACCAACACGTTCGCCCTGCACGCGACCGGATACCGCGGGTCCGCCCAGGTATGAACCGGCACGGTGTGAAGCGATCAAGGGTCGTCGTCTCCGTGGGGCCGCTGCCGCCCCCGCTGCATGGCGCTAGCATCGTCCACGATCTCGTTCTGGGTCTGCTGCGGCAGGAGTGCGAGCAGGTCCGCGTGGTCGATACGTCAGCCGCCGGGCGCGTGGGTGCTCGTTACCACCTGATCCGAGCGGTCATGCATCTGCGGGCCGCCGGTGTACTGCTCCGCGCTGGAGGCGCGGGCCGACAGGTGGGCGTCTACCTGACCGGTGCCGGCGGAGCTGGCATCTGGTACCAGGTTCCGCTCGCCCTCATCTCTCGCCTGTTCGGCTACTCGCTGGTCTACCATCACCACTCGTTCGCCTATCTCGACACCGGGGCGGCGGCGATGCGTTGCCTCGTGGCGGCCGCCGAACCATCCACCTGCCACGTCGCCCTCTGCGAGGACATGCGGGCCCGCCTGGTGCAGCGGTACCCAGGCATCCGGTCGAGCGCGGTGTGCTCGAACTCCGCCTTTGTAGGCCTGACCAGTCGCGGCAAGAGCCGCCCGTCCGCCGAGATTCGGCTGGGTCATCTCGGCAACCTCAACGCCGACAAGGGCCTTGGCGTCGTGCTGTCCGCCCACGCGCGCGCACGCGCGGCCGGGCATGCCACGCACCTGCACCTTGCTGGCCCACTGGCCGACGAGTCAGCGGAGTCGGCGCTGCGGGCGGCGGAACGGCGCGACGGCGCGACCATCACCTATCACGGTCCCCTTGCCCGGGCACAGGTCGCCGGTTTCCTGCAGGGCATTGACGTCTTCTTGTTTCCGAGCCGCTACCGCAACGAGGCAGAACCGCTCGTCGTCTTGGAGGCGCTTAGAGCAGGGGTGCCGGTGCTGGCCTTCGGTGTCGGGTGCCTGAGCGCGGCCTTCCGCGGCACCAGATGGCTGGCCAGCGATGAGGCGGACTACCACACGCGGTTGCAGCAGCTCCTCGCGCAGCTCGGCGGTTTGGGACCGTCGTCCCGCCAAAAGTTGCTGCGAGCGGCTGCCGTCGAGCTGAACGCCGGCTTCGGAACCGCCGACCGTGCCGTCATCCTGGCTGGTCTGGGGCTGCGCGACCGGGATGCAGATAGCGCTCCGACAACAACAGAGCGGCGCTGGTCGCACCCAGTGTGAGCCCCTGTCCGGCCCGCGTTTGCCGGCCCTGACGCACCGTTGGTGAAGGGTACGAGCCCGGCCGGTAGCTTGGTCGACACCGGCGCCGCGCCGACGTTCACGTACGCGACGCCGTTGTCGAAGTGGCGCCATAACAACGTGCCGCGGTGCTGGTAGTCGCTCACGGGTAGGCCGAGACTCAGCGTCATCTCCGGAAGCAGGCCCAGGTCGTCATTCTGGTATCCCTAGTACCGACCCAGGGCTACCTTGTTGATCGTGCCCTCATCAACTTGATAGTTGGTGAACTCCAAGAGGATCTTCTCCGGGTGCTGCCGCATCACGGTCGCATCCTCGATGATGGAGGTGAAGAGCACTCGCTTGCGGGCCGCCGGGTCGTTGGTGCCCTCGAGGCAGAAGCTCTCATTGCTGGCTCCATCCGTCAACGACAGCAGGCGGCGATTGCGGTCGGCGGTGCGGTGAGGAGCCGGAGCGATGCCGTTGTAGAGGATGGTCTTGCCCAACGGAGCCAGCGCGGCCTTTGTCTCCGCCAGTAACCGTACGAGCCCCGAGTTCCAGGCGACGACCTTGCCGGGCCCGATTCTGGCGTTCCAGAACCGGGTCAGCGGTGAAGTCACGCCGAGCGGATCAGCCGAGTCAAACGCGACACCCGCTTAGGGTGCCAGTCGCATGAAGGCGACCAGTCGGCTTTGAAGCCGCTCGCATAACTCCCCCAGCCGATATGGCCGGGAGCAGCCGCATTGCCGACATCCCGGAACAGGGCCTGGTAGTACTCGTAGACTCGCACCCCCCGGTTGAGCCGCACGAGGTGCTTGGCGGCGGCGAGGTGCCGGCTGATGTCGTAGTCGGCGTAGTTGGGATTGAGCACGACGATGCCGTAGTTCCTGGCCAGGATCTCAAACTGAGACTCGGTGAACACCCTGTCGCCCAGCCAGGTGCCACTGCGGCCCGGCTGAGGCAGATAGGCGGGATTCGCGGCGGCTGCGGCGGGGATGTGCCGAGCCACGGCGATGATCACGGCGGCGACAGTCAGGAGCAGGGACAGGCTGAGCGCGAGAACGAAATCGGCCCGGCTCACGATCGGCGCGCAGTCTCCACGACCGCGCTGCACGGGGGCCGCCTCGGTGGCGATTATTGCCGGGACTTCAAAGCGGATAGGGGAAGGGGCCGGTGCGTTGCATGGCCAACCCTAGCTCGCCCGGACAGCCGGCCGGGGCGGGACCAGGTGCGGTCCCGCCCCGGCCGGGTCGGCGGCGTCGGTTACTTGATGGCGGCGTAGGCCACTGCGACACGGATGTCAGTGCCGATCGGCAGACCCCGTGAGTTTGACTGGTTGACGACCAACTCGATCATGCGGACCTCGATGGAAGTGCTCGTCCTGATCACGCGGTGCAGCCAGAGCGTGCCCAGCCCGGCGATGCTGACCGAGGTGTTGGGGCCCACGTTCGCATTGATCAACGGGAACCCGGACACCGTCAGCGTGGCGAACTGCGAGCCGCCGTCGCCCAGGGTGATGACATCGGCAGCTGTCTTGCCCGCGTGCGCGTCGGCCTTGATGACCGTTGCGTTCACGAGCCCGGCCAGGACATTGGTGCTGTCCACGGTCGATGTCGTCTCAGCGGATGCGATGGTGGCGTTGACGGTGCCCTTGGCGGTGTCGCGGATGGTGCCGCTGACCAGGACGTTCGGGATGTTGATGCCGGCGCCGGTGTTGACAACCTCGACATTGTTGGTGCCCTCACACGGCACCGACGCGATGAAGGACGGCCCCGAGGTCAGGACGTTGCCCGGCAGGTTTGCCGACGTGCCGTACGAGAATCCGCCGACGGTGCTGACGACCGGTCCGGAAAGGCCGCTGACCGCCCGCCCGACGATCACGTTGGTCCCGACTGGGATGCCGAGGACGTTGGTCTGGTTGATCACCAGGTGGATCGCCGTGACGTAATAGTGCTGTGCGGTCAGGGTCGTGGTGGCGAACTGCTGGTTGAGCACCAGGTAGCCGTACCCGGCGAGGAACACGAAGCTGTTGGGCGGAGCCGTAGCGGCATGCGGCGCGCCGGCAATGGTCAGCGAGACGAACGTCGATCCCGCCGAGTCACTCTGGAAGCCGGCAGCGGTCTTGGTGGTGTTGCTCTGGCCGCGGACCGCCGTGGCCTGCACCAGACCGTTGAGCAGGCTGAGGTTCTGCACCGTCGATGACGACGACATCTTGGTCGGCGAGGCGAACGTGTCGACCGTGCTCTTCACGCTGGCGCTGTGCAGCAGCGAGCCGACGTTGGCACCGACCGTAGTGTTCTCGCGGTGGGCGCCAGACTGGGACGTGCAGCCGAGCGTGACCAGCGCGGACGGGCCTGAGGTGACCGTGTTGCTGACGTTGACGCTGGTGCCGTAGGCACTGCCGGAATATACGAAGGCCGGTGCCAAGGCGGCGGTTGCTGCGGTAGCTGGTGCTAGCGCTGTGCCGAGCGCAGCAACGGCGATCATCGGCATCAGTAGACGTAGACGTGAATAGCTGCGTGCCATGTGTCCCCCATGGGAAGTTGGACTATGACGGCCGCAGAGACGGCTGCCGCTTAGGTAACCGTGCACCGTGGCAATTAGTGACGGGCACGTTGAAGAACGCTCTGAATCTCTTTTCGTCAAACCTGATGGAAAGGACCACATCGATGTATATAACAGGGCGGCGATCTACCATAAACGCGATATGGTCTCGCGGCTATATCGCTCACGTACAGTAGTCCTGCGATGTCGTTCTGTTATCGCAGCGCACTAACCGGATGCACTGGTAGGTGCATGGGTGGTGCCGGAGCCTGACTGAAGTCGAAATCGTTGGCCAGATCGCCCAGGATCGCCAGGCCTTCACGGACCGAGGGACGGCGGTCGGGCCGGCCGTCGGTGCGAGGGTCCAGTCGCTGGCCGCCGAGGAAGACGTCCTCGATGAACTTGTTGTAGGCGTCGAACGACAGCGTCTGGTGGTCGATATAGCCGCGCTTGGCGTACGGGCTGATCACGAGGGCTGGCACCCGCAGGCCGTATCCATTGATGTCCACGACGGGAGGCTTGACGTGGTCGTAGAAACCGCCCCAGTCGTCCCAGGCCAGGAAGATGGCCGTCGATGTCCAGTCCGGGCCTTGCATCACGGCGTTGATCAGGCTGGTGACGTAGGCCTGCCCGTCGCTGATCCGGGCCGGGCCATGCTCACTGAGGTAGGCCGACGGCGTGACCCAGGACACGGCCGGCAGCGTGCCGGTCGCAGCCGCGGCATAGAAACGCTCCACCGACTTGATGTTTCCGAGCTCGCCGTCTTGCTTGACAGTATCGAAGTTGGGCAGTGGATTCCATGGCCCCGGTGTCCTGGAGTCTTGCTGGATAGGGGTGCACGTGACCGCCCCCGGGTTGCGGCAGTCCGGTTCGTTGCCAGTGACGATGTAGTAAGCCCACGGCACATGATTCTTGTGCAGCAGGTAGGTCATGTCGGTCCACGCAAAAATCGGCTTCTGGTTGGCCGGGGTCAGGGGGCCCACGTCGTCGTTGGTGCAGTCCTCGGGCTCGTGCGTCGGGCACAGGGCCGACCAGCCCGACATCTGGAACAGGTGCGCCGGCAGGCTCCACGAGGCGTCCGGTTGAAACATCCGGTCCTGCAGGACGAAGTCGCGCGCGTACTTCCAATAGTTCGGGATGTCGGCCCCGGTGCGAAAGCCCATGACGTCCACGGCGGGCCCGTGGCAGGAGGGGTTGGTGGGCACCTGGGTGCAGTACGCGGGGGAGAAGTAGCTCTGCGCCGCCTTGACGAACCCGTCCATCTTGCCGCCGTTGATGTCCGCCGTGGCATCCTGCTTGCCGTGCGGGCCGCCACCGTTGACGTCGGCGGAGTCGTGGAACGGCTTGATGCACTGGTTGCTGGCAGGGTCGGGCGCGCAGACGGTCGGCGCGCCGCCCTTCATGGGTATCCCGTCGGCACCGGGAAAGGTGCCGAAGTAGCTATCGAAGGACCGGTTCTCCTGCATGATCACGACCACGTGCTTGATCTTCTTCAACCCAGCGGACGGGCGGTGCGATACGGTCGGCGACTCGGCCGCGGCCCGCCCGGGATGTGCCGGCGTGCATCCATTGATGACGAGTACGACTCCCAGTGCCGCGAAGACCGCAACTGATAACCTTCCGTGTCTGCCGCGATGCACCATGTAATCGATTCTGCCCTACGGCGACGCCACGTAGCTCGCTACCGGGTCGGGGTCGACCCGCGCTGGCCGGGCGCAAGCGCGGGTGAACTGCCACCACCAGCCAATCATCTGCACCGGGGCCATGACGGCGAAGGCGAGCACGGCGCCGTGCAGTCCGCCGGCCAGCGCCCCGGCGCACGCGATGACCAGCCGCACGACGCTGAACGCGGCGCGGATCCGCAGGCTGCGCCGGCCACTGCCCAGCGCCCGCAGCCCGGCGAACGGCCCGATCACGAAGAGGGCCCCGACCGCGTCGATCAACGTGAACACCAGGATCGGCCGTGCCAGCGTCCACGTCTGCCCGAACAGCGCGTGCCCCGCCGACATGGGGAGCAACAGCACCGCGAGACCCCACAGCACAGTCGCCGCGGCCAGCACGCAACCGAGCAGGAGTGCGTACCGCCGCATCCGATCGACGTCGCGACGGGCCACGCGCGCCAACTCGGGCACGCCTCCGGCCAGCGCACCCAGCGCCAGGATGGTCAGCGGGCCGAAGACGGCGACCGCCGCGCGCAGGCTTCCGGCGGCGGCCAGGCCCGCGACCGCGCCGACGACCGCGAGGACCACCAGGTTGGTCACTTGCAGGAGGGAGTTCTCGACGGCGTAAGGGCGCCAGAGTTCGCGATGCTCCGCAAACCACCACCTCACCCGGCTGGGGGCAGGCAGCTGGCGTAACTGGGCCAGGCCGACCAGAGCCGCGATGGTGCCGGACCCGCCCCAGAGCAGGATCAGCGGTGGCACCGCATGCACTCCGCTGTTCACGACCACTGCGATCGCGGAAAACTGCGTGGCCGCCCAGAGCAGGTCGTTGGCGAACGCCTTGCCCGGCCGGCCCTCGGTGAAGAACGCGAAACGCAGGTGGTCCTGCATCAGCACGCCGGGCAACACAACGGCGAACGCCAAGCTGAGCATCCGTGGGCCGGCCGGCAGGAACGGCGACAGCACGGCTACGGCCGCGGCCAGGAACAGGCCGACCAGGGCGGTCGCCGCGGTCGAAGCGCGTACCGCACCAGCCCAGGCCGGCCGGGCCGCGGTGCTGTAGCGGGTGACGAGCGGGTCGGCGGTGAGCCCTCGGGAGAGGTACGCCACCAGGATGTAGGCAGCCATCACGATCGAGAAGACGCCGAACTGGTGCGGGGCGACCGAGCGCGCCACAAGCACGGTGAGCCCGAAGTTGGTGAGGCTGGCCAGGACCTGATCTGCCAGGGACCAGCTCATCCGCCGCAGAAGAGCCTGCCCGGGCATCGGCGGCCACCTATCAGAGCGGCTAGGATTAACCAAACAGAGTCTTGAGGCCACGGAGAGTCACTTTGTGAGAGTACTCGGTTTGGCCGCGCTGGCCGCGGTGCCGCTGCAGTGGTTCGTGGTCGGCTCCACGCCGGTCGGCGCCCTTCGGGTGCACCAGTTGGCGGCGTTTCTGTTTAGCATCTGCGTCTTCGCGGCCTACCGGCTCACCAAGTCCGGCGCCGTGGCACACCGCTTCCGGGCCTTCATCTTTGCCAATGCCTGCATGTACCTCGTGTGGGTCGCCGTTGCCCTGGGCAAGGGACGACCAGCGGTCGAGCCCGAGCAAGAATTGCTTTACCTCATGGTGTTCATGGCGTTCAGCGCCTACTTCTTCGCCGCCGCCACCGAGCCCCGCCCTCACCTCGTCCGCGCGTTGCGCTGGGCGGCTCCGGTCACCGTGGTCGCCTTCCTGGCGGCCTTCGGCTACTCCGCCAATCGCAACGGTCTGGACGCCTGGGTCATCGTCAAGCAGAGCATCAACTCTGGCGATCCGAACATCTTGCAGTTCCAGCTGTTCCGAACCAGCTTTATCGGCTTCGGCTTCGACGCGGACACGGTGCGAGCCAATTTCCGGCACGAGATCTTCGGTGGCGTGCTGCTGTCGATGTACGTCTCCAGCTGGGCCAACGCCCGGAAGCCCGCGGTGCATGCCGTTGAACGGGTCGTCTACCGCAGCGGCATGGTGCTTGCCTCGCTGCTGCTGCTGCTGTCTCTGAGCCGCGCGATCCTCCTCGCCGCCGCGGTCTGGCCCTGCCTCTACGTCGTTCGATCGATCGTCACTGGCCGCGTCAGCGCCCGGCATCGGCTAGCCGCCGTCGGTGGAGCACTGGGCCTCGGCGTGGTGGCTGCCTCCGGTTTGGGCGCCTTGCTGTGGAACAGGTTCACTGGAGAGACGGCGTCCTATTCGGCCCGGGAGAATGGCTTCACGCTCGCACTGTCCCGGATCAGCGACAATTTCTGGACCGGCAGTGCCAACACGTCCGGGGCGACCTCGCACAACTTCGTCCTCGACTCCTGGCAGTACGCGGGCATCTTCGTCGCCATCCCGGCCATCGCGGTGTTCGCCTTCATCGTGTTCTTCTGGTTGCGCCTTCTGTCTGGTCTGCGCGTCCTGCCAGCGGAGATGCTGCCGGTCGCCGCGGCGATGGCGCTGCCCGTCGTGCGGCTGGTCACGGCCGGTGGCGGGCTCGTGGCGCTCGTCGAATGGCTCACACTGGCGTTCGTGGCGGCGGTGGTAGTGGCGGCGAGCGGTCAACCCGCCGGGCCGGCGGCCCTGCCGGGCAGGCAGCCTGCGCCAGAACGGTCCGGGCAAGGTCCGCGGGTCAAGACGTTGTCGGGTTCCAGGACGTGAGGTCGCGGCCGACCAGCCTTTCCAGCGCCGTGACGTCGGCCCGGTAGTAGTCCCGCAGCGCGCTGGTCAGCTCGGCCGACAACCGCGGCTTGGCGTTAGGGTGACGACGGGCCAGGACGTAGCGATCGGCGAACGCGACCGCGTCGGTGTAGAGCCGCGGGAGCGGGAAACTCGGGTGCACCAGTGACGGATAGGTGCGAGCCGGGTCCCATCGGAGCATGTGCTTGGTTCGGCGCTGCAAGAATCGCAGGCGTTCGAGGGAATAGACGCCAGGGTTGGCCTCCGCCCGCATGATCGGCGGGGCCACGCCGGGGTCGATGCCGAGGAACTCATGCGTCTGACGGAGGGCATCGGCCGGCTTCCGGCGAAGATCCTCGTCGAATAGCACGAGGAGTTTCTCGTGGGGAAAGTGACCGAGAAAGCGGGTCAGGTGCCGGTGGTAGAGGCCCCACTCGAGCACATCGCCCACGGTGGGGTCCAGGTCGCGGTAACCGCCGTCGAGGATGCGCCAGAGCCCTTCCTCTGCGGGTCGGATGGGGATCAGACCCCAACGCATCCACCAGAAGTACGCGGACAGGGCACGGGCGACCGGGTCTCGCAGGCAGACGATCAGGTCCGGCTCAGCCAGATCACGATGCAACCTCAGCGGCACCTCCGGGCGCGCGAGGTAGTCCGGACACTTCAGGCCGAGGCGGCGTTCGGTGCGCCCGGCGTACTGCTGAGCCCAGCTGTCGAGGTCGCGGGTGCCATAGACCGGATCCCGGAAGTAGGGATCCTCCGCTTTCGGAAGCCAGGCCTGCGGATGCTGCCGCAGCCACTGGTGGACCAGCGTGGTGGCTGCCTTCTGCGCCCCAATGATCACGAAATCCGGCAGGGCGGCGACCGCCGTTGCCCTGGCTTGGCCATCCCGCGCCGCGGGAACGCTGACATCAGACATGAGGGTCTTCCGCGCCGTCAGGATGCCTGGAGCTTCACCTGATCGTAGATCCATCGGTACGTGCGCTCAAGCCCGTCCGTGAGCGGCGTCGACGGCTCCCAGTCGTAGCGCGCGCGGATCGCGGCGTTGTCGCTGTTGCGGCCCCGGACACCCTGCGGAGCGTCGAGCTGGTAGCTGCGGCGGCACTTGATTCCCGCGAGTGACTCGACGATGTCGTAGAGCCCGTTGATGCTGACCAGTTCCGAACTACCCAGGTTGATCGGCTTGACCGGCAGTCCCTGCATGATCAGCTGGCTGCCGCGCAGGCAGTCATCGATGTAGGTGAAGCTGCGGGTCTGCTCGCCGTCACCCCAGATCTGGATCTCGGCGTTGCCGGTGATGACCGCCATCGCCACCTTGCGGCAGGCCGCTGCTGGGGCCTTCTCGCGACCGCCGTCCCAGGTGCCATGCGGACCGTAGACGTTGTGATACCTCGCGACCCGGGTGGGCAACCCGAAGTCCTCTTCGAAGTGACGGCACATCCGCTCGCTGAACAGCTTCTCCCAGCCGTAGCCGTCCTCGGGCGCGGCCGGGTAGGCGTCGGCTTCGCTCAGCGCCACGACGTCGGTCTCGAGCTGCTTGTCCGCGGCATAGACGCAGGCGGACGAGGAGTAGAAGTAGCGCTGAGCGCCGGCATCCCTAGCAGCCATGAGGACGTGCGTGCTGGTCAGCACGGAGAGCATGCACGCTGCCTTGTGGTTCTCGATGAACCCCATGCCGCCCATGTCCGCGGCGAGGTTGTAGACCTGAGCCGCGCCCTCGACGGCCAGTCGCGCCGAAGGCAGAAGGGACAGGTCCAGCTGCAGATTCTCGGCGCCCGGGTGGGTCTGATCCCACTGGTGCGGCGGCTTCACGTCCACCGCGCGGACTGTGCGGCCCTGACCGAGAAGGTCACCCACCAGGTGTCCCCCGATGAATCCACCGCCGCCGGCCACGAGCACGTCCACGGTGCGCAGCGACACGTCAAGACCCTTCGAGTGAGAACAGAAGGCGGCCCGCCGCCCGATCGTCGGCCGCGGAGAGGCTTACTGAGTGTACTTCGGCAGATGCAAGTCGTAGTGGAGACATAGCACGTCAGCCGCCTGGCGACGGTGTCGGGGCCGGCTTCGACGGAGCCTTGGGGGTTGGTCTAGCTGGCGGGGACGATGAGCCGCCGCGGCCGCCGCCCAAGGAGAGCGCCTTTTCCAGGTTGGCGGTTAGCGTCAAGCTGTAGGTGCGGCTTATGTGTCCGATGTCGTAATAGACGATCACGCCGTCAACCACCATCGGGCAGGCGGCGGACGAGCAGAACAGGTCGGTGAGGTCGATCAACGTGCCGCCGGCCAGACCAACGGCCCGCATGCTGGCCGCGTTGGTGTCCTTGACCGCCCTGGCGAGCTTGAAGGTGCAGTCGGCCAGCGACGCCCCTGGCCGGTCGAGGCAGGCGACCGGGTCCTGCTGACCCTGCGGGGTCTCGCTGAGCACCACGACTCGGGCCGCGCTCCTGTCCACGGCGCGGAGGGTCGAGACCATGCCGCCCTGCCAGATCGCCAGCCTGCGAGCCGGGATGGCGGCGGTTGCCGACCCACCCTTCAGCGGGTAGAGACCCCGGTTGGCGAGAATGACCAGGTCGGGCGTCAGTTTGCGGATCTGGGCCAGCGCCCAACTCCGCCAGTCGTCGCACTCAGGGCCCTTGCTACCGAGCACCTTCAGCGCCACGTCGGCAGACGGGCAGCCGACCTTCAGGAAGTAGTAGACCCGCCAACCGGTGTCCTCGGCGACCTGACGCAGGGGCGGCAGCCACATGCCGGCATGCGAGTCTCCGAACAACACCATCGACTTCTTGGCGTCCCCCGGCCCGAACGAGCAGATGCTGCTGGTGGTCTTCCCCGGTGCGGCGGTGCACGGGGCATCCTGGCCCCAGTTGTCACCGCGCAGGTGGCCGATCGCCGGTGAGAGGACATTGGGCACCGGCCCGCCGGCCTTGGCCGCGGCGACGGCCGCAGCGACGGCCGCCACCGAGTCGGCCGCGGCAGTGCCGGGCTCTTTCGAGGCAGCAGACGTCGTGTCGAGGCCAGTGCCGGCCTGGCCGGCGGACAGGGTCGACAGCGCAAAGACGACAACCGTGGAGATGACCGCGAGCGATGCCGGCCACAACAGCAGGCTCGGGCCGCGGCTGGCGAACCGGGCACCCTGGTGGATCGGATGTTCGACGAAGGTATAGGTCGCCATTGTCAACCCCAGGGCCAGCACCACCAACCCTGCGGCCGGCAGGACTGTCAGGTCGTGGCCGAGATATGCAGCACCGATGATCAATACCGGCCAGTGCCACAGGTAGAGCGAGTAGGACCGATCACCGATCCACCGCATCGGCCCTACCCCGAGCAGGGCCACTGCTCCACTGGCAGGACCGCCGACCCCGCCGGCGATGACCAGCGCCGCTGACAGCACCGGCAACAACGCCGCCGTACCTGGGAAGTTGGTCCCCTCGGTGAACCAGACAGCGCTGAGGCCGATCCCGGTCAGGCCGATCCAGCCGGCCGTCGCCTTGACCCAGCCAGGTATCCGGCTCAGCTGTGTCGCGCCGATCGCCAGCATGGCACCAACCGCCAACTCCCAGCCCCGGGTCAGCGTGGAGAAGTACGCGCCGGTGGGATTCGCCTTCGTGAACACCACGGAGTACGTCAGCGACGCGGCCGCCAACAACCCGATGACGGCACCCAGCAAGGCCCAGCGCCGCGGGGATGGCGATTGGACGTACCTGCCCCGTTCGTGCCCGCGCCGGGCGGCGAAGGTGAACAGCAGCACTAATAGCAATGCGGGCCAGAGCAGGTAGAACTGCTCCTCGACGCCGAGGGACCAGTAGTGCTGGACCGGCGAAGGGGGCAGCGTGGCGGCGAAGTAGTCCGTGCCGTCGCTCGCGAACTTCCAGTTGGCTGAGAACAACGCGGCCCAGACCGTGTCGCGCAGAATCTCACCCGTACGGACCTGGCCCAGGAAGGCGAAGGCACCGGCGACCGTGGCGAGCAGGACGACCGTGGCGGCCGGCAGGATCCGCCGCGCCCGGCGGGCGTAGAAATCGCCCAGTGAGATGCCGCGCCGGTGAGTTGCCTCTTTGATCAGCAGACTGGTGATCAGGAAGCCGGAAATCACGAAGAAGACGTCGACGCCGACGTAACCGCCGCTGAGCCGGGAGATTCCGATGTGGCTGGCGACGACCAGCAGGACCGCGACCGCACGCAAACCCTGAATGTCGGGCCGGAAGGCCGGCCCGGATTTCGCCGTGGTCGGGGCGGCAAGCGGGGAAGCAGACGAGGCGCGGGCGGCAAGCTCGTTTAGGACGGCACACCTCCTGCGGAGCATCTACCGCGCAGAGTCAGCACGACTGGAGCCACAGCGACGACGGAAAGTGCCCGCCGCTGCTGGTGTCGACGCCGGTTCGCATGGCGCGGGACCGGTATTCGGGGAAAACGTTGCGCAGGATCTCCGGTCGATCGTGATGTAGCGCCGACATGCACGCGAGAACACGAAGCCTGGGGTTGCCGACGAGAAGCGCCGCCACCAATGTCGTCTCCTGCCAGTCGAACATCGACTGGAAAATGTCGGGGGCGTACAGATATGGCAGGCAAATGTCGTGGATATGCACGACCACACCGGGGCGCAGCTGAGGTAGCAGCTCCAGGTAGAGGTGGGCCAGCTCCGAGCCCGTGCGAACCGCGTGTGTCGAGTCGATGAACCACACATCGCCTGACTGCAGGCTGAGGACTTCCTCGTCGACGTCCAGGCCACCGATCGCCCGCGCGCGTACATGCGGCAGGCCGGCCACCCGGTCGGCGGTATAGGGATCGCACGCCACTATCTCGGTCACCCGCCCACCGTCAGCAAGGTTTCGCTCTACCGCCCGCGACATGACGAGGGTGGAGCTGCCGCTGCCCACCTCCACAACCCTGGCCGGCTGATGTGTGCGCAGGTACGAGTACAGAAACTGCGCCTCGATCGGCCCGTACCGGAACCCGCCCACCGCCTCGCTCTCGCGGTAGATCTGTTCCAGTGGCAGCTCCGCCGGGTACGCGGCTACCTGCGCGATGAGCCAGGATTCCTGCGCGTCCAGGTCCCAATCGAACGGGATGGGGCTCAGCGGACGGCGCCATTGCTCTTCGCTGCCGCGCAGGCCTCGTCGACTGGCAACGGGCGAGTAGTAATGGGAGGGCAGAACATGCACGCCGAGACGATCGCCGGCGAGAAATGCGCCGGTGGCTATCTTCTTCAGGACTGGTCTCATGACCCTCCTGCCTCTCTGAAGATAGCGGTCAGATTCTCCACGCAGGTTCTGCGCCACCAGTCCAAATCGTTCGCGGTGGACCTCCCGAAATCTCGCGTTGTCAAAGCAGCGCGCGGTCCGCTCGATACGCGGGCGCTTTCGTCGGCGCCGCGGACAATCCGGACGGAGATGTCACGGCACGCAGGAGTTCCTCGAAGGAATCCGCGACCCGCTCGACGTCGAACTTCCCCTCGGCAAAGTGCCGGGCTTGATGGCAGACACCCGTCCACCGCGCCCGATCGGCCGCGAGCGCTGCGATCCACAGCGCGGCCTCGCGGACGCCTTCCGCCGAAGGTTCCACGATTCTTCCGCCACCAGCTATGACGTCTCGCGCGCACGGGTTGCTGGCCGGCGCCAGAGCAAGCACCGGACGCCCCGCCGCGAGGTAGGACAACACCTTGCTCGGAACGGAGAACTGCGATGCCTCCGGCTCAAGAAGAGCAACCAGCACGTCGGCGCTGGCAAGAGTCTCGGCGAGGTGCTCGGCCGGCTGGTACGGCAACACGCGCAGGTAGGGCCGGGACCGTGCCGCCGCGGCGAGCTCATCGGCGCCCGCACCTTCCGACACGACCGTCAACTGGCCATCGCCGCCAGTCGAGCGATATCCGTCGACAAGGTCGAGCAGAAGCTGCGGGTTGTGCTTGCGCCCCAGCGTTCCCGCGTACAGCAGTCGCATGCCGCTCGCCGGCAAGCCGTGCGCACGCGCCCACGGGTTGTCGCGGTCGGCGGGCACGATCTCATCAAGTGGCGCCCAGTTCGGGATGACCCGAACATGCGACGTGGAACAGTGCCAGCGGCGGTATTGCTCGACGAACGGAGTTCCGATCGCGACGACGGCGGAACTATCACGTATGAGGTTGCGCTCCATGCGCTGCACGCCACCACGAACAGCGCGCGCCGCCGCGGGTGGCAACCTGCGGGCTGCTTCATCGGCAATGGCCAAGCTTGCGATGTCCTGGTGCCAGAGAATCCAGGGCAACCCGCGCCGGTGAAAGTAGCGCCGCATGGAGGCCGCCACGAACAGCTGCGTGTTGCATGAGACGACAACATCGCACGGGCTCCGTTCGAGAACCGCCTGCCACGCCTTGCCGTAGCTCATCTCCCACCGAGTACGAGCGACTGGCGAGTACTTGATCATCTCCCGGGAGGCCGTGATGCCCTCGATACGCAGCCCTGCCGGGTCATCGTCTCCGACCGCCAGACGCCCGCGCCCAGACAAGAACTGCGTGCTGTACGTGTGAAGTACGTTGTGGCCGCGCCGGGCCAGAGCCCGCGACAGCTGGACCTGGAAGGGATGGCCGCTGCCATCGTGCAGGTGGATCCGCACTTAGTACGCGCCGGCGCCACGGAAGACCACGAACAGCGTCTTCCAAAGGATCATGAAATCCGCCATCAGCGACCAGTTGTCCACGTAGTAGAGGTCGAGGCGAACCGACTCCTCCCAGGACAGCGTCGACCGGCCGCTCACCTGCCAGAGTCCGGTGATCCCCGGCCGCACCAGCAGCCGGCGGCGGACCTTTCCGCGGTAGTCCTCGGCCTTGGTCGGCAGCGGCCGAGGACCGATCAGCGACATGTCACCGCTTAGCACATTGAGCAGTTGCGGCAGCTCGTCGAGGGAGTACCTTCGCAGCCACCGGCCAAACGGCGTGATCCGCGGATCGTGGCGCAGCTTGAACAGCAGGCCGTCGGACTCGTTGTCGGCCAGCAGTTCGGTCAGCCGATCCTCGGCGTCGATGTACATGGTCCGGAACTTCCAGACCCGGAAGGGCTCGGCATTGCGCCCGATCCGGCTCTGCCGGAAGAAGACCGGCCCCGGCGAGCCGAGCACCACGACGACTGCGATGAGCAGGAGGAGTGGAGACAGCAACACCAAGCCCGCAGCACTGGCGGTGCGGTCGAAAGTGGTCTTCACCGCGTGCCCGGCACCGCGCAGCACGGGCTCCTCGACATGCAGCATGGGTAGGCCGGCGACCGGTCGGATGTGGATGCGCGGGCCGGCGACATCGGTCAGCGCGGGAGCGACGACGAGACCGATACCGGTGCCCTGGAGGTCCCAGGCGAGTCGGCGCAAGCCCTCCGTTGAGACCCCGCGGTCACCGCAGATGGCGACAGTGTCGGCGTCGAGCGCCTTGACGGCCCGCAGCACGTCATCGAGCCCACCCATCACAGGCAGCGTCGGACCGTCGAGGTCGACCCGGCCGGATCGGCGGGTCAGGCACATCCCGACCGGGAGGAAGCCCGCCTGCGGCGCGCGCCTGATGGCCTTGACGAACTCGTATACCTCGTTGCGGCTGCCCAGGACGAGCACCCGGTTGGACGCCCGGCCGCTTCGGCGAATCCGGTGGAGCGCCTTGCGGAGCGCGAATCTGCCCAGGAGTGTGAGGAAGGTGGCCAACGGCAGGCTGAGGCCAACGACGATCCGCGAAAGATTGAGTTGGGCAGTCGACCAGACGAAGCAGATGGCGGCGGTCAGCCCAATACCCGCCCGGACGATGCGCTTGAACTCATCGGGCCCGACGCCCAGGTGCCCATTCTCGTAGGAGCGCGCCACCGCCTGGCTCGCTACCCAGAGGAAAGGGAACGCGGCGGCCAGCACGAGGTACGGCACGCCGTGCATGGTCACGCTCGGGTCGTACCGGAGCAGGACGGCCGTGGTCGCCGCTACCCAGGCCAGCACGGCATCGACCCCGATCGCCAGCAGTCGATACTTTCTGAGCCAGACGTCGGACCTTCGACGGAGGGGATGTCCCCGCTTGTGAATGGCGGAAGCGGGTTGGGTCTCAATCGGCTCGAGGCCCAAGGCTCCCCGCCCCCTGGGGAGGTCGGAGTAGTCAGAGCAGGGCGGATCCAGCAACGTGCCAGGGCCGGCGGCGACCTCAGCAACCTCATCGCTCGCCGTACGCGATCCAAGTGCGGAACTCATCGTGAAGGTCCTCCACCGCGCAGTTCACGCCAAACGGCTGTCCGCATCGATGTCACTGACTTCCCACGACCCCTGCCCGGAGTGAATTGGCCACCTGAGAGCGCTGCCATCCATCCCCCGAGCGGTTACACTCTGTATCGGTATGAACTCTTACGGTACACGGCCGAGCGGCACGGTTGGGGGTTTTCCGGCGAACTCAGAGGGGTGCTACTCATTAGCTGACCGTCGGGACTCGGGCAATCAGATTCGGGTGCCGGCGGAACCAGCCGATCGTCAATGACAATGCGTCATCAGTGGGTACCGACGGCTCCCAGCCCAACTCGCGAATCGCGAGGGCGATGTCAGGTTGGCGTACGGTCGGATCGTCCTCAGGTCGCGGCGTGTAGACAATGCGGGATTTGCTTTCGGCCATCTTGATGATCTTCTCGGCGAGATCTCCGATCGACGTCTCCTCCGGGTTGCCGATGTTCATCGGGCCCGGATGGCCGGAGTCGAGCATCGCCAAGATGCCGTTGACCAGATCGTCGACATAGCAGATCGACCGGGTCTGCGAGCCGTCGCCGTGCACCGTGAGCGGCTCACCGCGCAACGCCTGGCAGATGAAGGTGGGAATGGCCCGGCCGTCATCGGGACGCATCCTGGGGCCGTACGTGTTGAAGATCCGCACGATCGCGGTATCCACGCCGAGGCTGCGGTGATAGGCCATGGTCAGGGCCTCGCCGAACCTCTTCGCTTCGTCGTAGACCCCCCGTGGTCCCACGCAGTTGACGTTGCCCCAGTAGCCCTCGGCCTGCGGATGCACCGTCGGGTCGCCATAGACCTCCGACGTGGAGGCGATGAGGAAGCGTGCCTTCTTCTCGCGCGCCAGGCCGAGGCCGTGCAAGGTGCCGATCGAGCCCACCTTCAGGGTCTCGACAGGTAGCTTCAGATAGTCGACCGGCGATGCCGGTGAGGCGAAGTGGAGTACGGCGTCGACCGGCCCGGGCACATGGACGTAGTCCGACAGGTCCACCCGGATCAGCCGGAAGCCGTCGGACTCCATCAGGTGGCCGACGTTGTCCGGCGTGCCGGTGACGAAGTTGTCGAGGCACAGGACCTCCACGCCGCGCTTGACCAGGGCCGTGCACAGGTGCGAGCCGAGGAAGCCAGCGCCGCCGGTCACGACCACACGATCTCCACCGCCGAAAGTCCTGGCGACTATCAGCCGGGTCCGTCCTTCCAAGGCGGCGGGACGTCATGCCTGCTTTCGGTCATGCTGCTTGGCCCCTAGGTTGGTGTCACCGCCCACACTATCCTGTGTAGTCACACGAACACGTATCGTAGCGGTTTGCGGTCAGCGGATCAGGCGGGACAGGCGGCGATCGGCGAGGGGCTGGCCGCCCGTCTGACAGGTCGGGCAGTACTGCAGGGAGGAGCCCGCGAAGGACACCTCGCGCACCGTGTCGCCGCAGATCGGGCAGGGCAGGCCGGTCCGCGCGTGCACTCGCAGGCCGCTGCGCTTCTCGCCCTTGAGGGTCGCCGCGCGCTGCCCGACCGAGCGGGCCACGGCGTCTCGCAGGGTCGCCGTCAGCGCCTCGTGCAGCCTGCCCACCTCCTCGGGGGTGAGCTTCGTCGCGAGCTTGAAGGGAGAGAGCCGGGCGACATGAAGCACCTCGTCTGAATAGGCGTTGCCGACCCCCGCGAGCACTGACTGATCGGTCAGCAGCCCCTTGAGTTGCTGGCGGGCACCGGCCACGAGCGCCGCCAGGGCCTCGACGGTGAAGTGGTCAGCGAGCGGGTCCGCGCCGAGGCGGGCGATGCCAGGAACCGTCTGCGGGTCGCGTACCAAATAGACGGCGAGGCCCTTTTTCGTACCGGCCTCGGTCAGGTCGAACCCCGACCCGGTGTCCAGGTGCAGGCGCAGTGCGATGGGCCCTTTGCCGGGTTTGGGTGGCACCGGCGAAAGCTGGTCACGCCACTGCAGCCAGCCGGCCCGCGCGAGGTGTACGACAAGGTGCAGGCCGTCGCAGTCGAGATCAAGGAACTTGCCGTGCCGGGTCGAGCCGGTCACCTCTTGGCCGGCCAGGGACGTCGGAGCTGGATCGTAGGTCTTGAGGACGTGCACGGCGGCGATGTCGATCCGCGCGACGAAATGGCCGACGGCGTGTTCGCGCAGGAACGCGGCCAGCGCCTGGACCTCGGGAAGCTCCGGCACGCCCTTAGTGTGCCCCGTCTCGGGGGAAGCCAGGCTGTCGATCTTTCCGGTTCATCGTCAGGAAGCTTCGGCCGAGTGCCGCTCCAATCCACTGAGGCCGTACCGTCTGCGGGGTGGAAGTACGCGCGACGTTGGGTGCCCATCCCAGCTGCGTCGCGTCCGCGCGGCGGCTCACCGAGCGGACGCTCACGCGCTGGGGCCTCACCGCACTCCGCGACGTGGCCAGCTTGCTCGTGTCCGAGCTGACGACCAATGCCATCCTGCACGCGCGCTCCTCGGTCACGGTCAGCCTGAGCAATGACTCGGCAGACCTGCTGGTGTGCGTGTACGACACCAGCCCGCTGCTCCCCAGAATTCGCAACTTCAGCAGGGACTCGGGCACCGGGCGCGGCGTACGGCTGCTCAACTCGCTGGCCAGCAATTGGGGTGTCGACTCCAAGAACGGCGGCAAGTGCGTCTGGTTCACCCTCTCGGCCAACTCCACGCAGAGCATTGCCGACTGGGAATTCAACCTCGACGCCGTGGAACCGCTATGACCGAAAAGCCCCTGGTGCCGGTGCAGATCATCGGTTTCCCGCTGACCGTCTATAAGCGTTCCCTCGAACACAACAACGAGCTGATGCGGGAGTTCTCGCTGATCGCCCTCGCCCAGAAGGACGAGACAGCGCACGAGGTGCCCCATCGGCTGTTGCAACTGGTCAAGCAGCTGACCCAGGACTACGCCGGCCTCACCGATGAGACAGACGCCCGCCGCGACGAAGCCCTTGAGGCCGGGCTCGAGTCGGTCGACCTGACCTACGTAGTGCCGGCAACGGCCGATCAGGCCAGCCGAGTGCTGGCTGAGATGCTCGACGAGGCCGACGAGTTCTGCCGTTCGGGCGACGCGCTGCTCACCCTGGCCACACCGCGGGAGGCCAAGCTGTTCCGCGACTGGTACCTCGGTGAGTTCATCGCACAGATCGGTGGCGCCGAGCCCATGTCGTGGTCGGACTACGCCAGGGCGGCCGAGGACGGGTCATGAGCGTGCATGGCGTCACCGAGCGGCATCCCGGTGACTACGAGCGCGAGTTGGCGCGGCAACGCCAGGAGATCCTGACTCGCGCCGGCGACCTGCTCTTGGAGGCCCGAGCCGTCCGCACGCGCCTAGACGCCCTGGCCGACGTGATCCTGCCTGGCCTCGCCGACTGCTGCGTGATCCATCTGCTCGACGGTGGCGACGATGCGGTCCGGGTCACCGCCCGCCACGTTGACCCGGACTGCGAGACCTTGCTGTGCGGGGTGCTCGAGAGCGTGCCGGCGATGCCCGGCCAGCCCTACGGTCCCGGCGCGGTGATGGTCAGCCGCCAGCCGCAGCTGATCGCCGATGTCGACGACGACGTCCTTCTGGCCATCGCCGGCGGCGACCGCGAGCTCCTGGCGAGATACCGGGCCCTGGCGCTCTGCTCTGCGTACTGCCTGCCGCTGATGGGCCATGACCGCGTGCTCGGATCGCTGTTCCTGGGCCGGATCACACCTCGCGAGTGGGTCGACGCCGACCAGCGCTTGGCCCAGCAGGTCGCAGCTCGGGCAGCCGCTGCCGTCGACAACGCGCTGCTTCGTGCCGGCGAGCAGAGCGCCCGCCAGCTCCTGATCGACCTGCACCGCATTACGGCGGCACTGGCGGATGCCACGTCCGTCGACGAAGTGGCGCAGGCGGTCGTGGAGTTGGCCCGCGAGGCGATCGACGCCGACGCCGTGTTGATGGCTCGGGTATTCCAGGGCCACTTCGACGTCCTGGCCTCGGTCGGCACCGACCCGGAGGCTTTGCAGATCTGGCAATGGATGTCGGTCGACGCGGAGACCCCCCCGGCCCACGCGTTGCGATCCGGCGAGCCCATCTTCTTCACCAGCCGCGGCGAGCTCGTCGCCCAGCTCCCCGGCATCGTCGGGCTGGGGCCCCATGAGGCCTACGCCGTACTGCCGCTGGCGAGGGAGGGCCGCCGCCTCGGTGTCATCCGTTTCGGCTGGCGCCGGCCCAGAATATTCGCCCCCGGTAACCAGGAGTTCCTCCTCTCCGTCGCACAGCAGGTCGCCTCCGGGCTCGACCGGGCCGCGCTGATCGCGGCGGAGCAGACCGCGCGAACTGCGGCCGAGGAGGGCCAGCGCAGGGTGGCCCTGCTGGCCGAGGTCACCCATACCCTGTCGGCCAGCCTCGACGTCGATGCCGTCCTGAGCCAGCTGGCCCAATGGATCGTCCCGCGGCTGGCCGACCAGTGCACCGTCGACCTGGTGGATACCCCGGGCGAGCCACCTCGGCTGCTCGCGGTGGCCGCCGTGTCACCGCGCCTCGTGGAGTTGCTCCACGCCACTGACGCCTTCCTGCCGCGCCGCCGCAACCCCAAGACGATGGTCGGCCGCGCGCTGGCCACCGGTATGTCGGTTCTGGCCACCGAGGTCACCGAGGAGCACCTGCGGCGCATCTCGATCAACGACGAGCAGGCCCAGCTCTATCTGGACATGAACCTGGTGTCGGGCATCGTGGTGCCCCTGGTCGCGCGCGGCCAGGTCCTGGGTGCCGTCAGCATGTTCACCACGACTGGCTCGGGCCGGCAGTACGGCGAGAGCGACCTGGAACTGTTCAGCGAGCTCGGCCGGCGGGCCGGGCTGTCGGTGGACAACGCCCGGATGTTCACCCGCGAGCACGAGGCGGCGACCACCCTCCAGCACTCGCTGCTCCCCGAGATACCCGAGCTGCCCGGCCTGGACGCGGCCGCGCGCTACCTGCCGGCGGCAGCCGAGGCCGGTGTCGGGGGCGACCTGTTCGACCTCTTCGCCCTACCGGACGGCGCCATCGCGATCGCCATCGGCGACGTCATGGGCCACGACATGAAGGCCGCGGCCGCCATGGGCCAGCTCCGAAGTGTGTTGCGGTCCTACGCCTGGGGCGGTGCCGCGCCGAGCGATGTGCTCGACCGGATGGACATGCTGGTGCAGAACTTCGAGATGGCCCAGCTGGCGACGGCGCTGTACGCCCGGCTGGAGACCGTCGGGTACGCGGCCGACCGGGTCTTGCGGTACGCGAACGCCGGCCACCTGCCGCCGGTCCTGCAACTGCCCGACGGCAGCGCCCACTTCCTCGAAGGCGGCCAGTCGGTGCTCATCGGCGCACCCGGCCGCCACGACCGGTCCGAGGGGATCGAGCCGATGCCCGTCGGGTCCACCCTGTTGCTCTACACCGACGGCCTCATCGAGCAGCGCCATCGTCCCTGGAGCCCGGCCTCGCCGAGCTGCTCGCCACCGTCAGGGCGCACGATCCAGCGGCCGGTGCCGAGGCGCTCTGCGCCGACCTGGTGGCGACGATCGCCGGTCAGGAGCTCGTCGACGACGTAGCGCTCCTGGCCGTACGCCTCCTCCAGTCGACGGAGCCACCCGGCTCATGATCCAGGTTGAGTTAGTGCGGTCCCAGCAGCACCAAATCCCCCTGGATCATGAACTGGGGGCGGTTATGGCACTGGGGACGGTGGGCCGCGGGGCTAAGTGCTAAGGCGGGCGGTGGTGCCCGGAGAGCTCGTGATGGTCGGTGCCGTCAACGGCGTGCGGATCGGCATGCACCATGGCGGCCGTCAACCGGCGTACCTCATGGAGAAGCCGATGCTCGGCCTCCTCGGCGATCTGATGCCCCGCCACGATGGTCAGCGCGGGATCCACGACCACCTCGCACTCGGCTCGCAGCGCGTGCCCGATCCAGCGCAGCCGTACCTCGCCGACATCCCGCACTCCTGAGGTTCCGCGTAGTACGGATTCCACCTGGTCGACAAGTTGCGGATCCACGGCGTCCATGAGCCGACGGAACACGTCGCGGGCCGCCTGCCACAGCACCGTGACGATCGCGGCGGAGATCACCAGCCCGATCACCGGATCCGCCCAGCGCCAGCCCAGCGCCAGCCCGCCGACGCCGAGCAGCACGGCCAGGCTGGTCAGCCCGTCGGTACGGGCGTGCAGGCCGTCGGCGACGAGGGCGGCCGAGCCGATCCGGCGGCCGACGCTGATGCGGTACTGCGCCACCAACTCGTTGCCGGCGAAGCCGATCACCGCGGCCACGGCAACCAGGCCCAGTTGGTGCACGGGCCGCGGATCGAGCAACCGGCGGATCGACTCGACCGCTGCAAGGACCGAGGACGCGGCGATGAGGACGACCACCACGATGCCGGCGAGGTCCTCGGCCCGGCCGTAGCCGTAGGTATACCGACGGGTCGCCGCCCGCCGGCCAACCGTGAACGCGATGGCAAGCGGCACGGCGGTCAGGGCGTCGGCCAGGTTGTGCAGGGCGTCTCCCAGCAGCGCCACCGAGCCCGAGGCGAGCACCACCGCGGCCTGGAGCAGGAACGTGATGGCTAGGACGGCGAACGACAGCCACACCGCGCGGATGCCGGCCGCGCTCGCCTCCAACTCGGTGTCGATCGAGTCACCCGCGTCATGTGAGTGTGGGGCAACAAGGGCGCGTAGCCGTCCCAGGAGGCCGGGCCCGTGGTGATCGGGGCCGCCATGCTGATGGGCGTCATCGTGAGCATGGTCGCGATCGTGCTCGTGGTCGTCACCAGACATCTGCCCATGATGTCGTGCGTCAGCAAGGCGCCTAGCAGTGGCTGGCGGATCGCGAAATGGTCCCTTTTGACCATTGTCTGCCGGGGCAATCTGGCAGATTCTGATTGCCTCGTCGTCGGCATGGGGACCGCGATGCCCAGTGGTATACGTACCCGCCTCTGGGGGAAGCGCGCCGACCTCGGCCAGGAGCCGATCGACGTCGTCGTACGGCACAATCCCCCAGCGCTCGGCAACCGAGCGGGTCTTCTCACCGTTTCGGCCCCAGACGCCGACCAACTCGACAGACGGCTCGGCCGACAGGGCGGCCGCATGTACGTCGTTGGCCCAGCGGCCGGTCCCGAAGAGTCCAAAACGCTTGGTCACGTGGCCCACCTCCATGACCCTCTTTGCCCCAGCCACCCCGTAGGGCAGCATGACGGCACGGGTACTTCACCAGATTGCCCGAGAAATCGCCCAGAAGGCCGCCACCAAAACCCTCATGACGCCGCCCGACCTCATCAACGTGCTGACGAGTGTCCTGACTCAGGCGTCCCAAGTGCTGCACACCCCCCACGGCTTCGTCGCCCTGGTCACGCCAGACCGGGAAGCCGTCGCCTTCGAAATGGGTACGGGCGATCTCGACTTCCTCGGCCACGAGGGTCTCGGTCCCTGCGCCGATGTGACCGAGCAGGTCTGGCGCAGCGGCCGGCCGGTCGTCATGGACACCGACGGCCCGCCCGAGGAGGCGTCGGCGCTGGCCGGCGCGCGACTCCGCGCGGTGGCCGTCGTGCCCCTCCGGGCCGGCGGGCGTACGGCCGGTGTCCTCGGCATGGCCTACGACGCGGACGCGGACCGTACCTTCGGCACCGCGGAACTCGAACAGCTCTGCGGCCTGTGCCACCTCGCCGCCATCGCCCTGGAAAGCGCCCGGCTCTACGCGCAGGAGAAGCGCTCCGTCGCGTTGGCCGAGCGACTGCAGGCCAGCGCGCAGGCCATCAACCAGAGTCTCGACCTCGACGTGGTGCTCCCCGCGATCCTCGATCAGCTGCGCGAGGTGATCGACTACGACAGCAGCACGATCCAGCTCGTCGACGGCCCGCGGATGCGGGTGATCGCCGCCCGCGGCTTCGCTCCCGACGAGATCGGCCGGGTGCGGCTCTTGGCGGAGTACCCCTACAACGAACTGTTGGCCACCTGCTCCGAGCCGATCATCGAAGGGCCGGTTCCCTCGACCCATCTCTGGCGGATGGAGCCGCATCTCAGCGCGAGCCGCAGCAACCTCGGCGTGCCGCTCGTGGTGCGTGACCGGATCATCGGGGCATTGACGGTCGACAGCCACAAGCCCAATCGGTACGGCGCTGATGATGCCCGCACGGCCATGGCCTTCGGGCGACACGCGGCTGCCGCCATCGAGCACGCTCGCTTGTTGGCCTCGGAGCGAGCCGCGCGCCATCACGCCGAACGCCTCCGCGCCGCGACTCAGGCGCTGAGCAGCACGATAGATCTGCAGGAGGTGTTCGCGCTCATCCTCAGCGAGTTGCGCAAGGTCGTCCCGTACGACAGCGCATCGGTGCAGCAGCTCACCGGGCAGCGCCTGGAATTGATCGGCGGCCACGGTTTCCGCAACCTGCCGAACCTGATCGGGCTGAGCTTCGACGTCCTGGCCGAGGACAACCCCAACCGCGAGGTGGTACGCACCCGCGCCCCGGTCATCCTCACCGACGCGCCGGCCAGCTACCCCAATTTCGGCACCGACCCGCACCGGGAGGCCGACATCCACTCGTGGCTGGGCGTGCCGCTGCTGTTCGGTGACCGCCTGATCGGCATGCTTTCGGTGGACAGCAAACAGCCCGGCTTCTACACCGCCGAGCACGCCGGGATGGCTCTGTCCTTCGCCGCGCAGGCGGCGATCGCGATCGAGAACGCGCGGCTGTTCGCCGCGGCACAGCGCGAGCTTGCCGAGCGCAAGGAGGCACAGCAGCGGCTGAACTACCTCGCCAACTTCGACCCCGTCACGGGCCTGGCCAACCGCACCCTGCTGGGCGACCGGCTGGGCCAGGCGCTGGCCACGGCGCGGCGCGAGAACAAGCTGGTGGGAATCCTCTTCCTCGACCTGGACCGCTTCAAGATGATCAACGACACCCTCGGACATGCCGCGGGTGACCAACTGCTCAAGGCGGTCGGCCAGCGCCTCAAGCACACGGTCCGAGAGGGGGACACGGTCGCCCGTATGGGCGGTGACGAGTTCACCCTCGTCCTCCCGCAACTCGACACCGTCGAGGACAGCGAAAGGGTGGCCGAGAAGGTCAGCGATGCCTTCGCCCGGCCCTTTGTGATCGACGGCCGCGAGGTTTTCGTATCCACTTCCATCGGGGTGTCGCTGTTCCCGTCCGACGGTGCCGATCTCGAGGTATTGCTGAGCAACGCCGACGCCGCCATGTACTGGGCCAAGGGCCAGGGCGGCAACATGCACCGGTTCTTCACCACAGACATCGTGCGGGCGGTGGAGCGGCTGGACATCGAGAGCGACATGCGGCACGCGCTGGATCGCTCCGAGCTGCTCCTGCACTACCAGCCGCTGGTCAACCTGTGCACCGGGCGGGTGGTCGGCGTGGAATCGCTGATGCGCTGGCGGCATCCGAGGCGCGGGCTGGTCCTGCCCGACGACTTCGTCCCGCTGGCCGAAGAGACCGGCCTGATCGTCCCGTTCGGCGCCTGGGCGCTCGGCGAGGCGTGCCGCCAGGGCATGGCCTGGCAGTTGGCCGGCTTCGCGCCGCTGCGGGTGTCGGTGAATGTCTCCGCCCGGCAGCTCTCGGCCAACCTCGTAAAAACGGTGAAGTCGGCGCTCACCGACAGCGGCCTGAAGCCCAGCTGCCTGTTGCTCGAGATCACCGAGAGCATCCTGGTGCAGAACCCGGAGGCGGCGATCAGCACGCTGCGCGAGCTGAACGCGCTCGGTGTCGCTCTCGCCATCGACGACTTCGGCGTCGGCTATTCGAGCTTGAGCCAGTTGAAGAGGTTTCCCTTCGATATGCTCAAGATCGACCAGTCCTTCGTACGCGACATCCCTGACGACAGCAACGACGCCGCGATCGTCACGGCGATCATCGCGATGGCACACGCGTTGGGGGTGAGCGTGGTAGCCGAGGGGGTGGAGACGACCGCTCAGCGTGCGTTGCTCAAGGAGCGCGGCTGCGACGCGATCCAGGGACGGCTCGTCTGCCCACCGCTGACCGCGGCCGAGCTCGCGGCAGCCTTCTTCGACCATGGCCCACAGTAGGGATCGGGCGCCAGAGCGCGGCACCGCCAAGCGCGCGCTCGGGCCAGATGGCAGAGCGGGACGTGATCCGGTCGAGGTGGTCCGCCGCGGCTACGACGCCGCCTCGCTGCGGTATCGGGCCGACGATGCCGGCGCCGAGGAGTACGCGCCGTGGATCGCCGAATTGCTGGCGACCCTTCCCAGCAGGGGCCGTGTTCTCGACATCGGATGTGGTTGCGGCATCCCGGTCGCACGCGACCTGACCGCAGCCGGGCACGCGGTCACCGGCGTCGATGTCAGCGAAGTGCAGATCCAGCGGGCCCGGCGGCTGGTGCCAGACGCCACCTTCGTACGCGCGGACGCCACAGCGCTTCAGCTTCCCCCGCGGTCCTACGACGCGGTGATCGCGTTGTACTCGGTGATCCACGTGCCCCTGTCGGCCCAGCCGGCCCTGCTCGCATCCATCGCGGACTGGCTCGTCACCGACGGACTGCTCCTGCTCTCCGCCGGCTGGCGTGCGTGGACCGGCTCGGAGAGCAACTGGCTCGGCGGAGACGCCACCATGTGGTGGAGCCACACCGATGCTTCGACCTACCGGCAGTGGCTCGACCAAGCCGGCTTCCAGGTAATGCGGGAGGAGTTCGTGCCCGAGGGCACCAGCAGGCACAGCCTCTTCTGGGCGCGGCGCACCGCCGTGGCTCACGGCTGACGCCGTCGCCGATTGCGGTCAGCGGGCCCAGGGTGGTGTCAGCCGGGTGCCGTCTGCGATGACCGCTTCGAGGCCCGGTGTGGTGGTCACCCAAGCGGTCGCGCCGTCCGGGCCGCCGTCGACGCACAGCTCGGAGTGCGCCGGGACCAACGCCACGTCGCCAGTCGTGAGGTCATGCCGCACGCCGTCGAGGGTGATGTGCAGGCGCCCCGTCGAGGACCAGCAGCACCTCCTCGCGGGAGGGCCGGTGCGGCACTCCTTGCAGTCCAGCCGGCACGTCCAGGCGCCAGGCGCACAACTGCTCGCTGCCGCGTGACGGTGCCACATATGACGTGAAGCGACTTCCGTGGACCTCGTGTAGAGCGGCATCCGCGGTACGGAGAACCGGCATGGCAAACCTCCAGACTAGGAAAGCGACTTGACCATATAGTCAGGCTACTTGCCCACTGTGTCAACCTGTGAGCATGCAAGATGACGAGCACCTGGGCAGCGCCTTCGCCGTCCTACGTGTCACGACGCAACTGCTCGACGGCATTCAGCAGGGTCTGGCCCGACGTGGTTTCGACGACGTGCGCCCGATGCATGGCTTCGCCTTCGTACGCATCTCAGCGGGTGACGCGACCGTGGTGGATCTGGCCGACTACCTCGGGGTGACCAAGCAGGCCGCCGGCCAACTCGTCGAACAACTGGCGCAGCGCGGCTACCTGACCCGGAAGCCGCACCCGCATGACGGCCGGGCCCGGCTCCTGGCCCTGACGCCGCGAGGGCACGCCTGCACGCGGGGCGCCGAGGCGGCAGCGGCCGAGACCGTCCGTGCCTGGGAGACCACGCTCGGCCGGGAGGACTTCGACGCTCTCAGCGCGACGCTGGCCACGCTCGTCGTCCCCGGGCGACTGCGTCCGCTCTGGTGAGCAACTCTCCGTCACGGATTGCCTGTCTCCCGAATCCGCCGGCAGACGCCTGTGCCAACTACGCTTCGCCGATGGCCTAGCGGCTTCCCCTCCTGCTCGCCTCCTCGGTGGGGGCCGGACTGTTCGGGCTGGCCATTTCCGCGATCCCGTCGCCGCACGACGTCTTAGTGTTCTGGGTGGGCAACTTCTCTAGCCCGTGGGCGGTTATCGCGTTTTTCGCCGGGTGGGCGCAGCGGTCCGCAGTACGGGCGGCAGTCGCTGGCGCCATGGTTGGCGCAGCAACCGTGGTCGGGTTCTCCGCCAGCTTTCT
>JBBPZR010000024.1:0-8436 GCA_038276285.1 Mycobacteriales bacterium | reverse complement strand
CGCCGTAGATCCGCCGCTCAAGATCGGTGCTGGTGCACCTGTCCTGGCCGTCGAGCGCGGTCAGCACCGCACGCTCAACCTGCCCGAGTCCTCTGCTCACCCGACCAGTCTAAGTGTTTCGGCACAGCTTTGACGAAACACTTAGACTCCAACCTCGCCCGGCGTCAGTTCGTCGTCGCGTCGAGCTTCCCTGTGCGCCCGGATCCGGCAGTTGCTGCCGCAGTAGACGGCATCCGCTCGGCCGATGACGGGTCGGCCGCAGACGGGGCAGAGTCGTCCGACCTCATCTCGCAACGCCTCCAGCCGTTTCCGAAGTCGTCGCACCGACGCCTCGCTGCTCCGTAACTCCCCGATCCAGTAGTCAAGGTTCGTGCGGTCCAGCACCTCGTAGTGCTCGTCTTCCAGCAGTACGACGCCCATGCATAACCCTTTGAGGCCGACGACTGTCCGGCCGATGACCTTCGCGGGCTGAAGGTGGCGCGTGTTGCGGAGGACCTCCGGACGGTCGTTCTTGAGCCGCTTCATGTAACGAGTGTACCCGTTGCGGGTGCCACCTCCGCATCCGCTGCACGTCGGCGCGGCCCTGTCCTGACGGCGTAGGACAACGCCGTGCGGCCCTGCCCTGCCCGCCGTAGGCCGATCAGAATGGGCCGCGGGGGTACTCCGGGGTAGGCCCGCTGGCGCTATGTCGCCTCGCCGGTGAGCGCTTGCAGCGCGGCCTCTGCGGTCGCCGGGTCGACGACGGCCAGCAAGGCGAGGCGGGCGCCGAAGATGCCGCCGTAGTCGTCATGGTCGAGCACACACGCCACGCAGTCGATGAGGGCGAGGAGTCGGCGCTCGAGGATGTCCGTCGCCGGATTGAGAATGCCGAACGCGAGGATGCGGCCGGCGGTGGTGACGCGGGGCGCGTCCCGCCGGATCTGGTCGAGGTACGGCGCGAGCGCGTCATCGAGAGTGCGCGACGGCGGCCCTGGGAAAGAGCCCAGGCTGGGCTCTTTGGGGCGTGGCCTCGCAGCGTCTCGCAGGCGTTGCAGTACGCGGATGACACGGGCGGGCTGGGTAGGGTCTGTGGGCATCGGGGTTGACCTCCCTTGTAGGTCGTGCTCCGTAGGCCCCGTCCCGGTGTTTGCGCACCGGGCGGGGCCGCCTTCTAGTTGCCGCCTGTTTCGTGCTGCTGCTGGGCCAGTCGCGCGCATGACCAGGAGTCGGTGCATAGCCAGCAGTCGTTCGCGGTGAGGAGGTGTGCCCAGCGCAGCGGCACCCCGTCCGCGCGGCGACGGCCGCAGTCGAGGCACTCATCGCCGGGGCGTGCCATCTTGACCGCATCGGCGGGCTTGACCCGCTGCGCGGCCCGCGGCATCGGGTCAGCTCCCGCCAGCGCACGGCGGCTGCGCGCAGCGTGTCCGCGATCCGCTCCAACTCGTCGGGCTCGGTGACCGTGAACCCCTCGACCCACACCTCGGGGCGATCCTTCAGGCCCTCCTCGAAGGTCTCGCCCTGGTCAATCGTCAGGGTCTGGAAGGCCGCGACGGACTCGAACCGCTCCGGGTGTCGCGGGACATCGGCGCCGAGCGGGGCGGACACATGGACGGTCTCCTCATCCGGCCCGATCCGGTCCTGATGGTCGCGCTCGCACCAGGGCGGGCACGAGTCGACCAGGCGCCGCGCAACCGCGTCGTAGGCGGCCTCGACTCCGCTGGACCGCATCCAGTCCACGAACCGGTCGACTGAATCGAAGGTCTTCTCGACCTCGGGCACGTCGGCCGGTGTGATGATCCCGCTGTCGATGGCCCAGAGCGTGCGCTGAACGTAGGGCCGTAGCTCCCGCGTGCAGAGCCGCGCCAGCTTCGTTTCGAGTAGCCTCTGGAGCAGGGTGTCGGTGGTCGGTGTGTCTGTGGTCATGCTGTTCCTCCTAGGTCTGCGAGTCTCGCGTCCTTCGGGTCGCCTGGACACTGGCTGATCTCGACGGCCGGTCCAGTCCCGACACCGGCGACGTCAGCGCGGCCTTCTGCCTGCGCACCCGGCGGGCGGCATGACGAGCGGCGGGCCACGTGACCGGCTGAGCGGCCGCGTGCGCACGGCGTCTGACGAGATCAGGCTGGCCCGGGCCGCCCTCACCCGCATCTGCGAGCCGGCCAGCCACGGCCTAGCCGATTGGTTGGCGCGGTACGGGCCGGTGGAGGCCCTCGCCAAGCTGCGCCGCGACGACCCGCCGGCTGACATCGCCCGGATGGTCGAGGCGCGCCGAGGCGCCGGCGATGTGGCACGCCGCGATCTGGATCGGGTGGAGGCCCTGGGTGGGCGGCTGGTCTGCCCCGAGGACGACGAGTGGCCCACGCAGGTTGACGAGCTGGCCCCGGTGTCCGACCCGAAGGATCCGGCCATGCCGCCGATCGCCTTGTGGGTGACCGGAGCGGCCAACCTCGCCGCCACCTGCGCGCGGGCGGTGTCGATGGTGGGTTCGCGGGCGGCGACCTCTTACGGCATGCACGTCGCCGGCGAGCTGGCCTACGGCCTGGCCGACCGGGGCTGGGCGGTCGTGTCCGGGGGCGCCTACGGGGTCGACGGTGCCGCGCACCGCGGGGCGCTGTCGGCGGGCGGCCCGACGGTGGCGGTGCTCGCCAGCGGCGTGGACCGGCCATACCCGCTCGGTCACCACGCGCTGTTCGACCGGATCGCAGCCGACGGTCTGTTGGTCAGTGAGTGGCCGCCGGGCTGTTCACCCCAGCGGTTGCGGTTTCTTGTGCGCAATCGAGTCATCGCGGCCCTGTCGTCGGGCACCGTGATTGTTGAGGCGGCGGCTCGCAGCGGGGCGCGGATGACGGCCCGCCGGGCTGCCGAGTTGTGCCGGCCTCTCATGGCCGTGCCGGGGCCGGTCACATCGGCAATGTCCGTCGGTGTCCACCAGTTGATCCGCGATGGAGCGAACCTCGTGACGAGTGCGGCTGAGGTTGCCGATCTGGTCAGTCCGATCGGCGAGGACATCGCGGACCCGCCCCGGGGGCCGACGACACCGCGCGATCAACTCGACCCGGAGCTGGCCCGGGTCCTGGAAGGCGTGCCCTCCCGCGGCGCTGCGGCGGTCGACGAGATCGCCGCACAGGCCGGAGTCCGAGTGAGGGACGCCCTGCGAGCACTGCCCCAGCTCGCGATCCACGGCCTCGTGGAAGAGCACGCGAGCGGGTTCCGGCTGACCCGGGCCGCGAAGCAGTAGGCCCTCAGTGCGCCCCGGCCCCGGTGAGGGCGCGCACCTCCAACTCGGCGTACTTCTCGTCGTCACGTTCCTTTGACAGCAGCGTGCCGATGACGGCACACAGGAAGCCGAACGGGATCGACACCAACCCCGGGTTCTCCAGGGCGAACCAGTGGAAGTCGGTGCCCAGGCCGAACAGCGAACCGCTGGTGGCCGGCTCCCCGCCGATGCCGGGAACCACCTTGCCCGACACGACGGGGGAGAAGACCACGAGCACGACCGTCGAGATCAGGCCGCCGTAGATGCCCGCCACGGCGCCGGTGGTGTTGAACCGCCGCCAGAACAGCGACAGCAGGATCGCCGGGAGGTTCGCCGAGGCCGCGATCGCGAAGGCCAAGGCGACCAGGAACGCCACGTTGAGCTTGGTCGCGAAGATGCTCAGCACGATGGCGACCGCGCCGATGATGAGGGCGGCCACTCGCGCGACGACGACCTCCTGTCGTTCGGTGGCGTTGCCTCGCTTGACCACGTTGGCATAGAAGTCGTGCGCCAGAGACGACGACGAGGCGAGGGTGAGGCCCGCCACGACCGCGAGGATCGTCGCGAACGCCACGGAGGCGATCACCGCGAGCAGCACCGCCCCGCCGGTGTCGCCGCCGAAGTCCTGACCGAGTGTCTGGGCCAACTGTGGCGCGGCGGTATTGCCGGTCTTGTCCTGCGCGATGATCGCCTTGCTGCCCACGAGGGCGGCCGCGCCGAAACCGAGCGCCAGCGTCATCAGGTAGAAGGTGCCGATGAACGCGATGGCCCACACCACCGACTTCCGCGCCGCCCGGGCACTGGGCACCGTGTAAAAGCGGATAAGGATGTGCGGTAGACCGGCAGTGCCCAGGACCAACGCCAATCCGAGGCTGATCAAGTCGAGCTTGTTATAGAGCGTGGCGGTGGCATCGCCTGGCACTTCCTTGCCGTACCTGAGGCCCGGTTCGAGGAACGCCGCGCCCTTGCCGGACTTGTCTGCGGCCGCGCCGAGCAGCTCTGAGAGGTTGAAGTGGAATTTCGTCAATACCAGCACGGTCATCAGCGCTGCCCCGGTCACGAGCATGCCGGCCTTGACGATTTGGACGTACGTCGTGCCCTTCATGCCGCCGACCGTCACGTAGATGATCATCAGCGCGCCGACCAGGACGATCGTCGCGATCTTGGCCTGGCTGGCGTCGAGGCCTAGGAAGGTCGAGCCCGACTTGATTCCGAGCAGGAGCGCCACGAGTGCCCCGGCGCCGACCATCTGCGCGAGCAGGTAGAAGATCGAGACCGTGATCGTCGAGACCGCCGCGGCGGTCCGGACCGGCCGCTGCCTCATCCGGTACGACAAGACATCGGCCATCGTGTAGCGGCCGGAGTTGCGCATCAGCTCGGCCACCAGAAGGAGCGCCACCAGCCAGGCGACCAGGAAGCCGATCGAGTACAGGAAGCCGTCGTAGCCGAACAGCGCGATGAGACCGGCGATACCCAGGAACGACGCGGCCGACATGTAGTCACCGCTGATCGCTAGCCCGTTCTGGAACCCCGAGAACGACCGGCCTCCTGCGTAGTAGTCGGTGGCCGTCTTTGTCTGCCGGCTCGCCCACACGGTGATCATCAGGGTGATGGCGACGAAGACCAGGAACAGCAGGAGGGTCAGGCTGCGGCTGCTCATCGTTCGTCCCTTTCCAGCGCGTCGCGCATCCGATCCGCTAGCGGATCGAGTCGGGTGCTGGCGTAGCGCGAGTACCAGAAGGCGATCAGGAACGTGGTCACGAACTGGAGCAGGCCGAAGATGAGGGCGACGTTAATGTTGCCGATCACCTTGGTGGCCATGAAGTCGCGGGCGTAGGCGGACATCAGGACGTAGAGCAGGTACCACGCCAGGAAGGCGAAGGTCATCGGAAAGACGAACCGCCGAAGCGCCCGCCGTAGGGCAACGAACTCCGGCGTCTTCTCCATCGCGCTGTACCTCGCCGCGCTCGGCGGAGCCGCTTGCTCTCCTGCCTGGCGGGGATCTCTCGATAGGCCGTGCGTCATTGACGCCCCTCTCCAGCCGGTGGTCCATGATCTTGCCCCTCTGCGCCGACCCTGGCAATCCTGGCGACGCGCTGCGGCGCGCCCCACTTGACCTCTCGCCACCGGGCGCGCACGGTCAGATTATGGCTCGGACCCCTGCCGCCCCCCGCCCTTCATCGGCGGTGGTCCGTGCCGCGTTGCCGGCGGTGCTGGGCCAGGCCGTCGACGGCTATGAGCGGCACCTGCGAGCCGAGCGGGGCCTGTCCGACCACACCGTTCGGGGCTACCTCGGCGACGCTGTGAGCCTTCTCGATCACGGGACGCGGATGGCTGTGCGGGCCCTCCCCGACCTCGACATCTCGGTGCTGCGGAGTTGGCTGGCCCGGCTGCGTACCGCCGGTGCGGCCCGCACCAGCCTGGCCCGGCACGCGGCCGGCGCACGGTCGTTCACCGCCTGGGCGCACCGCACCGGGCTGGCAGCGACCGATGCCGGTCTGCTGCTGGCCAGTCCCAAGCCGTACCGGACGCTGCCGGCCATCCTTCAACCGGCGCAGGCCCAAGCGCTGATCGAGCTGACGGACTGTGCCGACGGTTCTAGCGGTCCCGGCGGTGGTGCCGATGAGCCCCAGGGGCTTCGCGACCGGCTGGTGCTGGAGTTGTTGTACGGCACGGGCGTGCGCGTCGCCGAACTGTGTGGGCTCGACGTGGACGACGTCGACAGAGCACGGCGCGTGGTGCGGGTGCTCGGCAAGGGCAACAAGGAGCGCTCCGTCCCCTATGGCGTGCCGGCCGAGCGGGCGATCGAGGCCTACCTCCGGCGTGGCCGGCCCGCCATGGCTCAGGCGGCGAGCGGGGCGGCGCTGCTGCTCGGAACCCGGGGCGGGCGCCTGGACCCGCGGTCGGTTCGGCGGCTCGTGCACCGGCGCCTCGCGGTCGTCCCGGGGGCCCCCGATCTGGGGCCGCACGGTCTGCGACATTCGGCCGCGACCCACCTCCTCGAGGGAGGGGCCGACCTTCGTAGCGTTCAGGAACTGCTCGGTCACGCTACGCTGGCAACGACGCAGATCTACACGCACGTTTCCGTGGAGCGACTGCGGGCGGCGTACGAGCAGGCACACCCTAGGGCGTGACCTCGTTACAGCGCGTCGGGGAGGGAGGTGCCGTGAGTGCCAGCGGCACGACCGACGAGGAGCGCAAGCAGGTCGATGCAGCGATCGCGGCGCTATGGCGCGAGTTCCGGGACACCGCTGATCCCCGCCTGCGTGAGCGCCTCATCCTGCATTACTCACCCCTGGTGAAATACGTCGCCGGGCGGGTGGGCGTCGGCCTGCCGTCCAACATTGAGTCGGCCGACCTGGTGTCTTACGGCGTATTCGGCCTCATTGATGCCATCGAGAAGTTCGACCTTGACCGGGAAATCAAATTCGAGACGTACGCCGTGACCCGGATCAGGGGCGCGATCATCGACGAACTGCGGGCGATCGACTGGATCCCGCGCTCGGTGCGCTACAAGGCGCGCGACGTCGAGCGGGCCTACGCGACCCTCGAAGCCCAGCTCCGGCGCACCCCGTCGGAGACGGAGGTGTCCCAGGAGATGGGCATCTCCGTAAAGGACCTTCGGGCGATCTTCGCTCAGGTTTCTTTCGTCAACGTGCTGGCCCTCGACGAGTTGCTCAACAGTGGCGACAAGGGGGACAAACTCACCCTGGTCGACACCCTCGAAGACCCCCGGGCCGTGGATCCGGTGCAGGCCTTCGAGACGGAGGAGATGAAGCACCTCCTGGCCAACGCCATCAACTTCTTGCCAGAGCGGGAGAAGATCGTCGTCACCCTCTACTACTACGAAGGGCTGACGCTCGCCGAGATCGGGCAGGTGCTCGGCGTCACGGAGAGCCGGATCTGCCAGATGCATACCAAGGCCGTCATCCAGCTCAGATCGAAGATGGCGGCTCAGCGCTAGCTGCGTTTCGCCGGCGGCTCAGCACGCCCATCCCCACTGTCCCGGCCGCGATCAGGCCCGTCAGCCCGACCGCCCGGTCTCCCCAGCCACCTGCGGTCAGAGGCGGTGGGCGCGGCATTGCCGCGCCGAAGGCCGCCGACCTGCCGGGGGCCAACCGCGGCCCCGCCGCCGGACCGCCGGGCCCGTTGAGGGGCAGCAGCCGAACCTGAGCGAGGCCCAGCAGCGACAGCGGATCGAGATACGTCGTGCCGCGCAGCAGGCCCCAGTGCAGGCAGGCTGCGGCTGGACACCCGGGGTGACCGGCGACAAGCCGACCCAGCACCTCCCCGGCCATCAGGTTCCGGCCGGCGCGCACGGTGGCCAGCACCGGCTCGTAGGTGGTGCGCAAGCCTCCGGCGTGCAGCACCGTGACGACGCCCCGGCCCGCCAGCGACCCGGCGTAGCCTACGATCCCGGCTCCCGCGGCCCGCACGGGCATCCCCGGCTCGCCGGAGAGGTCGACGCCGCGGTGGCCGGGGCCATAGGGCGTCGCCGGTGGATCGAACCCCCGCACGACGCGCGGTCGGCCGGCCAGGGGCCACTGCCACGTGGCCGCCGACGCGGTCGAGATGGCTGCCGCGGCTGCCCTGGCGCCGGCCCATGGCAGGCAGATTGTCAACAGCCAAACGCTGAACACCGCGGCGAGGCGGCACGAGAGCCTGATCACCGCCCCAGCGTGGCCCGCGCCGGCGCTACGCGCTGCCGCCATCACGTCAACTGTGGATGGAGAGCCGCTTGTGCACGACGTGACGACCAGGCGGCTGGCACGGGTACACTTCCATCAGCGGCCCGCTCTTGTGGGCCGACTTCGCGCGCCCTCCTCCGCCCGGCGATTCACTTGCCGAGTCCTCAGGCGGGGGTATGCCCCACTCAGTCCGCGGCACCTGACGCGGCGGGGCGGCCGGGCGCCAGGCGCAGGCGGTCACCCCGGCCGTCGGCGGACAACTGAGCGGGTGCGGTCGCGACCGCACCCAGGACGGGAGTGCACGGTCTTGGCCACCCAAGTCGTCTCCATGCGCCAGCTGCTCGAAAGCGGCGTCCACTTCGGGCATCAGACCCGTAGGTGGAACCCGAAGATGAAGCGCTTCATCTTCACCGAGCGCAACGGCATCTACATCAGCGATCTGCAGCAGACCCTGACCTACATCGACCAGGCCTACGAGTTCGTCAGGGAGACGGTCGCCCACGGCGGCACGATCCT
>JBBPZR010000023.1:0-24184 GCA_038276285.1 Mycobacteriales bacterium | reverse complement strand
GAGCAGCATGCACAACCATGGACCCACCTCCGGGGGTGCCAGAAGACCAGGGCGCGCGAACGCCCGGACCTTCGCGTTGAGGAACCTGACGGTCCCTTCCTGGCACCCCCGGAGGTGCTCACGAAGGAGACACCCCGGAGCCATATCAGCGACGGGCGCCTCGCAGACATGCCTCGTTCCATCTGCTCGCCACGGGCCGGTTGCGACAATGCGACGAGCCTTGAGCCGTGCGTCGGCTTACCCGCATGATCGCTCCGCCGTCACGCGGAGACTCGAAGACGATCGGCGATCTCTTCGACGTCGGCGGTGCCCTTGGCCACGTCCATGACGAGATCGAAGGCGCCGTCGTCCGTCAGGTCCGGACGATGGAGATTCAGGTCAAGGAACACCACAGTTGCCAACCAGGCAAGGCGCTTGTTGCCGTCACCAGAGCGTGATTGCGAGCGATGGAATGCAGCAACGCCGCCGCCTTGAGCGCGGGGCTGGGACAGGCCGCCTCGCCGAACGCGCTGGACCGGGGGACGACCTGCTGCCGAGTCGATGAGACCCACGTCGCGCACCGGGCCAGCGCGCAGGTCATGCACCGGGGCGAGCAGGTCTTCCAGATCCAGATATTCGACCTCCCTCATGCCCCGCCCAGTCGATCGATCACATCCCCCCACCGATCGGTCATCGTGCTGGAGCTGGCCTCGATCCGGGCCGCATGACCGGCCTGCTCGTAGCGCTCAAGAACTGGTCGGCGGATGATCGTCTATTGGGACAGGCCCACGCATCAGGGCCGGCACTATCGCTCACGGTGATAAACCCGTTGCGCTGGTCGACGGCGAGTGGGGAGCTCCCCGACGTGGATGATTGGCTCGACGCTCATCTGGGCGGGTCGCCACAGTTCGGTGCGCGTCGGTCAGCGCCCGAGGACCGGCATGTTGCGGTCCGCGGCTGTTTGGGCAAGCCGATCGTCGAAGGACGCGACGGTCGCACCGGTGCCTTGAGCTGTCAGCAGGACACAACAGTCCGGCATCTTCAGCCCGGTGCTCGCACGCAACCGCGCCAGGCGAACAGCGGTATCGGGAGGAAACGGCAACTCGTCCACCTCGAGGTCGCGAAGAGCCGTCTGCGCCGACTCGAGGCGACCGTCCCGAGCGGGAACGACCAGCACCTCTGCCAGCGTCAGCGGGTTGGCCCCGAGATCGTCGTCGATTGCTCCCGCCAGCATCGTCTCTGCGGCCAGATGATGGTTGTCGTCACTGTCCAGGTAGGCGATGAGCACGCTGGCGTCAAGGACGATCACGCCGGCCATTCCTCGCGGAGCTTGCGCAGGTAGTCCGGTCCGTAGGCGCCCGTGAGGATCCCGCTGTGCTGTCGAACAGCGGCGAGCCTGCGCTGCCGCCGCTCCCCGTGCGCCTGTTGAGCAGCGTGGTCGCCCTCGAGCGCCAAGCGCACGAGAAGCTGCGGTCGGCTCAAATCGGGCCACCGTCGGGCGGCCGCATCCAGAGCGACGGCGAGGTCGTCGGTCTCGGTCACGAAGTGACGAGGACGGGTAGTCGGCATAAACAAAGTGTAGCACTTAACCTGGCAGTGTTACACCAGTGTGCGGGGTGCGGCAAGCACCGTCCCGTTCATCGCCATCTCCTCGCGGGACGTGCCCTCAGCGGCTGCCAGCACGCTGAGTGCCTTGTCGAGCTCGGCTCAGTCCGCAGTGTCATGGCCATAAGGCTCATGGTACCAACTTGATACCAGAGTCAGCAGACGGTTATCGGTAGCGGAAGCCGTCGAGGAACCGGCGGAATACGCCGCCTTGCGGCGGCAGCGGCGGTGCGACTGGCGGTGCCGTGACGCGGCGGGTCGCCACCGGCCGGTCGTAGTCCGTCCGCAGGATCGCGTCTATGACACCTTGCTCGTCGAATTCTTCCGATCCCTCGATTGCCGGAACGAAGCCGACCAGCATTCCGTCGCGCATCACCTGCGCCTCGAGGCCGGCCGTACCGTCGGTGTCCCAGACCGCCTCACGGCCGCCGGGCAGACAGACGCGGATGCCGAACTGATAGACGCCCTCCTTGGCCATCTGCGCGTCGATTCCGCGTGCGCGCAACGCATCGGTCACTCGGCGGGCCCGGTTCTCCTCCATCGCCGCGACAATAGTCGTCACATCCGCCGGTAGTCGCGGATCGTCGCGCGCGGGCCGTGCCGGGGTGGCCCAAGGCCGGACATCTCGATCAGCCGGACCACGCGGTGCCGGTGCGGGCGGTACTCCTCGAGCAGGGCCAGCATCCCGGCGTCGTCCACCGGCTGCCCGGTCAGCGCCCATCCCACCAGCGCCGGGATGTGATAATCGCCGACGGACACCGCGTCGGCGTCACCGAAGGCCCGTTGGGCCACCTCGGCGGCGGTCCACCGGCCGATGCCGGGCACCGCCATCAGGCGCCGCCTGGCCAGCTCGGGCGGCAGGTCAACGCACTCTTCGAGGCGGCCGGCCACCGAGGCGGCCGCGCGGATGGCGCGCCGCCGGGTGTGGTCCACGCCGGCCCGGTGCCAGTGCCAGTCGGGCAGGTCGAGCCACACCCGCGGCGGTGGCACCACCCGCATGGCGGCCGGGACCGGGCCGGGAGCCGGCGTACCGAAGCGCAGCAGCAACTCGCGCCACGACTGCCGGGCCTCCCTGCCGGTCACCTTCTGCTCCAGGATGGCCGGCACCACCTGGTCGAACACCGTGCCGGTTCGGCCGATATGTACGCCGGGATGATGCCGCAGGACGGACTTGAGCATCGGGTGCTCTGGCCGGAAGCCGCTGGCGTCGTCGCTGGCGCCGAGGAGGTCGGGCAGCCCGGCCACGGCCCAGCCGGCACCCGCTCCCCAGCCGAGCGCGTGCACGGCATTGTCGCGTGTGGACAGTCTCAGGGTCGCGGGCCCGGCCGGCGTGGCCAGCGTCCGCCAGATCGCCCCGGCAATGACGCGATGCGTGGGGTCACCGGAGCCGCGCTGCAGCGGCGACAGGGTACGGAGCAGGTCGAACGGCCCGTCAGGACGCCAGCGGCGCTGCACCGCCGCCAGCTCAGAGGAGAGCGTCACGGCCTTGGGCGCGAAGCGCCGCCACCAGCAAACGCAAGTCCTGCGCTCGCGCGCGAGGGCATACGAGGAGGGCGTCGGCGGTGTCGACGACTACGAGATCGCTCACCCCGAGGGTCGCGACCACGCGCCCCGACCCTGGAGCCACGACGGTGTTCCAGGTGTCCACCGCCACGTGCTGGGCCGCCTCGCCGAGCACCACGTTGCCCTCGGCCGAGGCCGGCAACACCGTGGCCAGGGTGTTCCAGTCCCCGATGTCGTGCCACCCGAAGTCGCCCGGAACCATGGCGACCCGGCCGCGGGCGGCCGCGTCCTCCATGACGCCCTCGTCGACGGTCACCTTGGGCAGGCCCGGCCAGATGGAGCCCAGGATCTCGTCCTGGGCCGGCGTGCCCCAGGCGTCCGCGATGCGGCTCAGCCCGTCGTGCAGCTCGGGTTGCTGGCGGCGCAACTCCGCCAGGAACACCGCCACCTGCCAGACGAACATCGAGGCGTTCCACGAGTAGCGCCCGGTGGCCAGATAGGCCTGGGCCACCTCGAGCGTCGGCTTCTCCTTGAACTCCGCCACGGCGTACGCCGAGCCGACGGGCAGGGTTCCGACGGGCAGGGTTCCGACGGGCAGGGCCTCCCCGCGGCGCAAGTAGCCGTAACCGGTGTCCGGGGCGGTAGGCGTGATGCCGATCGTGACCAGGAAGCCGGCCGAAGCTACCGCCACGGCCTGGCTGACCGCGCCGCGGAAAGCGGGCTCGTCGCGCACCACGTGGTCAGCCGCGAAGGAGCCCATGACCGCGTCGGGATCGCGCCGGGCGATGAGCGCCGCGGCGAGGCCGATCGCGGGTGCGGAGTCCCGCGGGGCCGGCTCCACCAGCAGGTGAGAAGTCGGCAGGTCAGGAAGTTGACGCGCGATGCCCGCGGCGTGCGCGCCGCCGGTGACGACGTAGGTGCGCTCGGGCCCGGCCAGCGGGGCCAGCCGGTCATACGTTGCCTGGATCAGGGTCCGCCCGCCACCGGACAGGTCATGCAGGAACTTCGGGTGCGCGGCCCTCGACAGCGGCCATAACCGGGTCCCGCTGCCGCCGGCCGGTACGACCGCGTACACCTACCCGGCCTCACGCCTCGGAGACGGCGCGGGCGTAGCTGGCCAGATGGGCCTCGGCCGACTGCTCCCAGGTGAACTCCCGCGACCGAGCCAGGCCCGCTGCGGCCAGCGCCTCCCGGCGTTCGGGCTCGTCGAGCAGTGCGGCCAGGTCGGCGGCGATGGAGTTCGGATCCTCCTGGGTGTAGGCAACCGCGTCGCCCCCCACCTCGGGCAGCGAGAGTCGCGGGGTCGTCAGCACCGAAGTGCCACATGCCATCGCCTCGAGAACCGGCAGCCCGAAGCCTTCACCGTGGCTGGGATAGGCGCACACAAGGGCGCCACCAAGGTAGCCGGGCAGGTCGCGGAAGCGCAGGTATCCCGGCCGCAGCAGCCGCAACCTGGGCGGCACCTCGGCGACCACCGCGTCGATCTCGTCGTCATGCCCGGCTCCGCCGGCCAGCACCAGGGCCGGCGGCTCCTCGCGATCCCTCACGGCCAGCATCCAGCCGCGGATGAGATTCGGCACGTTCTTGCGCGGCTCGAGCGCGCCCAGGAAGGCGATGTAGTCGGTGCCGGGCAGCCCCAGCCGGGCCTTGACCCGCAGCTTCTCCTCGGTGTCGGGCACGTGGAACAGATCCCTGTCCACTCCGTGGTATGCCACGTCGATCCGGGTCGCATCGGCGTCGAGCAGGCGGACCAACTCGTCGCGGGTCGCCTTTGACGGCACGATCGTGCGGGCGGCGCGGCGCAGCGCGGTGCGGATGGCCGATCGGTAGAAGGTGCCCTTGGTGGTGGCGTAGTGGTCGGGCTCGGTGAAGAAGCTCGCGTCGTGAATCGTCACGACCACGGGGCGGCCGGCTCGCAACGGCACGGAGTAGTGCGGCGAGTGGATCAGGTCCGCGCTGACGTGCTGGGCCAGCATGGGCAGCCCGGTCTGCTCCCAGGCAAGCCGGGCCGAACGGTGCGAGATGGCGGCCGGACCGGCCAGGACCTGTGCGCCCGGTGCCAACCGGCCGTAGCGCTCGGCGTCGGAGCGCTGGCAGACGACGGCGATATCGGCGCCGACCCGGCGCAGACCCATGAGTAGTCCGTCGACGTAACGACCCACTCCGCCGCGGTCAGCGGGAACGGCCGTCGCGTCGATCAGGACGCTGGGCGAAGTACCGCCAGACAGTGTGGGCTCCTCGATCGTGACGTGCTGATGTGCCGCGGCTCACAGTACGCCGCTCGCGGCCGCGTCAATGAGCAGGCTGGCCGGTCACCGGACGGTCATAGGCTGCCACGTAGTCGCGTCGGTGATGCCAGTCTTGGGGAGCCCGACCAGGCCCTGCCAGCGAGCCACTGCGGTCACCGTGGCCCAGTCGTAGCGGCCGGTCTGGGCCACGGCGGCCTCTCGCTGGATCGCCGTGATGTACGGCCGGTAGCCGGCCTGCGCATCCGAAACTCCGTTGATGACCCGAGCCGATCCCTGGTACGCGAAGATCTGGTCGCCCACCAGCGGCCACGACCCCGTCGGCCCGCCGTCCGTGGCGCCGGTCGTGACGAAACCGAAGTACGAGCTGCGCCAACCGAAGTACCTGCGCAGGTCGTCGCCCGTCCTGTCGACTGTCACGGTCGAGTTGGCCGAGTCGGTGCCGATGAACCGCACCAGCGTGACGTGACCGCCGGCAGTGGTCTCGCGGAACACATAGATCCGGCTGAGCGTCTTCAGACCGGCCAGCGAGCGCAACGACGACGGTGTCACTGAGGTCGTCCATGTCATGTACGGGTTGCTGGAGTACCGCTCCCACGGGTCGGCGGCCGCCCGGAGGTAGGGCTGGGAGCCGGCCGACGTGAAGCCGCCGTTAGAGCTGGAGAACTGGGCGAAGATGGGCCGGCCGCCGTAGCTGCGGACCTGGTTCGCGGTCGCAATGACGGCGGAGGTGGTCGTCGGCTGCTCCAGGAAGGTCCCGACGGACGCCGCGTCGGAGTAGGTCGAGTAACCGCCGTACACCTGGTCCTGCGTCGTGTCGTACACGTCGAACGGTTGGGCCGACGCGTGGTCACGTTTGTACGCGGAGTACGAGCGGGCCGCCACAGCCTGCGCCTGGAGCGCCGCCGCCGGCCAGGACGACGGGCTCTCCCGCGGCACGACACCGCGCAGGTAGAGGTCCATGTCGACCAGGTTGACGGTGATGAACGTCGACGTGCCCGTCCGCAGCAGGCGCAGCTCACCGCGGTAGGCCGTCGACCGCACATTGGTGAAGTCCACGGTCGACGACGACGTGAACCACAGCCGGTTGGTGCTGGGGCCGGTGAATCCCATCGGTTGCGGGGAGGCACGGTAATTGTTCCACCGGGAGGCGGACAGGTACTGGAGCAGGTAGCCGGAGCTGGTCGAGTAGCCGATCCGCCAGTGCGAATAGCTGGTCGACAGTGCGAGCAGTGCCCCGGTGGTGGCATCGCGCATGTACAGCCCGGTGCGGGAAGAAACGATGACCGGGCCGCCGCTGGTGCTCAGGTGCACGCGGATTGGCCCGGCGCCCATCGTCCCGGCCGCGGTACCCGGGTAGTAGAAGGACAGGATCTGCGCGGCGGTCGCGCCGCGGGTGGACGCGCCCTGCGCACCGTATTGCGACAGCCCGTGGCCGTGACCGTAGCCGTGGCCAGTCACCGCGATCGACCCGGACGCGGGCCAGATGGCCTCGTACGCAGCCGCGGGGCCGCTCAATGCCACCAACGAGGCGGCGGTCATTGCCGCCGCGGCAAGCGCCACGGTCAGGCGCGCTAGACGGCGCGTCATGGTGTGAAGTACCCGGACAGGTCGCCGATGAGCTGCGAACTGCCTGACGTCGGCACGAAGCTCACCGAGCTGCTGCCGAGCCCCGGCCAGGCGATCCCGGAGCTCGTGATGCCCGGCTGGTTCCACAGCACGCCGTAGGTCGGAACCGTTGTCCCGCTGGGGTAGGCCCGCAGCCAGGACGCGGTGGTCGCCGAGAACGACCGGAGCGACAGGGCGACCGCGGCCGCACCTGAGCTGGGCACCCCGTAGAGACCGGCGAACGGAGCCACCGCGGGGCTGGTCGAGCCGATCGGACCCGGACGGATGCCGGCCCCGCTCCGGGTGTCGAAGACGTGCGTCGGATCCAGGGCGACGTAGCGCAAGCCACCGGCCACGGACGAGGGGGCGTAGTAGCCCACCACCTCGAGGATGGGATAGACGAGGTTGGCGCGGCTGTACATCCCGATCGCCCCACCGGTGAGTTGCACGACGGCCTGCGTCCGGACGACGTCACCCGGCCGGAACTCCGCCGTCGAGCCGGACAGCACCGACCCACCGGCGCCGTACAACACGATCGAGCCGGCGTAACTGGAGGTGATAGCGGTCAACTGCACCGCGACGGCCGTCGCCGACGCCGGCACGCCACCCTGCCCGCTGATCGGCACGACCCGTCGCTCTCCGGCCATCATCGGTTGGTGCGCGGCGACCGCGTTGTACACCCGGGCAGGAGCGAGCGGGTGAAAGCGGCCGGCGGTGGAGGCGGTCGAGTAATAGCCGCTGACGTCGACCGAGACGTCGGCGAAGCCGTAGGCGTTGCGGATCACGATGGCCCCGTCCGGCCCGAGCGGCACGGCGACCGTCATCGAGCGGATCGACCTCGCCGGTGCCACGACCGGTGCGGTGGCCGGCACCACGCCGTCACTCGCCGCCAGGCTGAGCCAGGTGTCGGCCGTCGTGCAGCGGGCGGTGACGGTGAGGAGGGCGGCGGTCACCCCGCTGGCCGGCACGCCGCCGTGCCCGGCGACGGTGGTCCGGATGCTGGAGCCGGCCGCGAGCTTGCCGATCCTCGTGGTGCCGAGTCCGGTGCGGGTGTCCAGCACCCGGCTCGGGCTCAGTGGCACCAGGGTCGCGGCCGATCGGGGTCGCGGTGCGGCGGTGCCGCTGGGCGCCGGCGCCGTCGTCGTCCCGACGATCTGGAACGGCGCGTCCCAGATCGTCGTCGTCAACCCGTACAACGCCGTCAATCGAAGGCGGTACGAGCCGGGCTGAGCGAGTTGACCCGCCGAGTCCCGCAGGTTCCAGGAACCGAGCCAGTTGATGTCGCGAGTGCTCCACGACCCGGTCCATCGCCAGCGGAGCGCGCCAGTGCAGTCGTCGAAGATCTCGACCGTGGCGCCGGTCGACCGCCGGAACAGCGCGCTCATGCCCAGTGGGGAGCCTGCGTACGCCGGCGAGTAGGTGGACAACGACGGGTTCGCCAGGACGGGTGCCATGAGCGCGGTGACCCTCGACCGGATGGCGGGGATCATCGCGTACCCGAACCCGCCCGGGCACGCCGTGGCACCGACATCGCGATGGCCCATGATCACCGGCTTGGTGACGGTCACGCCGGCCGCGTACCTGCTCGTCCCACCGCCGGTCGATGTCAGCGAGGTGTAGCCCAGCGGGTCGCGACGGTGCAGCGCCAGCTTCCACGCGAAGACCCGGGCGATCGCCTCCTGGGTGCCGGCCGGGACCCCCACCAGGGAGAAGTCGCCGATCATGGAGATCCCGAACGTGTAGTCGTTGAAGCCACCGGTATGCGCGCCGATGCCCGGCCGGGTGACATCGCCGGCGCGACCCTGCCAGACCCGGCCGAACCTGTCGACCAGGAAGTTGTAGCCGATGTCGCCCCAGCCGCGGGTGATCGAGTGGTAGTAGTAGTCCGCCCGGATCATCCCGGGGACGTCGCCGGCGGCGTAGGTGTTCGACTGGACGGTGTGGTGGATGAAACCGGCCTTGAGGGTCGAGGAGTACTCCGGCGTCCAACGCATGTAGCTCTCATTCGCGCCCCATTGCGCCCGGCTGTAGATCGTCGGTCGGGCCACGTCGGCGCTGGCCTGGTCGCGGGGTGCCGCGCCGGCCGGGTTGGCGTCGGCCGCTGAGGTGCCGGGGTCGATGAGCCGCACCCGGACGTCGCGCGGTGCCTTGCCGCTCTCGCCGCTCACCCGCAGGTCGACGCCTTCGCTGTCCCCGAGCCAGACCAGTCCGCTACCACTGGAGGTCTCACCAGCAGCCGGCGCGCCCTCCTCCTCCGTGGACGTGGTCTCCCACTTCGACCAAACCGCTCCGTGCTTGCCGCTCACCCGCACGGTGACCTCGCCGAGTCCCCGCTCGGACCGCCAGGTGACGGCCACCGCCGAGAATCCTCCGGTGGATGTCTTGCGCACGCTCAACGTCCGCAGCGCCCGTCCGGTGGGGAACTCGACACTCTGCGGTGCGCGGGTGGCACTGACCCGCACCCCGGCGGCCGGCTGGTCGAAGCTGCCCAGCGAGAGGGTCTGCTCGGCTGCCTTGACCGGGTGCGGCGCCGTGGTCGGCCGCGTCGTGACGGGCAGCGCCAGCAGCATCGGTACGGCGAGGACGGACAGCACGCTGCCGGTAGCGAAACGGCGCATTTGAGGGCTCCAAGAGATAGGAAATGCGGGTCGAGCGCGATACCGGGCCATCTGGTGCTCAAGTGACTGTTGTGCCTGGTGGGACTGGCGGTGAGTCTGACTATTACCCCTTCGGCCAGGAAGCGGCGGCTTCTCAATAAAGAACAAGGCTGTAGTTCGTACCGGCCGGTCAACCCGTGCGCGACCTACGCGTCCGGTCCGATCAGCGGACTCATCAGCGCACCCATCAGCAGGGCGATCGGTAGCTCGCAGCGGCGGCGCTCTACGGTCGGCCTATGCCGGAGACACCTGCCGGCCTCCTGGACTCGGCCCTACGCCGGGATCCGGCCGGCCCGCTGCTGACCTATTACGACGACGCCACCGGCGAGCGCACCGAACTCTCAGCGCTCTCGCTGGCCAACTGGGTCGCGAAGACCGCGAATCTGTTGCGCGACGACCTCGACGTCGAGCCCGGCGAGTCGGTTTGCCTGCTGCTACCGGCGCACTGGCAGACGGCGGTGGTGCTCCTGGCCGCATGGTCGCTGGGTGCCCTGCCGGTGATGACGCCGGCCGGGGTAGCGGTCGTGGTCTGCGACGAGCCCCGCCTGCCGGACGCGCTGGCCGCGGGCGTCCGGGACGTGCTGGGGCTGTCCCTGCGGCCGCTGAACGCACGCCTTTCGCATTGCCCGCCAGGGGTCACCGACTACGCCGCCGAGGTGTTGGCGGCGGGTGACGTGTTTGCCGCAACCGAGCCGTCGGGTGCGGTCGAGGTGATGGCCGCCCGCAACTGGGCTGAGGAGATCGGGTTGGCCGAGACCGACCGGGTACTCGTCGCCGATGCGGGCGGGGCCGAGGAGGCTCTCGACTGGCTCCTCACGCCGCTGGCCGTTGGCGCCTCGATCGTGCTGTGCCACAACGCGGATCCGACGCTGCTGGCGCGTCGGGTCGAGCAGGAGCGGGTCACCGCCACGGTGGGTGTGACGTTGCCGGGGATCCGCCGGCTCGATTCGGAATAGGGTTGCAGCGGCAGGAGGAGGCTCGATGGACAAGGTGGTCAGCAGCGCCGCGGTGGCAGTCGCCGACATCTCGTCGGGATCGACGCTGGCCGTGGGGGGCTTCGGATTGTGCGGCATTCCGCAGGTGCTCATCAGCGCCCTGCACGACGCGGGCGTCGATGACCTCAAGGCCGCGTCGAACAACGCGGGGGTCGACGAGTGGGGCCTCGGCGTGCTTCTGCGCGATCACCGGATCAGCCGGATGACAAGTTCCTACGTCGGGGAGAACAAGGAGTTCGCGCGGCAGTTCCTCTCTGGTGAGCTTGAGGTGGAGCTCTGTCCACAAGGGACTCTGGCAGAGCGGCTCCGCGCCGGCGGCTGCGGCATCCCGGCGTTCTACACCCTGGCTGGCGTTGGCACGCAGGTCGCCGAAGGTGGGCTGCCCCGGCGCTACGACGCCGACGGCGGCGTCGCGGTGGCCAGCCCCGCCAAGGAGGTACGCAGCTTCGGTGGTCGCGACTACGTGCTCGAGGAGGGCATCGTCACCGACTTCGCCCTGGTGCGGGCGGCTGTCGGCGACCGCCATGGCAACTTGGTCTTTCGCGAGTCGGCCCGCAACTTCAACCCACTCTGCGCAATGGCTGGCCGGATCACGATCGCCGAGGTGGAGAAACTGGTCGAGCCTGGCGAGATCCCGCCCGAGCACATCGACACGCCCGGCATTTTCGTACAGCGGGTGATCGGTCCGGTCGGCAGCGAGGGCAAGCGGATCGAGCGGCGGACCGTTCGTTCGCGTAAGGAGATCTGACGTGCCACTGACCCGCGAGCAGATGGCGTCCCGCGCGGCGCAGGAGTTGCGCGACGGGCAGTACGTCAATCTCGGCATCGGGCTGCCAACCCTCGTCCCCAACTACTTGCCCGACGACCTCACCGTGATCATGCAGAGTGAAAACGGCATCCTCGGCGTCGGCCCCTACCCGTTCGAAGGGGACGAGGACCCCGACCTGATCAACGCCGGCAAGGAGACCGTGACCCTGCAGCCGGGCGCCTCCTTCTTCGACTCGGCGCTGTCCTTCGGCATGATCCGCGGCGGGCACATCGATGCGGCCATCCTCGGAGCGATGCAGGTCTCCGGCACTGGCGACCTGGCCAACTGGATGATCCCCGGAAAGATGATCAAGGGCATGGGCGGGGCGATGGACTTGGTGCACGGCGCGAAGCGCGTGATCGTGCTGATGGAGCACGTGGCCAAGGACAACTCGCACAAGATCGTCGAGGAATGCTCGCTCCCTTACACCGGGCGAGGGTGCGTCAACCGCATCATCACCGACCACGCGGTCATCGACGTCACGGCTGATGGTCTGGTGCTGCGAGAGGTCGCGTCGGACGTCAGCGTCGACGAGGTCCGCGAAAAGACGGGCCCGCCATTGCACGTCCCTGCCGAGCCGGCGGTGATGGCGGTCTGACCACCGTCGTCAGCCCGGTTCCGGCAGCAGCGTCGCGATAAGCACGTCGGCGACCAGGCTCCCGTACCGCCGAAGCGACCAGCCCCTCTGCATCACGAGCAGCTCGAAGAGCGCCGGTGAGCTGCTGGTCCACATGATGTCGGTCGCCTCGGCCACCGTCATGCCCCTGCGCAGGTAGCCGCGATCGGCAAGGAACCTGGCGTTGTGCCGCATCCGGCCCAGGCGCTCGGCGTCGCTATCCCTCAGCAGTGCCCCCATCTCGGAATCGCTGGCGGCGGCCGCCCTGATCAGCAGGCCGATCGGCGCCACCTCGGCGGAGACCTCGGCACCGAGTGCACCCCACTGTCGCAGGATCGCCCTCGGGTTGACTTCGTGCTCGCGCAATTGGTCCGAGCGCTCGTACGCGGGAACGGTCCCACTTCCGGCTAGGCCGCGTTCATAGATCGCCCGGACCAGCCCCGCCTTGCCGCCGAATGCCTTATAGATCGTCTCCACCGACACGCCCGCCTTGCGGGCGATCGCGGCGATCGTGGTTACCGCGTAGCCACCATGTAGGAACAGGCGTTGGGCCGCGTCGAGGACGGTCTCGCGGTTCTGCCGGGCCTGCGCCTGCCGACCGCTGGAATCGTATCGCCGCGGCGACCCCTTGACCGTTGCCATATATTAGTTCCATACTCCTGTATCGACTACATGCGAGTGTAGCAAATGACTGGGAGGCAGCAATGAAGCAGCCCGACTCCGCGCACGGTGGCCCCTCCGCGGTGATCGATCGGCTGGTAGACGCGACCAACGAACGCGACATCGACGCGCTGGTGGCGTGCTTCGCCGAGGACTACGTGAACGAGACGCCGGTGCACCCTGAGCGCGGGTTCCGCGGCAACGAGCAGGTGCGCCACAACTGGACCCAGATCTTTGCCGCCGTTCCGGACAACACGGCGCGCGTACTGAGGCGGGCTGTCGACGGCGACACCGTGTGGACCGAGTGGGAGATGTCGGGCACCCGGCGCGACGGCGTGGCGGCCGAGATGCGCGGCGTGGTCATCTTCGTCGTTGATGCGGGGGCGATCAGATCGGCACACTTCTACCTGGAACCGGTCGAGCGGACCAGCGGCGACGTCAACGCAAACGTCGACCGAGTCACCGGCCTGTCGGCCGAGAGTGGTGCCCGATGATCCTGGTCGCTGGCGGGACCGGCACGCTGGGGTCTCGGGTGGTACGACTGCTGTCCGACCGCGGCCTCCGCGTGTTCTCGCCCGTCACCCCGAGAGAGCGCACCTGCCCGACGCGGTCGAGACCATGCCCGGCGATGTGCGAGACGGGGCAACCTTGGCCGCAGCGGTGCACGGCTGCACGACGGTCGTCTCTGCGATGCACGGATTCGTCGGATCAGGCAGGCCCAGCCCGGAGTCGATCGATCGCGACGCGAACCTCGCGCTGATCGACTCGGCGGCTTCCGCTGGAGTGCGGCACATGGTCCTGGTGTCGGTGGCAGACGCCGCCGCCGAGCATCCGATGTCGCTGCACCGGGCAAAGTACGCCGCCGAGCAGGCGCTGGTCGCCAGCTCGCTCGGCTGGACCATCGTGCGGCCGACCGCGTTTCTTGAAACCTGGATCGGCGTGATCGGCGGCAAGATCGCCGAGAGTCGCCGCGCCCTGGTGCTCGGTCCGGGCCGCAACCCCATCAACTTCGTCTCCGCTCACGACGTCGCCGCCGTTGTCGACCTCGCCGTCCGGGAGCCCACACTGCGCCGCCAGATCGTCGACGTCGCAGGGCCGGAGAACCTCGGTTTCAGCGCGATCGCCGAACGGCTGATCGCCGCGACCGGCAGGCCGGGCCGCACAGCGCACATCCCGCTGCCGATGCTGCGTGCGATGTCCGTGCTCGCCCGGCCGATCTCGCCGAGCTTCGCTCGACAGGCCCAGGCAGCGGTCCTCATGAACACCGCCGACATGGCGGTGAGCGGGTCCGGGATCCGAGACCTGTTCCCCGGTGTCCCCGCGACCACGCTGGACGGCCTGCTCAGCCGATCGGGGTCCGGCCGGGCCGAGGCAGGCGCAGACCGTACAGATGGGGACGGCGGGAGATCTAGCTGACGGAGGCCCGTTGCCTGCCGGGAGCCTGCGTGGCAGCTACTCCAGCCCGTCTGGCTCGGGTCTGCCGCGTAGTGGGCGGGTAGGTCGATGATGGGTGGGTGGTTCGCGGCGAGGATGCCCAGTGGGATGACGTCGACATTCTCGATGTCGGCCCGAAGCGTGCTTGGGGGGGCGGGGGCTGGCCGGGTCAGCGGTGGCCGAGATGGTTGCCGTTCGTTCTTGCCGGCGTCATCGTCGCCGCGGCCGTGATCGCGGCGGTAGCGCAGGAGAAAGGTAGCTCGTCGGAGTCGCCAGCTGCTCACCGGCCCACTACGGGTCTGCCCTCCTCCACGGAACCGAGCACGTCCACCCCCAGCCCGTCCGGGTCGGAGCCACCGGCCGTCACCGTCACCGCCGTCGGGCACCCGCTGCTCGGCGTCACGGCCGGGTGGGAGTTGTTCGCCCGAGGCGATGGCGTCATGATCCGCGTTCAACTGGCCCAGGGCCGCATTACCCGCACCACGATTCCCACGTTGTTGAGCACCGGGCCGGTGTCATTTTTCGTCGGCCCAGGCGATGCGATTATCCGCCCTTCAGATGCGGTGCCCGGCTATCTGGTTCCCGACCGCCGCCCGGCGCGCGCCCTGCCCGGCGTGCTCGGTGGAGAGGGCACCGTGCTGCCCGGCCCGAGCCCCGACCAGGTGTGGATGCAGACGGGCAGCGCTCAACAGTCGATGACGCTGGTCGGCCGCAACGGCCAGCCCACCGGAGTGTCGATCCCGATCCCCGCCGATGAGTACTTCCCGGTTGTCTCGGACGGCGCCGGCTATGTCCTGTTCTCGGGCACCGGCGGCGTCTATGACGCCCGACCGGATGGCCTGCACCGGGTGAGCACCGGCACGCTGCAGGCCAGCGGCCCCACCCGCTGGCTGGTGAGCGAATGCGACGAACGACACCGCTGCGGTGATGTGGTCATCGACCGCACCACCGGCACGCGGCACGCTGTCGATCCGCCTGTTGCCGACCAGAGCGGAACGGGCGGGCTGATCTCCCCAAACGGGACGACCGTGGCATTCCTGCGCCTGGCCGAGGGCGAAACGGCCACCCTTCACCTTCAGAACCTCACCTCGGGAAATGACCGCCGCGTCGGCGCCGCCATCGATCGACCCGCCACTGACGGCACCACCGCCTGGTCACCCGACAGTCGGTGGCTGTTCGTGATCGGTGCGGGCGGGAAACTGCTTGTCATCGACCCTCGCACCGCGGCCGTCCGCCCGCTCGGCGTCTCCCTCCCGCCACTCAACCAGCTAGCCATCCGAAACGCACCACGCTAGCCGCCGCAACGCCGCCTCGGCTCCTCGAGTCGATTCCGTGATACTGAGCGGACCGTCGGAGCAATTTCCCGGAAAACGTCGCCTTACGGCGGCAGGAAGCCGCGTTTTCCCGGAAAACGCGGCCTTACGGAGGCGGGCGTCGCCCCTACTTCAGCAACTGCCGGGCCATGACGACGCGCTGGATCTGGTTGGTGCCCTCGTAGATCTGGGTGATCTTGGCGTCCCGCATCATCCGCTCGACCGGGAAATCCTTCGTGTAGCCGTAGCCACCGAAGAGCTGAACAGCGTCGGTGGTCACCTGCATCGCGGTGTCCGACGCCAGGCACTTCGCTGCCGCGGAGATGAACGTGAGGTCGGCCTCACCCCGCTCGGCCCGGGCGGCGGCGACGTAGATCAACTGTCGGGCGGCCTCGGTCTTCATGGCCATGTCGGCGAGCATGAACTGCACGCCCTGGAAGTCGGCCACTGGGCGGCCGAACTGCCTGCGCTCCTTGACGTAGGAGATGGCTGCATCGATGGCACCCTGCGCGATGCCGACCGCCTGCGCGCCGATGGTCAGGCGGGTGTGGTCGAGGGTGCGCAGCGCGGTCCGAAAGCCGGTGCCCGGCTCACCGATGATCCGGTCGGCCGGGATCGTGCAGTCGTCGAAATAGATCTCGCAGGTCGGCGACCCCTTGATGCCGAGCTTGCGCTCCTTGGTTCCCACCGAGAAGCCGGGGTCGTCCTTGTGAACGACGAACGCCGAGATGCCCCGGGAACCGGCATCGGGGTCGGTCTTGACCATCACGGTGTAGTACGTCGAGACGCCGGCGTTGGTGATCCAGCACTTCGTACCGTTGAGCACCCACGAGTCGCCGTCGGGCACCGCCCGGGCCGACATCGCCGCCGCGTCCGAGCCGGCCTCGCGCTCGGACAGGGCGTAGGAGAACATGGCCGACCCGCTGGCCACCGCGGGCAACACCGACGCCTTGAGCTCCTCGGAGCCGGCGAGCAGCAGCGGCATCGTGCCGAGCTTGTTCACCGCCGGGATCAGCGACGATGAGGCACAGACGCGAGCGATCTCCTCGATGACAATGACCGTCGCGATGGAGTCGGCACCGGCACCGCCGTACTCCTCGGGAATATGGATCGCGTGCAGGTCGGCCTGCCGCAGCGTCTCGTAGACGTCCCAGGGGAACTCCGCCGTCGCGTCGATCGCGGTGGCACGCGGCGCGATCCGCTCCTCGGCCACCTCGCGCACCGTCTTGCGGAGCAGGCCGTGCTCCTCCGGCAGCTGGTACACACCGAATGCCCGGTTCACGCTGCCAATGGTAGGGCTTAGGCTCTGACGAGTGACTGAGACGAACAGACTGCGAGTGAGCGTCCTTGGCACCGGCTACCTCGGCGCCACGCATGCGGTGTGCATGTGCCAGCTGGGCTACGACGTCATCGGCCTCGACGTCGACGAGACCAAGGTGGCCCGCCTCACCGGCGGCGACCTGCCGTTCTTCGAGCCCGAGCTGCCCGAACTCCTACGCAAGAGCCTCGCCACCGGCCGGCTGCGTTTCACCACCTCCTACGCCGAGGTCGCCGAGTTCGCCGACGTTCATTTCGTGTGCGTGGGCACCCCGCAGAAACCGGCCGAGTACGCGGCCGATCTGACGCAACTCAACGCGGCCTTCTCCGCCCTCGGGCCGCTGCTGACCCGCGAGAGCCTGGTGGTCGGCAAGTCGACGGTGCCCATGGGTACGGCGGTGCGGATGGCCGAGATGATGCACCGGGTGGCGCCGGCCGGCGAGGCGGTGCAGGTCGCCTGGAACCCGGAGTTTCTCCGCGAGGGCTACGCCGTGCAGGACACGATGCGCCCCGACCGGCTGGTGTTCGGCGTGAGCAGCGCCTCCGCCGAGCGCAAGCTGCGCGAGGTGTACGCGCCGCTCATCGCCGACGGGGTTCCGGTCGTGGTGACCGATCTGGCCACCACCGAGCTGGTCAAGGTTGCCGCCAACGCTTTCCTGGCCACCAAGATCTCGTTCATCAATGCGATGGCCGAGGTATGCGAGGCGGGTGGGGCCGACGTCACGCTGCTCTCGAAGGCACTGTCCTACGACAGCCGGATCGGGGGGCGCTTCCTCAACGCGGGGCTGGGCTTCGGCGGTGGCTGCCTGCCAAAGGACATTCGCGCCTTCATGGCCCGGGCCGGCGAGCTCGGCGTCGACCAGGCGTTGTCCTTCCTGCGTGAGGTCGACGCCATCAACATGCGTCGCCGCGACCGGGCGATCGACCTGGCCGGCGAGCTGACCGACGGCACGTTTGTCGGCACCCGGATCGCGGTGCTGGGTGCCGCCTTCAAGCCGAACTCCGACGACACCCGCGACTCCCCCGCCCTCGACATCGCCACCCGACTGCACCGGCGAGGCGCCAAGGTACGGGTCTTCGACCCCCAGGCCATGGACAACGCTCGGCTGCGCTTTCCGGATCTGACGTACGCGGAGAGCACGATCGAGGCCGGCCGCGACGCCGACCTGGTCCTGATGCTGACCGAATGGACCGAGTTCCGGGAGCTCGATCCGGCGGTGCTCGACGCGGTCGTGAACCATCGGCGGATCGTCGACGGCCGCAACGCGCTCGACCCGGTGCGCTGGCGCCGCCAAGGGTGGCAGTACCGCGCGCTGGGCCGGCCCTGACGGTCCCGGGTCACTGACCGCCCGGCGGTGGTGGCCGGAAGCCGGGTGGAAGTTGCAGGTAGGCCCAGGGGTTGCGGGGCAGGGCGGCCAACTCCGCGTACCGTCCGAAGATCGGGAAGTTGACCGTCGCCAACCGCGGCACGATCGCGAACGTCTTGGGCTCGGTGAACGGCGCCCGCACGACGCTCACCGCCGGCTCACGAGGGTCGCGTTCGAGCCGCCAGACCGCCCCACCGTCGCCGAGCACGTTGACGGCAGCCAGGGCGCTGGCGCCGCCTGGCAGCGGCCAGCGCCAGGTGATCGCGCCGTAGGTCTCGGCCGCCCGGGAAAGGAACGCGAGCCCGACCGAACGGGTCTGCCCACGAAGCGTGATGACGAGGTGCTCCACGCCCAGCACGGCCACGTAGCTGCCGCCCGCGACATGCACCTTGGCCGCACTCGCCGCCGTCAGCGGCCCGAGCCCGCGACCCTCGTCGAAGACCCAGCGTTCGTAGTACGTCATCCCCACGGGCGCGACCATACGACGGTGAGTATTGCTACTCACCGTCGGTCAGCACTCCGACGCTGGGAGGCAAGGGCCACCGGGTGCAGAGTGCTGCCATGCACCCCACCGAGTTGCGCTGCCCGGACTGCACGAACCGGATCGATTCGGGCACCGCTTGCTGCCCTTCGTGCCGCCTGCCGCTCACCGGGCCGGTTGCCGCGCAGCTGTGGCAGGTCGATCAGGCGCTGGCCGCTAACCGGCAGCAGCGCGACGAGTTGCTGACCCGGCGCGAGGGGCTGCTGCGCACCTTGCGGGCACCGGTCCAGCAGCCGGCCGGACCCCCGGTGCCTGTCCCGTCCGCGCAGCCTGGCCCGTCTGCCCAGACCGTCCAGACACCGACGGGATCGCCCTGGCTGCCGCAGGGGGCCCTGCCCGTTCCCCGGCGCGAAACCTCGCCGCGGTCGGTGCAGAACCTGCTGCTGGCACTCGGAGGCCTGCTGCTCGCCGTCGCCGCGGTGATCTTCACCGTGGTCGCGTGGGGCCGCTTCGGGCTGGCCGGGCGTGCCGCCATCCTGTTCACCTTCACTGTCGTGACGCTGGTTCTGCCGGTCATGCTCATCCGGCGCAAGCTGTCGGCGACCGCCGAGACACTCTCGCTCGTCGGTCTCGTACTTATCGGGATGGACGGGTACGCCGCCTACGCGGTCGGCGCCTTCGGGCTCGACCGGGTCAGCGGGTTCGGGTACGCGGCGGCCGTCTGCGCTGTGGTGGCCGCGTTCGCGGCGGCTTACCCATTGGTCGTACCGGTACGCGCGCTGCGGCCGGTGGGCGTGGTCATCGCGCAACTGCCGGCACCGCTACTCGCCATCTCGCTGCACGCCAACGCCACCGGGGCCGCCCTCACCGCCACCATCGTGGCGGGCCTCGATGTCGCGCTGGTCGCGCTGATCCGCGGCCGGCGGTCGCTGGCGCCGGAGATGTGGATCGCCGCCTGCTCTGCCGTTGTCGCCGCTGTGCTGGCGGCACCGCCGGCGATACTGCTGACCTTGCTCGGCGACCATCGCCATACGGGGGCCGGCGTGCTCGCTCTGCTCGGTACAGTCGCCGTCGCAGCGGCCATGATCCGATCGGCCCCGGCACTGCGCACCGTCCTGGCCGGTATCGGCAGCCTGCTGCTGGCCACCGCCGCCATCGGCGTCGCCCTGCCTGGGCTGGGCGAAGCCGGCCCATTGGCCCCCGCCGTGGCCGGGACGCTCCTCGCCGCCACCGGGCTCGTCCTGTCGACCGTTTCCTGGCGGCGCGGGCCGGTCATCGCCGGAGTGGTGCTGCTGGCCGCGGGCGGCCTGCCGCTCGTCGAGCCGCTGGCGGTCGCCGTGGTCGGTCCCTTCGGTTGGCTGATCAGCCCGTGGACCGGTGCGGGCGGCAGCGCCCGGGTTGCCCTGTCGCCGCAGCTGGCGTGGTCCGGGAGCCCGTCGGTGCTCCCGTCGGTACTGATGGTGTCCGCCGGCCTGGTCGTCGGCGCGCTGGCTCTGCTGGGCCGCCGGGCCGCGCTCGTCTGCGGCGGTATCGGCGTGGTGCTGGCCACCGTCGTGGCACCGGTCGCCCTCGACCTCACCCGCATCCCCGGGCTGATCCTGCAGGGGGCGATCGCCGCCACCCTGATCCTGCTGGCAGCCGCCCTCCGGCGGCGGACCGTATGCATCTGTGCCGGCCTGGGTGGTCTCGCGCTCACCGCAATCACCCTGGCCGTCGCGTTGGCCGAGCCGGGCAGCACAGTCGTCGCCCTGTTGGTCGCGACGGCGATCTTCCTCTGCGCCGCTCTCGGTGCGAGGTCGACAGTCGTCGGCGCGACCGCGGCCGGCCTGCTCGTCGCGACGGCCGCCGGCGCGGCCAGCGCTCTCGTGCTGGCAAACGGTGGAGTCGACACCGCTGCCATCTGGACCGCGCTCGCGGTGGCCGGACTGGCCGCGGCCACGGTCGCCCTCCAGATACTGCCCCGCCGCCCCGCGCTCGCCCTCGCCGTCACGATCGGCATCGTCTCGACGAGCGCCGTCGCGGGCGCCTTCGCGGCCGCCCGTTTCGAGTACCCCGGCCTGGCGCTCGCCGCCTCGGGCGGGCTGATGGTCGCCGCGGCGATCCGCCGGCCGCGGGGCGGCGAGCGCGAGCTGTTCGTCGGGGTCGCGGGCCTGCCGCTGCTGGCCGCTCTGGCGGCCGTGACCGAGCCCCAGTTGCAGGCTTACCTCGGGCCGTACGCCCGGCTCGGCGCCGGCTGGGGTCCAGCACCGGCGTCGGCCCGGGCCGCCCTGGCAAGAGTCGTCGGCTGGTCCGGTGATCCGACCGTGCCGGCTGTACTCGCCGTGGTGGCTGTCGCCGGTGCGACCGCGCTGCTCGCCCTGATGGGCCGTCGGGCCGCGCTGTGCCTCGCCGTGCCGGCGCTCGCTCTGAGCGCGGGGCTGCTTCCGGTGGCGCTCGACCTGTCCTGGGCGGCCGCCCTGCTGATCAGCGGTTTTCTCGCCTGCGCCCTGCTGGCCGCGGCCACGTTGGCGCGCGCGGACGACCCGGTCCCCCCGATAGTGACCGGCCCGGCGGCGATCTTCTTCGCGAGTACGACGATCGCGTCAGCACTCGCGGCCGCGCCGGCCACCGTGATCGCCCTGACCACCACCGCCCTGGTCTCACTGGGAGCGGCGATGCTGGCGCGGACCCGCGGCGTCACCTTGATCGCCATCGCGACGGGCGGGTCGGCCGCCGTCCTGGCCGCGGTCACCGCCGCGATGGCAGCCGGGCAGCCCGCACGGCTGGCCGCGTTCGCCGCCCTCGCGGTGGCGGCCGGGCTCGCCGCCGTCGCCGGGGTGCTGCGGCGGGACCGGGCCGACGAGTCGCTGTGCTGCGAGGCAGTGGCGGCGGCGGGCGCGGTGCTCGGGATCGCGCTGAGCTCGACCCGCCCGCTGACCCTGAGCATCGCGCTGGCAGCGACCGGCCTCGTGGTCGGCGCCGTCGCCTTGCGGGAGGACCGTCGTCCCGCGAGCTACGTCAGCACCGCGCTCGTCCTGATCGCCTCGTGGGTGCGGCTGGCCGAGCTCGGCGTGAGCACGCCCGAGGCCTACACCGTCCCGGTCGCCGTGGCGGGCCTGGTGATCGGGTGGCTGCGCTGGCGCCAGCGGCGGGAGCTGTCCTCCTGGCTGGTGTTCGGCCCTGGCCTGGCCCTCGGGCTGGTGTCGAGCCTGGTGGCCCTGGTGGTGGAGCCGGCGAACGTGGTGCGGGCGCTCGCCCTGGGCATCGTGGCCCTCGTCGTGCTGCTGACAGGTGGCCGGTACCGGCTGCAGGCCCCCCTCCTGATCGGCGGTGGCGTCCTTGCGGCGGTCGCGACCCACGAACTCGCGCCGGCGGTCACGAACCTGATCACGTCGGTCCCGCGCTGGGTGCCGTTGGCCGCCGCGGGCCTGCTGCTGGTGGTCCTGGGCGCGACGTACGAGCACCGGCTGCGCGACATGCGGCGGCTACGGAAGGCGCTGGCCCGCATGTCGTGATCGGCCTGCCCGGCGATCGAGCTCAGTCCCGCCGGGCCGCCACGCGCTCGGCGTGCCGGCGGGCCTTGGCCCGGTTGCCGCAGACGGACATGGCGCACCAGCGGCGGCGGCGGCGGAGATCGCCGAAGAGCCAGCCGCACCCGTCGCCGGGGCAGGCGCCCACTGCTGTGGACAGCGTCGAGCACAACAGGTCGTCGACCTGGGCCGCCACCACGAGCAGCGGTGCGTCGATGCCGTCGCGCGGCAATAGCCAGGTGGCCGCCGACCCCGAACCTGCGGGCGTCCGGACCATCCTCGCGGCCGCCCGCGCTCGCCACACCTGAGTCGCGACCACCTCGAACGGTGCCACCGCCGGTGCTCCGAGCGCCACGGAGTAGGCCGCTTCGCGCAGGATCAGTGCACCTGACAGCACCTGCTGGGCGGCCGCCCGGTCGGCCTGCGCGGCACGGCGCAGGGAGGCGACCGGGCCAGGTTGCAGGAGCCCGGCCTCGCGCGTCCAGACGACGAGATGGTCGTACGTACGCAGGTATTCCTTGGGGGCCCGCGTGCCCCAACCGGCGCGGGTGTTGCAGAAGTCGAGGGCCGGGTGTCCGCCCACGGCGACGGGCAACTCGAGCTCCTCCACCATGAAGGAGGACACAGGGGCACACTCCCTAGCTTGAGCTAACCGTCTGAGTGTACTTTACCGGTTAGAGCGATCAGCGTGGCGAGCGGAGGACGACGAGTGGGCGCGGTGTGGGCAGTCGTGATCGCCCGGGCGCTGGCCCGGGCGGCGTCGTGGCTGCTGGTGGCGGTGGGCGTCGCCGTGGCCACCGCCGTGCCCGTCCTCACCTCCGCGAGCACCCGCGTCGCTTCAGCCGGCGCCCTGGAGCACGGACTGGCCGACCTGCCCGCCGGACGCCGGAGCCTCACGGTTTCCTTCAACGGATTCCTGGCCGGCGAGGAGCTCGCCAAGTTCGACCAGGTCGTACGCAGCCGCCTGCACACAGTCTCCTCGGTCGCCCCGTTGCGGCAGGTCGTCTTCCGCCGGCTGAGCAACGGGCGGCACGGCGAGTTCACGCTGGGCGCTGTCGACGGCCTCGGCCGTGCCGTCCGCCTCACCTCGGGACGCGCCCCCGCCTCCTGCACGCCGCAGCGGTGCGAGGTGGTGCAGATCGGCAACCAGCCCACGCCGGACACCACCGGGCTGGGTCTGGTCGTCGTCGGCCGGGTGACCCGCGCCGACCCGCTCCTGCTCTCGGGCACCTTCGATCCGGGCACCGATGCGCCGGTGCTGCTCGGCGCCGATACGAGGCAGACCGCGGCCCTGGCCGCGCTGGAGGACTTCCAGCGTTCCTGGGGCTGGGTGGTTCCGGTCGACGTGCACCTGGTCACTCAGGTCGGCGTGGATCGCTTCTTGGCCCGCGAAAGCGATCTCTCGGACCAGCTCTTCCGGCAGGACAACGGGCTCATCCTCACCGCACCCGACGACGTGCTTCGGTCCGAGGACGACCGCGCCCGCCGCAGTGGCCGGCGCTTCGCCCTGCTCGGCGGAACCAGTGCGGTCCTCGTGCTGGGGCTCGCGATCGTCGCCGCCGTGTCGGTGCGCAGAGATCACCTCGGCGTCGTACGGCTGCTGCGTACCCGCGGCGCCACACCGGCTCAGCTCGCGGCGTTCACGGCGGCCGAGAGCACGTGGCCGGTCGCGGTCGGCGCCCTCTTCGGAGTGGGCGCGGCCTACGTCGCGGCGCTCGTGGCGTGGGGGCGGCCGGTGGCGTCCTACGGCGTGACCGGCGGTTTGGGCACCGCGCTGCTGGTCGCAGGTCTGTCGGCGGTGGCGGTGGGCTTCACCCTGCGCTGGCGGCCGCTGACCGGGGAGCGCGGCGCCTGGCGGGCCGTCAGCATCGCGGCGGCGGCAACCGTGGCCGCCGCCGTGCTCGCGGCGTCGCGCGGCGGGACAGGAGTCGAAACCGGCGCGCCAACCGATCCACTGCTGTCGCTGCTGCCGGTTCTGACGGCCGTGGCGGGCGGCCTCATCGCGGCCCGGTTCTGGCCGCTCGCCCCGCGGCTCATCGCCCGCCTGATCCCCTCCCGTGCAGCCGGATCGCGAGCCGCCGGATTG